>JAKITM010000028.1 GCA_021648045.1 Lysobacterales bacterium
TACAAAAATGAGCCTCACACCACCTGATTTCAAAAAAGATATTTTCTTATATAAAGTACCACGGGCTTGTCCAACAATAGGATAAGATTGTGGATCGCTTCGCTCTCACAATCTATCCTTATTCGTTATGCGAGGGTGTATCTATTGCCACCGGAATCCCTCTTTGTGCGTTGAACTGGTTCTCAGTTTAGTACAATATTTGAGCGTTTGCCATTCTTGCCGCTTAACGGCTTTTTCCGAAGGCCACTGATACTGGACTAAAAGCTGCCTCGGTGGCTTTGGTTACGCCTTGGGAATGCAGCCACCGTATATCTGTATACGGGATACTTCCACACGAAGTTCCTCTAGACCCCGGCTCCTGTATCGGGTAATACAGCTATTTTTCATAAAAACCAAGTAATTTTACCCGCACTATTGTCGGCAATGTGAGACTTTCTCTCGTGGCAAAAACGGGAATGCCTCTAGCGAGCGTCTGTCCTTGAAAGTTTGTCCTTGAAAGTTCGTTGAAAGTTGCGAGCGTCTGTCCTTGAAAGTTGTGGCGAGCGTCTGTCCTTGAAAGTTGTTGAAAGTTGTTGAAAGTTGTGAAAGTTCTGCTTGAAAGTTTTGGTTTAATTGGAAAGCTGCAAATATCAGGTCTTACACTGTTACCTGCTTACTTTAAGGTGTTTGCTTCTAACCGGCCCGAGCACCCAACGGAATTCGCGCTGCTGTTCGCCATCAGCCATGTTAAATCTGTAATTATTCAATCTGCCATCTGCAGTCAGCGCATCAACAACTTCACCTGTCGATAAATCAATTAGGCTTAGGCGCATCAAGATGCGGCTATCGAGGCTAGGCTTTTCTTTATTGGTAGTCATATTACCCTGGGGCTGGGTTATGAATTTATTACGATCACTCCAGTTCAAGGTTACTTCCGCATTATTTACCGAACTGATAACAGTAAATACCCAGTTATCATTGCGATAGCGAGTGCTGCGGAAGTCGGTCAGGTATTCACCGGAGTGATCACCCCAATCTTGTTGCACAAATGCCAGCGCTGCTTTGTTATTAGCTAAGGATGTAGACGGTTTGATATCGTATTTGTCTTTGCCAGTTTTTGCGGCCGCTAACTTACCAATAACTGCTGGGTTGACAGCGGTATAGGCAGCATCAGTAACATTATCGTATACCGATACGGTTGTGCTCAAGTACCAATTAGCACCCTTTTCAGAATTGCCATGGGCAGAAACAACATTACTTAAAAGAGAGAATGTCACGACGGTTACCAACAAGGAGATGAATTTCTTATTTAGTAGTGTCATTAATTTCGCTTATGCGCTCAAATTTTCAATGTAATCACTGCACCGACGAAAGCCAATATAGGGCTGAGCCCTATACCGATAACCTTCATCTAGGCGGTTCGCTACCCCGTAGCTCAGGCGTGCGTTTAAGACGGTTAACAAATTCTTCCGAATCTTTCCGTGCCGCTTCTTTTTCTGCCTTTGTCATGCAGGTTTTTGTCTTAATGCGAGTGCCGGTTATTTTTTCTGAAACACAAATCAGTTCCTCACCCTCTGCTGTCACCGCGTTATCAAAATCCACAGTGGACTGTTTGACTTTTGGCGTGCTACTGGCGCAACTGCTGAGAATTAAAGTTGCAAATATTGTTAAAAGTACATTCTTCATTTTGTATACCCTTAGGTTGCTATCAGTACTGGGTGTAAAACAGGCACCAGATTTTTTTATTTAAGGTGCTATCCCGAGTAAGTAAAACTATTTAGGGTAGCAGGCTGAGAAAAAATCGCTCAGGTAAGTATAAACCATAGGGAAATATTTGCAGATAAAACGCATCAACAGCCTACACTTTCACAGCTGCATTTGCCATTTAGTCTTATTCCTCAGTCACCATTTGGCAGACTCATTATGTCTGGATTTCAAACGGCAAGGCTTATCAATGAGTTAGCGAGTATAAACAAGCTCTCCCTCTTTGATGGTTTTAAGCACAACTATGTCTTCAATATCATCAACTGGTACTTTCAATGGATTATCAGACAGGATAACCAAGTCGGATAATTTCCCTACAGTAATAGTGCCTTTTGTATGTTCTTCAAAATGTTGGTAAGCACTCCAGTCGGTAACGCCTTTTAATGCTTCATAAGCTGTGAGCTTTTCTTCTTTTCCGATCACTAATCCAGAGCGTGAGGTTCTAGTAACTGCTATCCCAACCATGCGCATAATATTTGGTAGTGCTACGGGGGCATCTGTATGTATTGTTAGCCTGAGACCCTTGTCTAATGTAGTTCTGGTGGGGCTTATTTTATTACCCAATTTGTCGCCAATAATTTGTTTATGCCAGTCGCCCCAATAAAAAGTGTGCAGCGGATACAATGATACGATTACATTTAATGCTTTTAGTGAATCTAATTGATCTTCTCTTACATATTGGCCATGAATAAGCACGCTTCTTCTATTGTCATTTCCATATTCTTCGGCGACAACTTTCATGGTTCTAATCATTTGGTCTATGGCAGCATCTCCATTGGCGTGTGTTAATATTTGCCAATCATTCTCAAAAGCCTTTGCATAAATAGCTTCTACATCTTTATCCTGTGGTATAGCAGGGTAACCTAAATAATCATTATCAGCACCATCCGGCGGCAGCAGGTAAGGGACGGTTCTCCAGGCTGTTCTTCCTTGAGGAGAGCCATCCAAGGTTATTTTTACCCCCGCAATTCTGTAGTGGTTTACATAGTTTTTACTATCCCATTTAGAGCCCATGTATTTATCCATAAAGGCGTAATCAATATAGCTGTTCACATCAATCTTGAAAAAATTATTCTCTGCCGCTGTTATTAGCATCTCCTGATTTTCCATAGCTCGGCCCTCTTGAGCTGTGGTATAACCATACGATAGCGCCATGTCTTGGCCTGCTGTGAAAAATTTATTAGCGATTTCATTAGTTTTAGGTTGCAACACTTTTAGCATGTGTGGAATGGCGGCTAACTCTTCTAAAACGCCGTTAGGTTCGTTTGTACCAGGCATGCGTCTAATTTTTCCACCTTTAGGGTCTTCGGTCGCAGAAGTAATATCAAGAAGCTCTAATCCTTTAGAGTTCAACGCTGCAAAATGCCCGGAAATATGTATTAAAAAAACAGGATGTTCAGTGGCAACTTTATCTAAATCATCTTTAGTAGGAAATCTGTTCTCTTCTAGAACCGAGTCATCAAAGCCCATACCAAAAATCCAGCCTGTGAGGGCAATGTTCTCCGGCGTTCCCCATTGTTTTAAAATCTCAATCAAGGCAGGTATATTATTAGCCCCCGCATCGGGTGGTGGTAAAATTTGCGCTCCAACTGCCTGTAAACCAAAATTCGCAAAATGTGAATGCGCATCAATAAATCCCGGCAACATGGTTTTGCCATTTAGATCTTGTTGCTGTGCATTGTTATAGCTTTTATCGGCTTGTGTTTTGCTTCCTACAAATACAATTTTTCCGTTTGCCTGAACTACTGCCTCGACATACTTAGGCTTATCACCTTCCATAGTAATGATATCGCCGCCAAAATAAATAGTGGCTGCAGCTTCGGTGGCATCACTACTGATTGTGGAGTTTGTACAGCCAAATAATGCGGCTATCAATATCGTTACAACATAAAACTTCTTCACAACTATTTCCTCTTAATTAGTAAACTGGGCAGAGTCCAGATAAAGCTCAAACAGGGTAAACACTCTACCAGAACTATCCTACACGAAACTATCCTACACGAACTATCCTACACGAACTATCCTACACGAACTATCCTACACGAACTTCAGGATTTAGACAGTAATGCAGTACCAGGGTTCTTACGCACTTGTCTAGCATACAAAAACCCATTGCGTAAATAACCAGTGTAAGCCTTGGACAGTCAGCGCTTCGGCGCAGTTTGGTTAGCTCCGTTTTGATGTAATGTTAAGCTCACAACTTCTTTGCTTTCCTCTCTGTTAAAAGTTAGTTGAGCATCCACAGCCTTATAAAAGAATTTGTCTTTATCATAAGCAAAGACAGGCAACCATGCTTGACCACTAAGCTTTACCATTAATTGTCCATTTTCGACCTTTATCTGGAAATCCACACCAGCTGCCAGTTCAAATCTGCCGGTGTAAGCCTTTAATGTAACTTCATCGGCTTTAATCTCAGTATAGCTTTGAATGCTCGTATCTTTGGCTATTCTAGGCGCTGGCATTATTGCTCCATTCTGATGCAGAGCAGCTTGATTTATATTACCCGCAGCATCGCGCTCGAAAACCAACTGAGCATCAACTGACAACAGGGTGAATTTATCTTCGCCACTTACAGCTAGTTGCAATGCTGCCTGCCCGGTTGCTTGCACAAACAATTTATCTTCCTGCGAAAACACATTCAGTACGAAATCTGGGCTAATTGCATAAAACCCATAGTATTCGCTGAAGTCCTCACTTGTTGTGCTTGGCGAAGCAGGTGTCGGTGCTGGGGTATTGCTAAACAAACTTAAACCTAAGCGAGTAATGTCGTAGTTGCTATTGGATAATACAATCCAGCCTTCATTGGTGCTTGGGTTAAAGCCTGCGAAACTACTAAACCCACCTGTGCCCCCATTGTGCCAATAGATTTTATTTTGATTATCGCCAAATACCATCCAAGTCCGGCTTACCGAGGGCTGTTTGTCGCTAGTGGCAACAATTTCTAAATCAGCGCTTGTATTGTGTACTAATTGCTTTGGGTTTTTAGATAACCAGGGTGCAAACAGTCGAGCTAGTCGGCTGGCATTACTTCGCAGCGCACCAGCCCCAGCTAAAGAATCAAAATGCCAGTGGGCTACAGCTTTTCCAGCACTATGACCAGATAACAATAAATCTGTGTCAGTGGTAGTTATAGTGTTCATGCCTAAAGGCTTTAGAATGTGTTTTTCAAGCGCTTCAAAATAAGTGCTGTTATCTGCCTGCCCTAACAAGTAGCCAAGCAGTCCAACGCCAAAATTTGAATAAGATATTACTTTCTGAAGCTCTTGATCTGGGCGTGTAGTTTTGATCGCCTCAAGTAAATCTTTCGTATTATAATCCTGATAAGGGTCTGCAGGGTTAGTCATCATTAAATTTGCTGGCAAGCGTGGCAACCCTGAGGTGTGAGTGCCTAGCTCTTGTAGTGTTATCTCACCCACGGCAGGGTTTGTGAATTCTATATTGGGTAATAAGTCAACTAGTGTAGTGGTGTATGCAAGCGTACCCTTAGCCACCATCTCAGCCAGTAATAGATTGGTAAATACTTTGCTGATAGAGCCTATTTCAAACTGACTATCAGTCTGAGGTTGACGCGGGTCATTCTCTGACATTTTACCGTAGGTATGCAGCTTTACAGTGTCACCCTTTACGCTGGCTACAACCATGCCCATGAGATCACCAGAACTCAAGCGCTCTTGTATCCATTGTTCCTGCTTTTCAGGCAGTGTATTTGCCCATGCCAATTTTGTAAGCAACAAGCTAAGTAAAACAAACTTCCATAAGTACTGCATAAACTACTTTCTCCTGAATTTGGGGATTTAATCTAAACCCCAAGCCTATACTAACATCAGCCTCCAGGTACTCCAATGTGAACTAATTTACAGGAATAGGGCAGTCGACATGACCCACTCCAATCGTTCTTTAGCCCTTTTTTCAGAAAAGCCTTAGACAAAAAAAACCAGCGCAGTGGGGGCTGCGCTGGTAAAGGTGTTGCCTGGCTGTACTTCCTTGTACAGATATAATCAGACTAGGGAGTTATCATTCCATTGAATACCGATTCAGAAATTCACATCCAGAACCACACCAACATCACCTTGTCGAATTTCGATGAGTTTTCCGCGAGGATCAAAATCAAGTACTAAGTCATTTGCATCTGCTGGGAAGCTGAATTCTAGCTCGCCTTCAGGGCCACCTTCGCCGTTTGTTACAGAGATAGTACCTACTATTTCACCATCGATGTAAAGCCCGTAGTTACCTAGCGGTAAATCTTCAATTTCGACTTCAAATTCCACTTCGGTTAAATCTTGCTCTAACTTAACACTGCCTCTAGCCGATGTGATTAAACCCGTGTTATTTAAATCTACCTCAGTTTCTAAATCATTGGCAAATGGTGGGGCTCCATTATCTACAGGGTTAGTAGTGCCGGGATCTGCAGGCGCAAACACCATCTCAAATAATACTATGTTTCCTTCTAATACTTCGATTGTTTTTCCTTGTGGATCAAAGACCAGCAATAATTCATCTTCGTCAGCTGGAGATTCAAATTCAATCTCACCTTCGGTTTCATTACCATCATTCATTACTTCAATCTGGCCACGAATTTCACCATCAACACTGAGGTCATACATGCCTAATGGTATACCTTCAATTTCAACTTCAAATTCGGAACTAGATGTGTCCTGCTTGAATTTTGCACGAGCGTTACCGTTAGGGTAAATACCTGTGTTGATCATGAATTGTTCAATTTCGTAACTGCTTCCACCTGGGGTGCTGTCATCTGAGATTCCACCGCTGCAACTGGAGCCCTGAACCGATGTCAGACGTTGGATTCTAAAAATACCCCCAGTTCCACTGATGGAATTTGGATTATTCGATGTGGAAGTGCTTGGTTTCGGAGATATCTCAACTGTACCGCTCTGGCAATCACCGAACGAAAATGTAGCAGTAGCTAAAACAACTTCATTACGGGTTGCAGGGTCATTTTCCTGAAGGTTAGTAACACCAGTTACTGTCAGCAGGTCCAATGAAACCTCACCCCCTACCACATCACCAATGCCAGCTAACCACATAGGGTTACCTACGGTGTCAAATGTGTACCAATATACAATCGCTTGGGTAACGCCATCATTCTGGTTGATAACCTGAAAATCAAAGCCCTGGCTTTCATGGTCAGGCTGTGCCCAAAAGCCGGTGAAGCTCTGGGTAATAATAACTGCCTGAACTGGCATTGATACAAACATGAACAGTAAAATTAATAACATCATCACAGAGGGTGATTTTTTCATTCTAAATTTCTTTCTTTTTTGGGTCTTCATATTGGTGCTCCTTAAATAATGGGTTAGTCGAAACTACCCTTTCTTGTTTAACTTTCTTCTATGGATACATCATCGTCTTCAAAATAATAAACACTTATACCTGCACGCCTTACGGCTCCCTGTGCAGACTTCTTGTCGGTTTTCTCAAACATATAATCATCTGCATCAACCACACATTTACGGCCGTATTCCTGGAGTTTTTGTTTGATATCATCAAGAATATCGACTGGTATGTTGTCGTTACTAGCTATAAGTTGTAAACGTGTTTTATCAGGGCCGCTAGATTGATAGATATTGTGGTCTATGGTTTCCATCAACGATTTAGTAGCAGAACCTAAAATTCCAAATTGGTAGAGGGTGTTTTCATCGTTACGGGCCACAAAATATGCGCTCTTGAGGCTTATTCGGCCGCTTGCGGATACTTCTATGCTCTTAACATGCTCTAACTCGTCTTTGATAGACCGCGGTGGTACACCACCGGAGTAGCTCTCAACTAGGCTACTAAACGATGGGGCAGGGCCATCGAATGGAAGGTTTAATGGTTCACCATTACTGTCACTGTATTCAGGGTCATGTACCCAACCATCCAGAACTCGTGAGGCACGGTGATACTGGTCAACTGAAGTAGTCTCATGCGGGGGTGGGGTCTTCAACAGTCGATCAACTTCAACACGAGAGAGTCCCGTTAATATGGCAATTCTAGATTTACTTTCTATCCGTCCTGGAAGCTTGAACTCTTCACGAGCGACTTCTGCATAAGTCCATCGCAACCACTCAGCAGCGGTTTTATAAGCAATACCATTGCGTAACAAGATGCGCACCATAGGGCGACATATTTTCACCACAGCGTTCGCAATTGCTACTTTAGCCTTACTCGAGTTAGATGCTGTCGCTTCCATATTTGTAATATTAATTACAATTAATGATAAAAGCAAGCATTATTTACTCTTTACTTAGGAGAGAGTGAATTGGAATAGGTGTAATCGAAGACCGGCAGTGCCTTAGTGCTGCATCAATACTGAAATGTCGACATAAGATAAGAATGGGCAAGAGAGGCTTGCTGAGTACATGAACAAACAGAATGTCTGATGATTATTTATGACAATCCGGAATAGCAGTTAGTAGTACCTTCAAAACAGTCTCATCAGGTATCGCGAATACCGGAAAGACCCTATTCGTGTTAGCATCAACAGCCAAATTTATCATGCATTCTAAATGCTTAAATTAACTAATTATCAGGAATTCCTATGCAGAAGTTAGTCAAAAGTCTTTTAATTATTTTCTTTTTTGTCAGTATCAGTGGTTGCAGCGAAGAAAATGAAACGGTTACTAATGAGGCAGTTCAAGATCAGTCGGTTTCAGAGGTAGTTACTGAAGTTATCGCAGAAACCATTACTGAGGCAAAAAAAGCCAATGACTTGTTTGAAACGATATTTATGCAAGGCGTTAAGCGTAGCCCTGTGTTTCAATCCTTTCTTGGGATAAAAGATGATCAAGACAAGTGGGATAATTTATCCGAAGAGTGGGCGTTAGAAGGCTTGCAAATTCATAAAGACAACCTGGTTAAGGTGAATTTAATTGATGCCAGCAAGCTCGACCCACAAACAGAAGTTAGCCTGAGCTTAATGAAGCAAGGCCTACAACAGCGAATCGACGATTATAAATGGCGCTTGCATAATTATCCGCTGAACCAAATGCGGGGCCACCATTCTGCGGCACCAGCGCTACTCATTAATCAACATAAAATTCAAGATGTTACTGATGCCGAAGACTATATTTCCCGGTTAAATGCTATTCCAGCACTGTTTGATCAGGTAATAGAAAACTTAAATATCCGTGCTGAGAAAGGCATTATTGCGCCGAAATTTGTTTATCCATATGTGATTAGTGATAGTGAGAATATCATCAAAGGCGTCCCTTTTGATGATGGCGCGGAGAGTCCTTTAATGGCTGATTTTAGTCGAAAGGTAAACAAGTTAGATTTGGATGCTGCTGAAAAAGAAGCGCTTATCAACCGCGCGGTTACTGCATTAAAAGAAAGTGTTAAACCGGGCTATGAAAGCCTTATTCAGGCAGTAAAGGTAATTGAGGAAAAAGCAGATACCCAAGATGGCGTGTGGAAACTACCTGATGGTCAGGCTTTTTACAATAATGCACTTGTTCGCACTACCACCACGGATATGACTGCCGAGCAGATCCATCAAACAGGCTTAACCGAAGTAGCCAGAATCCATGCGGAAATGGAATTAATTAAAACTACCGTTGGCTTTGAAGGCGATTTGAACAAGTTTTTCGGCTTCATGCGCGATGATGACCAGTTTTATTACGCTGATGATGAGGAAGGTAGAGAAAAATACCTGACCGAAGCCACGGCTTTTATTGACACCATGAAAACCCATTTAGATGAGCTTTTTATTGTAAAACCAAAAGCTGAACTAACGGTTAAGGCAGTTGAAGCATTTAGAGAAAAATCGGCTGGTAAAGCGTTTTATCAAACGCCGTCTATGGATGGAGCCCGCCCTGGTATTTACTATGCTAATTTATATCAAATGCGTAATATGCCAACTTACCAAATGGAAGCGCTAGCCTATCACGAAGGTCTGCCTGGGCATCATATGCAGCTGGCGATTGCGCTGGAATTAGAAGGCATCCCCAAGTTTAGAAAGTATTCCCGCTTTACCGCTTACACCGAAGGCTGGGGGCTTTATTCAGAAAAACTACCTAAAGAAATTGGTATGTATAGTGACCCATATTCAGATTTTGGTCGCCTGGCAATGGAGTTATGGCGTGCTTGCCGTTTAGTGGTAGACACAGGAATTCATGCAATGAAATGGAGCCGTGAACAAGGCATTGAGTACTATGTTAATAACACGCCAAACTCCAGAAATGATGCAGTAAAAATGGTTGAGCGCCATATCGTAATGGCATCTCAAGCCACGGCTTACAAAATTGGCATGATGAAAATATTAGAGCTGCGAGAAAAAGCAAAAACTGCGCTAAATGATCAATTTGATATTCGTGATTTTCATCAAGTAGTGTTAAAAAATGGCCCGCTGCCTTTAGATGTATTAACTCAATATGTTGATGAATACATTGCCGAGGAACTTACACAATAATTTGATTGTTTTGTAGTCGTACTCAGCTTGTTAGATATTACCCCTCCAATTGTAATATCTCCATTATATATAAGCACCAAAACCAGACATCCACGATACAAACAAAAACAGAGACGAAGCAATTACGCTAAGTCTCTGTTGTGTCTTGCTAATATGGCTCCCCAGGACAGATTCGAACTGCCGACCTAGTGATTAAAAGACAAGCTTTTTAGTGGTACACGCTGGTACATTCAAGCCCCCGCCGTTATTAGCTTTCAGCCTTCAAAGCTATATAGAGCAATGCTTTAACCTCATTCAGTACAGTGCCACCTAGTGACAGTTGCATACCACTAGGTGCCATAGTATACTGGTACATATTGGTACATATGCGATACACGAAAACAACCGGAGGTTTAGTGATGTTCAAGCACATGGGTAAATTGATAATTAAAAAGACAGCGGGGGCGGAGGCTTGTACAGCTCCCGAAAAAGGCTATTCGCTCTACTATGATCAGCACAAAGATGCTCCCAGAGGTTTTGGTCTGCGCGTCACAGCAAAGGGCGTACAGTCGTTTATTCTGCGATATAGCGTTGATGGTAAAGCCCGCCGCATGACCATTGGACAGTATCCCACCTGGTCATTGGCAGCGGCTCGCATAAAAGCGAAAGAGTACAAGCGTCAAATTGATGGCGGCATTGATATTCTGGATGAACGCCGAACTGAAAGAAAGCAACCGACAGTTGCCGAAGCTGTAGAGATATTTTCTAGCGAACACTACGACAAATTATTAACGGGCGCGGCTTCGCGATCACGACTTGAGCGTTATTTTGTGTCTGAGTTTGGGCAATGGAAGTTGCACAAGGTTCGTCGCCCTGAAATTCGGGCAATGGTTCGCAAGGTTGCAGAAACTCATGGACGGCAAGCGGCTATCTTGCTGACCAATCTAAAAAGCCTGTATGCCTGGGCCGAAGATGAAGAGCTGATCGAAGCTAACCCGGTGGCGACCATGCGCCCTGCAAAAGTTGCTAAGAGCATGGCACCAGTCAAGCGAACTCGGATTCTGGACGATGAAGAGGTAAAGGGTTTCTGGAAGGGCGTTGATACTTGCGGGATTCACAAGTTTACAGCCATTGCCCTCAAACTGGTTTTGGTTACTGGTGCGCGGCCTGGTGAGGTTGCTGGAATGAAATGGTCAGAGATCAACGGCAAGACATGGACAATCCCGGGAGCAAGGCGAGGCAAGACCGGCACAGAGCATATTGTTCCATTGACTGATACAGCGCTGGTGTTGTTGACAGAGGCAAAAGCCGAAGCTAATAGGCTGGCAAAACGCCGCAAACGCGCCCCGGGGGATATTGTTTTTACAGTAAGTGCCGGCAAATCAATTGAGGTAAACGCGCTGTCTGCAGCGGTTAGAAAGAATGACCAGTTAGGTGGTAAAGATCATGCCGATTGGGGGCACTGGACCCCGCATGATTTACGCCGCACGATGCGAACAGGCTTGAGCGCGTCACGGGTACCTGAATTGGTGGCTGAATTAGCCATTGGTCACACTAAGAAAGGCATTATCGGTACTTATGATGTCTACCACTACGCTAGCGAGATACGCGAGGCTCTTGAGGCATGGGAGCGCCGTCTTACTTTGGTTATTAACGGCAACCCTACCGATGATAATAAAGTGACACCTATACGGCGGGAGCGGTTGGCATGACTGGGTTGGCTAAATTAATTAGCGGGGCGTCTGCAAAGGGAGGCAGTGAGGCGCTCGCCGCTTATATAGAAAATGGTGGTGACCTTTCCGAGATTGATATGAGGGGACGTGAAGTGCTGTCTCATTTACTACTTGGGAAATCTGTGAGAAAAAGAGGTAGGCCTAAGAAAAACGAGAAACGGAACAGGGATATCAGAAGGGAGGTTGCCTACCTTAAAGGAAACGGGCTGCCCGCCCATACAAATGATGCCTCCCAGCGGTGGCGGTCAGTGCCAGCAGTGCAGGAACACTCCACGACAGCAGCGAAGGTTATTTCAGAAGTATACGGGTTGACTGAAAAAACGATTATCAAAATATGGGATAAGCGCGACAAGGATGACCCGGAATGGGCGCAATGGGAAGCGTCTGGCGCGAAGATCAAGGAGGGCTTGCCCTGGTAGTTTGCACCCCCATAAATACCTGAATTAAGGGGGTGTGACGAACGCAAACACCCCCCGTAGAATGTTCACAACGCTCACAACAAGGACATTCAAATGACCGTCAACCAGCATCTTTCAAATGATCTTCTAGCCACACCAGAAGCAGCCCCTGTTTTGGATTCTACGCCCCGCACTCTTATCAGATGGCGGCAAGAGGGGAAGGGCCCGAACTATTGTAAAATAGGCCGCAAAGTCCGCTATAAATACTCTTCACTTTTGCGTTGGGTTGATGCGCAAGAAATCACGCCCGCCAGGGAAGCCCGTAAATGACCCGCGCTGAGAATGACCTAGTGCGGCAATTATATCAACCGGATGTTGAGGCCATGCGAAATAGCTTGCCGGGTTTGGGTGAATCATTGCACAACGCTGCCTCTGAACTTGCCAGCGACTTCACACTGGCTCGTATCGACTCGATGGTGTCGCGGCTCAAGTCCGCTCAAACCAACCTGGTGCATCTTCGGAAAGCATTGGTGCAGGAGGGTGTAGCATGAACAGCACTCCCACAAAAAAGCCCGCGATTAGGCAGGCTCTTTATTATGCTTTGGACGGCATGAAACCAATCATTAACTGGTGGTTTCTATGACTAATTATAGCACAACAACAAAAGTATTTCGCGCTTTAGGTTGGAAACCTCCTTCGGTTTTGATTTGTGATGACTACCAGGTGTTAAAAAATAGTGCTGGTGAGTACGGATGGTATAGGGTTACGCCGGATAAATTTATAATAATGAGGCCAGACAGCACTGTTGCTATTTATTTCATCCCTCACCAACATAAGTTTATTGTGCCTGCAATCTTGGGTAAACTGGTGGTGACATCATGAACAACACATATGAGGAATATGCACTGAATGAAACATTCGGTGACGAAGCGGACAACAACACCAATTTGATAACTAGTAGACTGACCGATTCGCCAGTGGTGGGTGCATTAATGCAAAAGCCAACTGAAGATAGTGTCACGCTTGCTTTCGCTGAGAAATATAAAAACGAGTACATCTATCTTCACGGTAGAGGTAAGTGGTTTTTATGGGACGGTAATCGGTGGCAAGTGGATAAACGGGGGGAAGTGTTTGAATCATTCCGCAATTTAGCCAGGGCATACAACACTACCGGTAATGCTTCAGCAGCGAAACACAGTTTTATTAGAGGCTGTTCTAAAATTGCAGAATCAGACCCACGGTTAGCGCGATTGGCGTCTGATTTTGATGGTGACAATTATCTGCTGAACTGCCCTGACGGCACATACAACCTCTTAACGGGCGATAAGCACGAACACAACCCCGCCGACAACATTACATTAATGACTACAGTGTCACCCAGCATAAAAGGCGACCCGCTATTCCTGAGGTTTCTGGATGAAGTATTTGACGGTGACAATGAATTAATAGACTGGCTACAGATTGCCCTGGGTGCATGTTTATCTGGTGCGATTGAAGATCACTGGATAATGTTTTGGATTGGCTCAGGCAGGAATGGCAAAAATACTCTGGGTGATCTGGTTATGCGTGTTTTAGGCGATTATGCAAAAGCCATCCCCGCAGATACCCTGATGTCTAAAAGGAACAGCGAACACAAAACCGAGATTGTGAATCTAAAAGGTTGCAGACTTGCTGTAGCGTCTGAGACTGAGGAAGGAGACTTCTGGGCTGAAAGCAAGCTGAAGTCATTAACAGGCGATGCGATGCTTTCAGGTCGCTATATGCGCTCAGATTTTATCCACTTCAGGCGTACGCACAAACATTTGATCTACGGCAATCACCGCCCACAACTTCGCAGCTTGGATCAGGCCATGAGATCAAGGCTAAAGGTTGTTCCTTTCAATGTGTCATTCGTGGGGCGTGAGGATGCCCGGTTGCCTGAAAAACTATGGAATGAATCCGGGTTTGTCCTCCACTGGTTGATTGATGGGCATCTGAAATGGATAGAACAGGGACGTAAAGTTGGCACTTGCAAAGCAATCAATGATGAAGTGACTGAATACTTTTCAATGCAAATGACGGTTGATAACTGGATTAGTGAGCGGTGCTTAGAGATAGTCGATGATGGTAGACCCATCTACCAGTGGCACAAAGCGAGTGAGCTATACGAAAGCTTTAAGAATTGGTGCCAGGACGGTGGTGTTGGTGTGCCATCCATGACTCGATTTGGTGAGAAACTGAAATCATTAGGCCATGAAAAAGGAGTGTCATCAGGCATTAGATATATTGGGTTATTGCTTAAAATTTAGGAGTTTTGTAACCCCTTGTAACCCCTGTCTAGTTTATCGACTATACGCACCTTTTTTATAAGGGGTTATCAGTAAAGGGTTACAAAGGGTTACAAAGAAGAGTAAATATCCATTCAGTTTATAGTGGATTAGCGATAACTAATTGTATTATATAGCTTTTATGCTGGTTAGTTGCTAAATAGATATGAAAAGTGAAAATTTGGCCAAAAAATATCAAAAATTCAAAGGTTTTTCTCTGCTGACGCTTTTGTTTATTGCCCTTATACCTAGTGATACATAATCACTTGCATAACACCGCTATAACCAATAGGCACAATGTGTTATAGTTGATTATAGTTTAGAATGTACTAGAAATGTACCAATAGAGGTTCGAAAAAATGCACAACGATAGCAACCAAATAGGAGCAGTAAAGCCAGAGTTTTCTGCCGGTATGTCACCGGGAAAGCTGCCAGGTGTTGATGGTCGAACTTGGTCAGCACGAAGATATCGGGAATTAGTAGCTCATATATCGAGTGATTTGGGCGGTGAACTATCAATGTGTAAGACCGCTATTGTCTGTCGTGCTGCCGCGCTAATGACTTGGTGCGAACAGGAGGAAGCAGAACACGCCATCAGCGGCAAACTTAATATCCAGGTGTACACCACAGCCGTTAACAGCTTGCGCAGACTGATGGCCGATCTGGGTCTTGAGCGTGTAGCCAGAGAGGTTCCGAATCTAAGCGATTGGATTAGAGCCAAAGAGGTGAATGGTTAAATGTCAGTTACGATCCGCGACATGATGACTAACCATGATTTATTCGGGAATCAATTTTCCGGTGACTCCTGGGCGGCTTGGCTTGCATTGTTGAGTGGACTGTACGGCTTACCGTTGAATAGTAAGGAAAAACTGACCTTTGAGTCAATAACAGGACGCTCAGGCAGCCCCCAACAAGCTTGTGAAGAACTATGGCTTGTTATTGGGCGTAGGGGTGGCAAGAGCCAAATGGCCGCACTGCTGGCTGTTATGGAAGCTTGCTTTAATAATCACCAAAGCAAACTAAGCCCAGGTGAAGTTGCCACGGTTATGGTGTTGGCAGCTGATCGAAAACAAGCACGAACCGTAATGAGATATATTGCTGGCCTCATGGAGTCAAACCCAATGCTTCAGAGGCTGATTATCAAACAAAATAGGGAATCAATTGAGTTATCGAATAGATGCTGTATTGAGGTCGGCACCGCCAGTTTTAGAAGTGTGAGGGGTTATACAATCGCTTGCGTTATTGCCGATGAACTGGCTTTCTGGAGATCGGACGAATCAGCAAATCCGGATCTGGAAATATTAAACGCATTAAGGCCGGCATTGACTACCCTAAACGGTAAGCTGATCGCGCTTTCTAGCCCCTATAGAAAGAAAGGCGCATTATGGCAAACCTACCAGCGATATTACGGCAAGCCCGGTAATATTCTGGTTGCTCAAGCACCGTCAAGAATAATGAACCCAACATTATCGCAACGGGCGATTGATGAAGCACTTGAGCGGGATCAGGCTGTCGCAAGTGCTGAATATTTAGCCCAGTTTAGAAGCGACCTGGAGACATTCATACAGCAAGAAGTCATCGAGCGAGCAGTTCGACCGCAGCCACTTGAGTTAGCTTATGACCATTCGCATAAATACTACGCTTTCACCGATCCCACTGGTGGTGGTGCAGATGAATTTACCCTGGCGATTGGGCATATTGAGGATAAGCTTACTGTCGTGGATTTGCTGAGGGCTAGACGCGGTACACCGGCTGACATCGTCGCTGAATATGCCGAAACACTCAAAGCCTATGGCTTGCAGGTAGTTACTGGTGATAAATATGCAGGCAGTTGGCCTGGTGACGAATTTAAAAGACATGGTATCGAGTATAAGCCCTCAGAAAAACCCAAAAGCGGGCTATATTTGGATCTGCTGCCAGCACTCAATTCAGGTCGTGTGCAAATTCCGCCTGATGACCGGCTGATTAACCAGCTATCAAAACTAGAGAGACGCACGGCCCGAGGTGGCAGGGACAGTATCGACCACGCACCCGGCGGCCATGATGACAGAGCCAATGCGATAGCAGGATTGGTATCAACCAGAGTTCAGAGCAATTACAACCTATCACTTATGATTTTGGGTCACGATATTGACCAAAAACCTAACCCCCGGAGAAGTCTGGGCACTATTGCTGCGGTGAAAGCTGCTGGAATACCTTTATAAAAAATGGAGTAATACTACTATGAATATAACAGCTTACGATGAATATGTTAAACGCACTAAAAATGCTTGGAAAAATAATGACGAAGACAGTCAAGATAATGACAGTCAAAATAACAATAGAATCATACCTGATGGCGGCATTGTTCGAGTCAGTATGATGGCCATGGATTCAGTCCAGCGATCAATGCACGATTCAGTGCCTACTCTTTCAGCTGATGCCCAGTTTAATCTGGATTCGGCGCAAAAGAAAGCTGCCCAAGCAGAGGCATGGAAGGATCACTTTGATAGCAAACGAGAAGTGGTCGAGGATTCACCACGGAATAGGTACATTGAACGAATTAGTACAGCTTGGCAAACTCGGGCGGTGGTGTAATGGACATTATTCAACAGGTAATTAACGCGCTCAAGGATGGCGCTACTGCTGATAAGTTGCAGGCACTATCCCTGCAGTTGCGTAAGCGGTCGTATGAGTTACGAACAAGGCAAACGGAAATATCGCCTGATGGTTTGGAGCGCCGGGAGATTGCCCAAAGCGGTGATATATCGGCCCTGCAGAAGCTGAATGCTGAATGCCTTGAGCTGGTAGCGCAAATAGATGGTATCGAGGGCATTCAGGGGCGGTTAGCTACGGCGTTAATGGTCGCAAAGGCAAAGGAGGCTGCTGATACTATGAATGATAAATGTAAAGCTCTCGAGGCTTACCTGGATGCTGAGACTGCTGCAAAGCAAGCACTCAATAAAGCCCGGTGCGATACCGATGGCCAATTAGGGGCAATGACACAAGCGCGGATGGATATTAACACCTGCGCCAATACTTGTGGGACACGATTTGAGGCACCTGCTGCTGATGCTGGGTTGCTGGGTCGATATATTGAAGTCCGGGGGATTCATCCCGAACCAGGTGCCGGATGGGGTAGGAACATACACACTGTTGAGCGAGCTGCCGACAGCATGGGACTAACTCCGCCGCGAGCGTCTGAAGCTGCATAATTTGGGCTGACCCCGTTTCACTGGCAGTTGTTTTTTAAGTTTTGCAACTACCAGCTTTCCCTGCCGGTCTCTCATATATCCGGCGGGGCTTTTTATTGCATAACCGCTATTCGCCAGCCGCACCAGAATACGCGCTGAGAGGCGATGCGGGATATGGATAAGGCGAAGGGTGGTAGTGGCAACCAATACGCAGAAAAAGTGAAGCGGTCAAGCGCGAGTACCGCTTCACCAACCCTTTCAGACATGGGCCCACCAAAGACGACCCCAACTTTAATTGCATTTATAAATTCCGATGGTTGTTGTGTGAATGTTTTGTTGAGCTGCCCGGTCCTTGCCAGTTGCCATGATTTCGTAAGAATCGCCACCGGCAATCACCACATTTTTAGCGGCGTAATAATGCACCTTAGACGGGTGAGCGACTTCAAAATAAGCGGTCTTGATAAACTTGCAATCATTTGTTTCTGAGATCGGCCTAACCTGTTGCTGCTCCGGTGTCATTTCCGGGGTTGCGCAAGACGCTAGAAATAAAACAGTTAAACATAAGGACAAAGGCTTAATTATAGTTTTCATATTTTCTCCAAATTGCCACCACGGTGAACAGCGCGGCCTATGATGTTAACTTTACCACCCACAAGTCTCACGCAGAGGCTTAATAGCATTAACTAGCCCGGTCGTATCAAAAATAGCTGTCGCTGGGCTTTCATTGTATGGGGTTACTTGAGCGACCAGCTTATTAGATTGAAGCAATTCTTTGAGGAACGGAATTGGCTTTGGGTGGAATGTTGATTTTTTATTAGAAGACACACCCCATCTTTGGGTTGTCGCCTTATTGTTTCCCGCCCGGGTTAATACATCAGCTTTGTTTCCAAGATAATCATTCCACCCTATAATAAGACTGGTTTGGTGGCTTTTGCATCGAACAGCAAGTCCGGCCGGGTGCCCACCTGGGTTCGCGCGGAGCATTACCATGACTGTCTTAGAGTCGTCTATTGGGTTTATATCAATAGAAACATTCCACTTTCCTTTTCCTGCTATTTCCGTAGGCTGGGATTGTCTGCCATCTAAGTTTTTAGATTTGGCTAGAATGTCAAAGCATTCTAGCCGCGCCAAATCTCCGGCAATTGCGGCGCATTTCGCGTATTCTTTTTCCTCAATTGCCGCATAACAGTTTGTTGTCATCAATAATGACAATGCTGCATATATATAAATTTTCGACATTGCAGAATGCTTTTTGAAGGTTTTGTAGTGCCCTAATTTTATTGATGTGTTCATATTTTCTCCGTGTAGTCAGTTTTATAATGCCAATTTAATTTAACACGCCTAGCAGCAAGAATTCAATCTTTCCACTTACCTATGACTTTCCCCAGCACCTCAAAATCTTCTTCGATCATTTTGTGTCTAACGAAGCATATCAGCGCACGGATTGAGGGGCTGAATACCTGATGCAACAAAACATATCAATTTACGACAATGCCAAAAACGCCGTTGCTGAATACGAACGGATCGACGATGTAAAGCAATACATAGACAAAGCCGCAGCGGTCAGTTGCTGAAGGTAATGGATAAGGCTCAAGGCAAAAGAACAGACTTAGTACATCAGGACGACCAGGTTAAGAGTAACCCAACACTTTCAGACATGGGCAGCTTAACGGGTGTGATTCTTCTGATTGGTACACGCTTATCTGAGGTGGTACAAATCTGGTACACCCAATAAAAAAGGTCTTACCGCTTTAGCCGTAAGACCTTGTTTTAATTGGCTCCCCAGGACAGATTCGAACTGCCGACCTAGTGATTAACAGTCACCCGCTCTAACCAGCTGAGCTACTGGGGAATACTTGAAAAGAAACACTGGCGCGAACTCTCTTCAAGGCGCGATATTGTCCCCGTTTAAGGGCATCGCGTCAAGCTAAAATGCAGTATTTTTTCAGCATTCACCAGAATTAGTCATAATCAGCCACAATCAAGCTCAATACCTCCATCAACTTGCCGAATCTGACGGATTCTACCGCTATTGGCAATCACCAACCCCTGTGCGTGGTTTTTGCCACGGGAGTCGCAGATTGTAATCTTTGCAGCTGAACCCGCAGCACTGCCGTCAGGGTAAAATCGGATTTTGCGGCGATAAATAGAAGATCTTGCCTGTAGGGAATCCATAGCGGATGCGATGCGCAGGCGTTGTTCAGATTGCTGATATTCTCGGTCGTTATTATTATCAATAAAAATCAACCAGCCTTGATCCCAGTTGGGGCTATCGGCACAGCTATCGCCCCCTGATGCCGCGCAGATGATGACTTGCTGGCCTTGGTTCACTGCCATTGAACGGGCGAATAATAAGTCTATATGCAGGCGTTGGTTTTCGCTACGCAGGCGTTGATTTTGGATGAAATCACCCAGGCTAGGAATGCCGAAACTAAGGGTGATAGCCATAATGCTTATGGTTACCATGAGTTCTAGCAGCGTGAAGCCGCTGAATATTTTTTTAGGGTAGCGCTGAGCCATAAGCTATTTTGACAGTAGCTGACCCCGTTAATTAGAGGCAAACACGGGTGATAACTGTAGGTGATTTACTGGGCTTTAAGTCAGCAGTTTCCGCGTACAGTTAGTCGCTGGATTTTTTCCTGGTATAAAAGGGCTGGTTTGCCCGCTAGATTGTCCGCTATAGGGCAGCTTGTAAGGCAGTGTCTATTCGCGCAATGGCGGTTTCTAGATTTTCCATGCTGGTTGCATAGGAAAGTCGCAGAAATCCAGGCGCACCAAAAGCGGTTCCCGGTACCATAGCTACACCGGCGCTTTCTAGTAGCCATCCCGCCAATTCTATATCGTTGTTAATTCCGGGCAGGTCTTTGATAGTTTGAATAAACGAGGGTAGGGCATAGAAGGCGCCATCTGCTGGTTCACAGCTTACCCCGGGCAATTTGTTCAGGGCAGGAATTACGCGGTCATGGCGGCCTTTAAATGCCTCTCGCATCATTTCGATATAGTTTTGTGGACCACTTAGCGCAGCCACAGCCGCTGCTTGAGAAATAGAGCAGGGGTTGGATGTGCTCTGGCCTTGTACCTTACGCATTTCTTTGATGATTCGTTCAGGGCCGGCGGCGTAACCAATGCGCCAACCGGTCATGGAATACGCCTTGGAAACACCGTTCAGCGTGATGACCTGTTCCCGCAGGTCCGGACAAACATTAAGTAATGTTAGGTATTCGTGTTCTCCCCAATAGATATGTTCGTAGATATCATCGCTGACTACAGCGATACGCGGGTGCCGACGGATAACCTCGCCCAGCGCCATAAGTTCGCTACGGCTATAGGCTTTACCTGTGGGGTTGCTGGGTGAGTTAATAATCACTAAGCGGGTTTTATCCGAAATAGCGCCTTCAAGTTGCCGCGCGTTGATTTTAAATGACTGTTCTAGGGTGGTATTAATAATGACGGGAAAGCCATCCGCCAGCTTGACCATATCCGGGTAGGAAACCCAGTAGGGTGAAGGTATTACGACTTCATCGCCGGTGTTGATGATGGCCTGCATCAGGTTGTACAGGCATTGCTTGGCCCCGGCAGAAATCAGGATTTCATTAAGATTGAATTCAAGCCGGTTTTCGGATTTGAATTTATCGACCACAGCCTGGCGCAATTCGACGGTTCCACCAACCGCAGTATATTTGGTATCACCCCGGGCAATGGCAGCATAGGCCGCTTGTTTGATGTGCTCGGGTGTGTCGAAATCCGGCTCGCCGGTTGCCAGTGAGATGATGTCTTTTCCCTGAGCTTTTAATTCTCCAGCTTTTGCTGCAATGGCAAGGGTTGCTGAAGGTTTAATCTGGCTTACTCGGTGTGAAATTTCTATGCTCATAATGTCGATTTGTAAAATTTTACCAAGCGGTACGGTGTTGGCTTTATAATACTTCCTGAAGAAAAAATAGGCTTTTAATAATATTAATTTAGTGTATCAACTTCTGGTAGTATTTGCCTGTCTAAAACCATCAATTTTGAAAAGAATTTGCTTCCAATAGGAGACTTGAAATGACCCAGCTTGTGCATGTGGTTTGCCCGACCTGCAGTGCCATTAATCGAATTCCTGCAGGTAAAATGAGTGCTAACCCCAGTTGCGGAAAATGCGGAAAACCGGTCTTCCCGGGCCACCCCATTGATTTGAATGCGAATAATTTTATGCAGCATATCAATCGCAATGATATTCCCGTGGTTGTTGATTTTTGGGCACCCTGGTGTGGTCCTTGTAAAACCATGGCACCCTGGTATAGCGATGCCGCTGAAAAACTGGAACCCCGGGTTCGTTTCGCCAAACTGAATACCGAAAATGAACAAGCTATTGGGGCAAAATTTAATGTTCGCAGCATTCCCACGCTTATTCTCTTCCGTAAAGGCAAGGAAATTGCCCGCAGCGCGGGTGCCATGCAGTCTGCGCAAATTGTGAACTGGATTCAAGCGCAGCTCTAAGCGCCGGACAACTCCTGATGCCAAAGATGAAACGACCATTCGAGCTAGTCTCGAAATATCAGCCTGCAGGTGACCAGCCTGCGGCCATAAAAGGCCTTGTCGATGGCCTCAAGCAAGGTGCGCGACACCAAACCCTGCTGGGTGTGACCGGTTCGGGTAAAACCTACACTATTGCCAATGTTATTGAGCAGGTGCAACGGCCCACTCTGGTGATGGCGCCGAATAAAACGCTTGCAGCTCAGCTTTATGGCGAATTTAAGAGTTATTTCCCCAATAATGCAGTGGAATATTTTGTTTCTTATTACGATTACTATCAGCCGGAAGCCTATGTTCCCTCCAGCGATACCTATATAGAAAAAGACGCCTCTATAAACGAGCATATCGAACAGATGCGTCTGTCGGCCACCCGCTCATTGCTGGAACGCCGGGATGTCATTATTGTGGCAACGGTCTCGGCGATTTATGGGCTGGGTGACCCGACCCAGTATTTAAGTATGGTGCTGCCGCTAACTCGCGGGGCGCCACTAGAGCAACGCCAGGTGCTCAGGCGTTTGGCTGAAATGCAATACGCACGCAACGATTTTGAATTACGCCGTGGAACTTTTCGAGTACGCGGCGATGTTATTGATATTTTTCCAGGAGACGAAGAAACCCGGGCTATTCGGCTAGAGTTGTTTGATGAAGTTGTTGAGAATGTAACCGCTTTTGACCCCCTTACCGGCGAGTTAATTGAGCGCATTGACTCGATAACTATCTACCCCAAATCTCACTATGTTACTCCCAGGCAGGTGGTTCTAGATGCCACCCATACCATTAGAGACGAACTGGGCGTGCGGCTTGAACAATTGCGCGAACTGAATAAATTAGTCGAGTTGCAACGGTTGGAGCAGCGCACCCGGTATGACCTTGAAATGATGATGGAGCTGGGCTATTGCAACGGCATTGAAAACTATTCGCGGCATTTAACCGGCAGAGCACCCGGGGAAGCACCGCCGACCCTGTATGACTATCTTGCCGATGATGCTTTACTGGTAGTTGATGAAAGCCATGTCGCCGTTCCACAAATTAGTGGTATGTATAAGGGCGATCGCTCGCGTAAGGAAAACCTGGTGATGTATGGTTTCCGGCTACCTTCGGCGCTGGATAACAGACCCTTAAAATTTGAAGAGTGGGTAGATAGAGCGCCACAGGCAATTTATGTTTCAGCCACTCCACGGCCCTATGAAATAGAGCTTTCCGGGGAACATGTGGTCGAGCAGGTAGTGCGCCCAACCGGCCTGATTGACCCGCAGATAGAAATCCGCCCGATAGCGACACAGGTGGATGACCTGTTATCAGAAATTAATATCCGTGCAGTACAGGGCGAGCGCATCTTAGTCACAACTCTGACCAAGCGCATGGCGGAGGATTTAACCGAGTACCTCGGCGAGCATGGAGTAAAGGTTCGCTACCTGCACTCTGACATTGATACAGTCGAGCGGGTAGAAATTATCCGCGATCTTCGCCGGGGTGAGTTTGATGTGCTAATCGGCATTAATTTACTACGCGAAGGTCTGGACATGCCGGAGGTATCCTTGGTCGCGATTTTGGACGCCGATAAAGAGGGCTTTTTGCGTTCCGAGTCTGCCTTAATTCAGACCATTGGTCGGGTTGCCCGAAATGTTAAAGGCAGAGCTATTCTTTATGCCGATAAAATTACCGGTTCGATGCAACGGGCGATTGCCGAAACCGACCGGCGCCGTGAAAAACAAGTTGAGCACAACCTCAAACATGGTATTACCCCTACAAGCATCGTCAAACTTGTTGATGACATCATGGAAAGCGCCCATGCCGAAGATACCTGGAAACGCGAGCAGCGATTAGTAGCAGAATCACAACTGGATTATGATGTTAGCGATCCGCTACAATTGGCTAAAGCGGTCGCTGAACTGGAAGAAAGAATGTACCGGCACGCTGAAAATTTGGAGTTTGAAAAAGCCGGTACGGTTCGCGACCAGATAACTAAACTGAGAAATTTGGAATTCGGGATCAAATGAAAGCAGCCAAACAAGGCCGTCGCGTAAACACTAAAGAGTAATATCGACCCACACCAGATGATGGTCGGATGCACCGACCCAGTTCGCGCCTTCCTCATCACTGCTTGGCCAAAATACCCCACAGCGATCAATCCTAATCTGTTTCGCGGGGAGCACATAATCTAGGCGTAAATTTCCAACTTTAGCCGGGTTAAACTGCCCAGTGTCTGTGGCCGAATTACCTTTGTGGCTTATGTTTACTCCCGCTTTTTTCTCACTATCAAGCACCGCTCCCGAACTCTGCGGGGTGCAGTCATTATTAATTCCCGGGTGCTGGAGTAATTGTGCAATAGCCTGATTTGTGCTGTCGCCATCAAAGGGGTCGGCATTTAAGTCTCCGGCGATTACAAATAGACTGTTTTCCGGCAGACCACCAGCCTGACCCTTGTCGTCAATGATCCAGCCGGACTTGTTTGGTTGGATATAATCGGCAAATAAACGAATTTCATCATGGTTGCGGCGGCCATTGCGGTCTTCGGGGCCGTCAAAGACCGGTGGGGTAGGGTGCATGATCAAAAAATGCAGGGTTTTACCGGCTATAGTTATTGGAACATCCCAGTGAGACTTGGAGGACAGCCGTAATTCGTTCCAGACTTCAGTTGGGTACCAGGGCTTATTGGTGTTTGGGTCAATGGGCTGTAGTGCTTGCGGCATACTGGCCCATTTTAATTTTTGAAAGCTGCGAATTGCAGCGGTGTCGATGGGATAACGGGACAATATTTGCATTCCATATTGACCGGTAAAAAAGCCAAAACCCCAGGCATCAGCCGGACCATTGGTTTTACCATCACCATTAAGGTCAAGGCCGCTATTGATGCCAGTATTTACTGAGTTGCTGTAAGTATATGGGTAGTCTATTGCTGCTTGTCCGAGCTGTGCTTGGGATAAATAATTTTGTTGAAATAGTTTGCCCAGTTGCGCTCCAACTTGGTAGTCAAATTCATTTAACAACAAAATATCAGCCCGAACATGCTGAATAATGGCTGCTATTTTTATCAGTTTTGGATCGTTTTTTTGGCGAAGCTTTTGCTCTAAATCACCTGCGTTTCGTAAGCCACTGGCGATATTGTAAGTGGCTATTTTTAATTCACGGCTTTCCGCCAATACCAGTGACGGGCAACTCAACAGAAATAACAGCGCTAGACTTATTCGCATTCAAGCTTGCTGTCAGTTGTGGGGAGTTTAAAGTTATTGTTGCCAAAAATCGCCTGTAATTGCTCCAGCGCTGGGCGAGCTTGCTGCCAGTCTGTGGTAGCTTTTTCCGGGTTAAAACTGGCTACCCAATCACTCACTCCAGTGTAATAAATAGAGTATAAATTCAGCTTCAAACGCTTGGCAGTTTCCTCATAAGCAGCGAGGTTGTAGTCTTTATCATCAATCACCACGATGGCTTTTGGTAGCTTGCCGCCGATTTTATTCAGCAATTCAATTAACATATCGCCTTTATGCTGACCGGCAAGCATATATACCCCATCTTTGTATAGCAGTGGGCGCACAGCGCTTGCTGCTTGAAACTCCCCATAGCCATTCACAGGGCCTGGTGCTGTGGCTCTGAAATCCATTTGATTACGGCGTAGTTCACGCATCGTTGGCAACACAAAAGTCCAGCCTCTGGCAGTCGCTGCCATTACCGTAGTGCCTTGTTGTTGTAGTTTTTTTACGACCGCTGCGGCATCACTTTGAGTTGGGCGCATGGAGCCTGCAAAGAATAATGCCCCCTGACTTGCCAAGCGGTTGCGTACCAATCTAGGGTCGCATTTATCTGCCTTCTGCATGGAGCTTTGCCAGTCATACCACTGGTCAGAACCCAGCTGGGTATTCATTGCCAGCAAAGTGTTGTCGATATCAAAAACCACCAAAATATCTTCGCTGGGTAGTTGCTGTTCAAGCTTGCTAACAATTTCCAGCGTGAGCTTCAAATCACTTGAACTCACCCTGTAGTTGGCGGGTAGCTCCTCGGTAGTTTTAGTCTGGTTGGAACAAGCACTAAGTAGCAGGGCGGCAGTAAATACTAAAGGTAATAGGCGAACTGACATTCTTGGGCTCCAAAAATTGGTGAAGGGTTGATTTTAGCGCATTTAGTATGGCTAGCCTGTGTTTTATTCATGCATAGATCAGAGGCTCACTAGCTTTATGGATCCTCTTGGATCACTTGCAGGGCAAAGTTAGCCAAAGGTTCGACCATTGCCCCAGGTTTACTTGCCTAGGAAATGCTCACTCACCCAGCCACACCCTAGAGGGCAGCAAAGTATGCCTTAGCTGCCATTCGGCCGTGGTAAGGATGTTGCCAGTCGTCAAGAACAGATTGAAACCTGCCTGTCCTGTCATGATTTACTGCGGCTTTCGTTCGTCCAGAATAAAGTGCTCTTACAAAAATGAGCCTCACACCACCTGATTTCAAAAAAGATATTTTCTTATATAAAGTACCACGGGCTTGTCCAACAATAGGATAAGATTGTG
>JAKITM010000146.1 GCA_021648045.1 Lysobacterales bacterium
AATGGAAATGCAATCAACACAACCACATAAGCCACCATAGCAGGGTTGAATATATTTTGACCGAGCCCGCCATAAAGGTGTTTGGCGACCACAATTGCAGCAATCATCCCCACTAGTGAAATCCACCATGGCGCTAGCGGCGGTATGCACAAGGCAAATAAAATCGCAGTTACAACCGCGCTGTAATCACTGAGAAACGGGCGGATGGGCTTGCCGCGTAATTTTAGCATGGCCCATTCCAGCAGTACTGCAAAGAGAATTGATAGGGCTATCTGAATCAGCACGCCAACTCCGAAGAACCAGACCATGGCAATAATGCCGGGGATCAATGCGAGTATTACCTGCAGCATAACTTTGCTGACGGTGTTTTCCGGCGGTAGATGTGGCGCGCCTGAACGACTAAATTCCATCAGCTTCTCCACTACCTGTATTTGAATCTGAGTTGTGCGGAGCAGTCAACGCTTGCTTACGGGCTTTTGCTCGCACAATTGCAGCGGCCACACTGTCTTTTTTATCGCTGCTTCCAGCCAGTGCTTGTTTGCGCTTGAGGTGTCGGGCTCGCCGTTCGGTCTGTTGTTTAGCCAGGCGTTTTTCGCGTCGCTCGAAACGCAGCTTGGCTAGGTCCGATTGTTTTCTTTCTACGGCTCTTACCCGCTGTTCGCTTTTACCATAACGGAAATAATCTACCAATGGTATATGGCTCGGACAGATATAGTCACAACAGCCGCACTCTATACAGGCATCCAAATTTAGTTCTTCCAGAGCTTCAAAATTCTCCGCACGGATCACCATTTGCAAGGTTTGCGGTAATAATCCGGCTGGACAGACACTGACACAATCGCCGCAGTTAATGCAGGGCATTTCCACCTGCGGTGAGCTGATATCGGCATGGGTTAAAGCAAGAATGCAATTGCTGGCTTTAATAATAGGCAGACTATCGCTCTGCAGGCCAATTCCCATTAACGGCCCACCCATGACCAGGGATGCAATCCCGGGCGTATAACCACCACAAAATGAGATCAAGTCGGCGATGGGAGTGCCGATTCTCGCGACCACATTCTGCGGCTCGCTAATGCCGGCGCCGGTGACAGTAACCAGCCTATCGATCAACGGTTTTCCGTCAATAATTGCATCCTTAATGGCGGCGGCAGTGGCCACATTCAGCACCAGTATACCCATTGAAACGGGTAGCTTCCCCGCTGGTACTTCGGTTCCGCTGAGCACTTGGATTAACTGCCGTTCGCCGCCCTCGGGGTAGAGCATGGGAACCCGAACAACTTTAATGCAATCTGCAGCCCCCATGGTTTTGATGCCGGCCTGGAGCTTTTGCGAACAAGCATCCATAGGGTCTTCAATAGCCACCAGCACCCGCTTAATATCAAGAACCCGAGATAGAATCAAAGCCCCTTGGATGACTTTTTCCGGGTCTTGCTTCATCAATGTTTCATCGCAGGAGATATACGGTTCGCACTCAGCCCCATTGAGTATTAAGGTATCTATTGAACCAGCACCGCTTTGTAATTTAATGTCGGTAGGAAAAACCGCACCGCCTAGGCCGACAATACCGGCGGCCTGCACTAGCCGGATGAGTTGCTGTCGGCTGAGTTGGCGATAATCAGCAACCGGCTCAAGTGCAATCCAGTCGTCTTTGCCATCTGCCCGTAAGATAATGCAAGTGCTGTTCAGGCCAGATGGATGTGGTGCCGGACGCTGCTCAATGGCGATTATTTCACCGGAAGTGGGTGCATGAACATAGGTGCCTGGAGTGCTGCTGGCCTTTCCTGGTGCTGATAGCTGCTGGCCTTTTTGTACCTGTTGACCAGGGCTGACGATGATTTCAGCCGGCCGGCCTAAATGCTGGGACACTGGAATAATGTATTCTTGCGACAGTGGTAACTGCTGTGCCGGCAAGGGCTTGCTGCAAGACAAGGCTTTGTAGTGTTTGAGTTTAAGCCCACCCGGAAAATTATGCAGGTACTTGCCGATGCTTTCTATGCTTGAATGATCCATCAGGCTACGGCTTCCCCGGCGTTATCCGCGCTGCTTAGTTGCTTGCTGATGGTGGTAATTGGCACGGGTTTATCCGACTGCCAGTTGCTCAAGTCGATGCTGACTGGAATCATGTCGATACAGTCAACCGGACAAGGAGGAATGCATAATTCACAGCCGGTACACTCTGCCGCAATAATAGTATGCATTTTTTTAGCTGCCCCAAGGATCGCATCGACCGGACATGCCTGAATGCATTTGGTACAGCCAATACAGATATCTTCATGGATGATAGCCACTTCAGGCAGGGCTTTTTCGATACCAGCATCAGCATCCAGCGGAATGGGCTCTTTGCCCAACAGGTCAGCGAGTTGTTTGATGCCGGCTTCCCCGCCCGGTGGACAGCGATTAATATCCACTTCATCGGCAGCGATTGCCTCGGCATAAGGTCGGCAGCCCGGATAACCGCACTGGGCACATTGGGTTTGCGGCAGCAATGCTTCAATCTGGTCCGCTACTGGGTTGCCTTCCAGCCGAAAACGAATAGCCGCATAGCCCAGTGCCAGACCGAAGATCAGCGCCAGTGAAGTTAGAATGATTATCGCGGCTGTCATGGCTTGGCTATCGTGAGGTTGGTCATCATAGGTTGGCCAACCCGCTGAAACCCATAAATGCCAGCGACATTAATCCTGCAGTAACCAGACCGATAGCAGCACCCTTAAAGTGTGTTGGTACATCAGCCATGGCGACTTTCTCTCGCACTGCTGCAAAAGCGACCAGCACCAAGCCAAAACCAAGGGCAGCGCCGAAGCCATACAGCGCAGACTGGAGCAAGTTATGTTGCTCCTGTACATTCAATAAAGCCACACCCAAAACCGCACAGTTAGTAGTTATCAATGGCAGAAAAATACCTAGAACCCGATACAACAGGGGGCTGGTTTTGTGCATTATCATTTCGGTTAACTGCACCATCGCTGCAATCACCAGAATGAAACTCAGAGTGGAGAGATAGGTCAGCTCGAAAGGCACCAGCAGCCAGGTATAGATTAGGTAGCTACTGGCAGATGATAGGGTGAGCACAAAGGCAGTGGCAATGGCCATACCAATAGCGCCCTCGACTTTATTGGAGACCCCCATAAATGGACAGAGGCCAAGAAACCGAACCAGGACAAAGTTGTTGGCAAGTACAGTAGATACCAGGATGAGGAGATATTCTGACATGCCGGTTGCTGGTGCTACTTAATCCGCTGCCCCGGAAAGGCACCGCTGTCGGGGCTAAGAATGTAAATCTCTTCTCCACCTGGACCTGCTGCTAGCACCATGCCCTCGGAAACACCAAAGCGCATTTTACGGGACTTCAGATTGGCAACCATGACAGTTAGACGACCCACTAGGTCTTCTGGTTTATAAGCGGCTTTGATACCGGCAAACACCTGCCGCTGCTGGTTGCCGATATCCAGTTTCAGGCACAGGAGTTTATCTGCCCCCTCGACTGCCTCGGCACTGATTATTTGGGCTACTCGTAGGTCAACTGCAAGAAAATCATCGATAGTGATTTCATCCGCAAGGGCTTCAATTTCCATGTTTTCACTGTCAGTGCCACTGTTGTTTTCTATTTGTGCTTGATTGGCGGTATCTGCGGCCTGCAAGTTTTCTTTTGAGGCATCCACCATGGCAGCAACTTTATCAGCCTCGACCCGGGTTAGCAGGGGAGTGAAGGAATTTATTTTATGTCCCAACAGAGGTTGAGAAATAGCCGCCCAGTGATTTACGGGAGTGCCAAGGAATTTAGCTGCGAGTTCAGTGGTTGTCGGAATAACCGGTGCCAGCCAAGTGACTAATACACGGAACATATTCAAGCCTTGGGTACAAACAGCCTGAACTTCCGCTTCACGCCCATCTTCCTTAATCATCTGCCAAGGTTTGTGTTCATCAATATAACGGTTGGCATGATCGGCCATTGCCATAATCCGCCGAATAGCACTCTGGAAGTTTCGGCTTTCAAAATCAGCGGCGATTTCTTCGCTGGCGGCAATGAATTTATCATACAGTTGCGTATCTGGAAGGCTTTCGCTCAGCAAACCCTCAAAACCCTTGT
>JAKITM010000147.1 GCA_021648045.1 Lysobacterales bacterium
TGTTTTTTGAAATTCTGGTGCAGGCAGCGGCAGCTGATGGTCGTTTGGCGCCTGCGGAAGTACAAATTTTACGGGTGGTGATCAAAGAATTACGCTTGCCGGTACAGTTGCTGGATGAATTATTGGCCTGGTTTCGCAGCGGGCGGCAAGGCGCTGGACCGAACTATCAAGCCAGTGGAAATAGCAGCTCAAGCCCGGATCAGGACTATGCCTTGCTGGGTATCAGTAACAAGGCAAGTGATAGTGAAGTCAAAAGGGCGTATCGCAAGTTGATGAGCAAATATCACCCGGATAAACTCATTCATCAAGGTCTACCCGAGTCGGCGATGGATATAGCGCGTGAAAAAACCCGCACCATCAATACCGCCTACGACCGTATCAAAGCCCGCCGGGGTTTCAAGTAAGGCCAGCTTCACCAACTACAGCAGCCGAATCATTCATATCGCCACTGCAGTCACCACATAGCGCAAGGGGCCACCGGTCTGTAACGCATCAAATGGATAGCAGGTAGTGAGAATCAACCGCTGATCATCGCTGCTTAGTTCAAGTTGGCTGAGGTTTGAATCAATGATTTCCATCGACACCACTTTATAAGTAAAATTTTCATTGCTGGTAGTCAGTTGGAGTTGATCACCAGTGTGTAAATTCCGCAAAAAACGAAAGTGGCTGTCACGGTGAGCGGAAATAACGGTATCTGATTTTCCAGGAAGCCCGGCACTAACCAGCCCCGGGGCCCAGGCTAGATTATTCCCTTGCTGGCCGTTGACGACGAGTTGTGAGATGTCCAGGCTGGGAACTTCGAGTTGGGCAACGGGCTGAATATCTGCGCCCGGCCAGGGGCTACCCGGTATGTTGCCAGCCTGTATTTGTTGCCAGTTTCTTTCTAGCAGGTGCTGACCCAGTTGGGCTTTAGCGGGCATCCAAGCTGCTTGGATTATAAACAATAAACCACCCAATCCCAGTACCACACGGATAGGTAAATTAATCATTTTTACCGACCCCGCTACGCCAAAACATACCCGCGGAAACCAGTAATGATATCAACCCCAATAACAGCTGCAGTTGCCAGCCCAGTGAGCCCTGAGCCAGTTGTAGTTGCATGGTCTTGGGCTGTAATGAAGCCACTTCGCTACGGGATAAACTCTCAGTTGTGTTTCGCGCAGGCTCTGGGTCTACCGCAACCAAAGCGGTAAACCGGCTCAGTAGGCTATATTGCAAGGCCACATCTAGAATCTGTTCGCGCGCTTCAGTAAAAGGCAGGCCGAGTAATTGATTATCATTGATGGTTTCTATTTTTTTACGCGCCCATAGGCGGGCAATGTCGGCATTTGCGTGTTGTTGTGGCAGGGGCTGGGTGTATTCCCATCCCAGACCGTTCAATTGCCCGCAAATGGTGACTTCAGTTACCGGGTGGTTAAGGCGGGCGGTTACAAACAGGCTATCGCCGGCATATAAATCCGGAATGACAGCAGGATAGCTTTCAGCATGCTGGCCCCAGTCGATGCAGACATCTTCCAGTGCCGGTTTAGAAATTCGTTGCCATAGCAGCGCCATGCGTTCAGTGATTTCTTCAAGTTTGCCGATATGGGTATAGCTGCCACGGCCGATTTCTGCGGCTTTACGCATAAACCAGCTATTGGGCGCGGCACCGATGGCTACTGTAAACAGTCGGGTATCTTCCAGTTGTTCATGCAGATATTGATAAATTTCAGATTCATTGCCAACGGCCCCATCAGTGATAAAAATAATTTGTTGTAGGTAATGATCCGTACTGACATTGCTTAATGCCAGCTCGAGAGCAGGCTGTATATTGGTTCCGCCATCGGCATCTAATTGTGAAACTTCGGTACGGGCGCTTGCCAAGTTGCTCTGGCTGGCGGCCTGAGGCTCTGTGAATAAACTTTTCGCATCACTACTAAAGCGGATAATGTTAAAGCGGTCTTCGGCGCGCAACTGATCCAGCCCGACAGTCAATGCCTGACGCGCCTGATGCATAGGTATACCTGCCATGGAGCCGGATGTATCAATAATAAAAATGACCTCGCGCGGTCTTTCATCCAGAAAATCGGTAGCGGGTGGAATCAACTGCAACTGGGCGTAAAAACCATCATCATCTTCCCAGGTCAACACCGAGGCAAGCGGTTCATCTTGTGGCTGTAGGCGCCAAACCAGTTCGAAATCTCTGTCGGCATACTGTAGATGCCCGGATTGGGATTCATCTTCAAGGATAATGAAATACCCTTGCCGGGTTTCATGCACATTAATAGCGTGATAGGTGCTGGTCAGTTCGGCAAGTTCAAAATCGGTCAGCAAATTTATGCTTACCATCAACTCCTGCCCATAAGGTTCGCTATCTGTGCTGTCGGTATGAGAGCTTGATAAATCCTCACCGGACAATAGAGTATTGGGGTTATAGGTAGGCGTGAAGGTCATCGGCAGGCGCAAACGAAATTGACCGTCTGCCAGAAGTACTGGTTGTAAGAACCCAATTTTTACCTTAATTACTTCACCCGGGCCAATATTGGCAAGCTTAGTATGGAATTGATGATCTTTTTCCTGGCGCACCAAACTGGTGGTTTGGCCGTTTTGTTTCGCTTGCTGGTAAATTTTTTCAGCCAGTTGTTTTTCCTGAATTTCACCGACCAATACACGCCCGCCGACTTCAATTTTTAACTGATCAACTGCCGCCTCATCAGGCAGCGGGAAGCGGTAACTGGCTTCAACCCACTGATCGCTTTGGTTGTGGAAACTCTGCAGGACTTCAACCCGCGCTTGCGAACCGATAACCTCGATCTCAATGCTGGTGCTTAGGGCCACAGCATCGACCAGCCGATCACCTTCTGAAAACTGCATGCCCCAGGCTTCATCCGCCTTAGCAGTGGTAGTTGCCAACAACAGCAGGGAAAGCAGGATCGCAGCCAGCACTAGCAGGTATTTGTCCTGCCAACGCAAGCGCGGTCTGATCTTAATCCGGATGCTTTTTTTGCGGAGCTCCCCCGCTAGTTCCGGATCGTGGCGATTCAATAGTTGGACGAGTCGTCGGTTTAAGATTTCTGGGGTGTTAAGGTAGTGGTGCATAGCGTTTCCCTGGGTGGTGATGAATGTTGCAACTATTAAACACCTAGTATGTGCAGTGCTAATGCTAAATAATGACCAAGCTGGCGGGAATTCTGGCAAAGTTATGACAAGTTTCACAATCGCTGATAGTCAGTGCTTAATGGTCGTAAAATAGGGCCATCAAAAACAGTAACTAAGGAGAACCCAGTGCAGCGACACATTGCGATAATTGAAGATGAGGCCGCCATCCGCAATAACTATATGGATGCTCTGAACCGCTATGGGTATCGGGTCAGTGGCTATGCCGATCGGGCTTCAGCGATGGATGCCTTTCGTCGACACTTGCCTGAGTTGGTGATTATTGATGTGGGTCTGGGCGATGAGGTGGAGGGCGGTTTTGAACTCTGCCGTGAACTCCGGGCGCTTTCACGAACAATACCGATTATCTTCTTAACAGCGCGCGATTCCGACCTCGATGTAATTTCCGGTTTGCGTCTTGGCGCGGATGATTATTTGTCCAAAGAAATCAGTATGAATCACATCATTGCCCGAGTGGTGGCCTTGCTGCGAAGAGTTGAGGCGTTATCGAGTGGTGCTGAGGAATCAGAATTATTGCGCGGGGAGCTACGCTTGCGCCCGGCACGTATGGAAGCAGCGTGGCAGTCTGAGGTTGTGCCACTAACCGTCACCGAGTACTGGTTGATTCATTCACTGGCCCGGTACCCCGGGCATGTGCGTTCGCGCGAGCAATTAATGGATGATGCCAATGTGTTTGTGGATGCGCAGACCATTACCAGCCACATTAAGCGAATTCGGCGTAAGTTTCAGGCGATTGATGCTGACTTTGCGCAAATGGAAACAGTCTACGGCGCTGGTTATCGTTGGCTTCCGGTATAGGCGTTGGGAAAACAAATAATATTTCTCGCAGAGGCGCAAAGAACGCAGAGGAAAAGAAGCTTTTCTTTGCGTTCTCTGCGCCTCTGCGAGAACCCAGAATATTTTGTATTTCACAAGC
>JAKITM010000148.1 GCA_021648045.1 Lysobacterales bacterium
TACGCACCTATGTAGGTCAGGGACTCAGAAAAGATTTAGAGCACCTTGATGGAGATAGAGTATCCGCTTTAGTATCAAGTTTAAAGCAACATGGTGTTAGTGAAAAAGTAATTGAAGAAGCTTTGGCAGAAGTAATTCATGGTTAGACGGCTTCAAATTAGCTTCGTGGCATAGCAGTCACTCAAAAAAAACAACTGAAAAACAACTGAGAAAACAACTGAAAACAACAAACAACTGAGGACAGACACTCGAAAGAACCATTCCCGTTTTTGCCACGAGTGAAAGTTGAAGATTCCTGACGGAAAGGTGAGTAAATTCACTCATGGTGACTGATGTGGCCAATATATGACTTGTGATGCAGCTGTCTCGTGATCACTGGTTAAATTGCTCACGCTCTTCCCACATGTGATCAGTGTATTTGCCGTTTCGAGGTGTGGTTTCTAATGTGGCTGACCCGTGGTTTGTTTCCTATAACCGGAAAATTTTCCGGATACGCAGTGAATCGCTGCATAGAGGAAGCACATCAGAGTAGCCATATAATAATATGGAGTATAAGCCATTATTGTGCTAAGCTCGTCATATGAGTAAGGAATGTTTCGACTGGGATCCAGTGAAGGATAGTGCCAACCAAACGAAACACGGTCTTTCATTCACGCAAGCACAGTACGCATTCGCGGACCCAAATAGAGTCATCGCAAAAGACCTAACCCACAGTGATTAACCAGGCTGGGACAGACACATCCTCATTACACATCCTCATTTCTGACCCGAAACATTCAGGATCGGAATAAGAAACCGAATATTGAACATTGAGCTGATTGCCCTGCTCTTGCTAACTCATTAATAATTGGGGACAGAGAGAGTTTTCTTATTCAAAGTCCGCTGTAACCCGCACCCCTCCCTACTACCACATCATTAGCCGCTGTGTTCGTAGAGCTTTTGTATCTGGTCATGATTCCTACATTTCCTGAAGACTGCAACCCAATTGAATGCCAAACACATAGCAAAGATTGATAGCAAAGATTGACATTAATCGTGTTTAATATTATTCTGGCTCAAACATTTTAGAAATGCCACAATGAATTTTAGTTTAACCCCACAACTTGAACATTTTGTCCGAGAATATGCGGCAACAGGCGGTTACAATAATGCCAGTGAAGTGGTGCGTGAAGCACTGCGCTTATTTAAGCGAACCGAAGAAGAGCGTCATTTAAAACTAAGAAATTTGCGTCAAGCCATCAACAAAGGTGATGAAGCCATCGGCCGTGGCGAGGTAATAGATATTACTTCAATCAACGAACTGGATGACTTTTTTGACAAGCTTTAAGCCAATCAAAATTTCAAAACTTGCTGAGATTGACTTGAAAGATATTGCTACTTATACACTCAAGCAATGTGGAAAACCACAGAAAAATCATATCTTGGATTGTTTGAACAATCTTTCAGAGCTTTAGCTACAAGCCAAAACGACAATATATTTTCAGCCATTACTCAGGTTCGTGATGAAATTGACAAAGGATTGATGTCATATAGGATTGAAAGACATGTGGTCTATTACCGAGAATTAAAGCAAGAGTTTTTGATTATCCGAGTATTGCACTCCCAAATGAACCCTGAGAAGCATACCCCATGAAAAAAGCAAATAGGGGACATACCTGAATGGCGATTCAATATAACGCTGGCACGCCAATAAATAGTTGTCTTCCTGTGCTATACATCATCTGAATCGCCCTTCCCTCGGCGCTCCACTACGACGGTATACTCGATATCACCAATAGATGTGTATGCCGTGCATTTGTGCGTCCAGGTTAAATTGCTTCGGCAGGACGATTATTCCCCAACCACACTAATTTGACAGGCGCCTGGCAAAGCTTCATAATTCTTACATTATTCTTACTTTTTAGGGCATATATACCCATGAACATAACTAAATTATCTAGTAAAGGCCAGGTAATCATACCAAAACCATTAAGAACCTCACATCACTGGGAAGTAGGCCAGGAACTTATTGTTGTTGACTTTGGTGATGGAATTCTACTCAAGCCTAAAACGCCTTTTGAAGAAACAAGCATTAGAGATGTAGCATCTTGCCTCCGGTTTACTGGACAAGCAAAATCATTAGAAGACATGGAAGCCGCTATTTCACTGGGTATTAAGGATAAATACAAATGATTGCCATTGATACCAATGTAATTGTTAGGTTTCTTACGCAAGATGATGAACGACAGTACAAGAAAGCCTTTTCAGTTTTCAATTCACAAGAAATATTTATTCCCGACACTGTAATTATGGAGACCGAGTGGGTTTTAAGATATGCCTACAATTTATCACCCAAAGATATATGTTTTGCTTTTATAAATTTATTTGGATTAAAAAATATCCACCTTTCTAACTCAACATTCATTGCCCAGGCAATTGAATGGCATAAGCAAGGAATGGACTTTACTGACGCACTGCACCTTGCCCAATGCCAACAATATGAAAAACTATACACATTTGACAAAGCGTTTTCATCAAAGGCAAAAAACTTAACTCGATGCTCAGTGATTTCGCCCTAACTAGATAGAGGAATAGAATATGGAATAGGGAATATGGAGGGAATATGTATACATGATCTGAATCGCCCTTCCCACAGGGGCTGATTTGGGACAGACACCACATAGAGAATATCCTACACCAATTTCAGCATTCAGCCGATGATTTCCTAGCCCCGATAGCTCATAGTTGTGATCACAGGGGAAAAAATCATGACACTACCAAGAAAACAACTTATCTCTATCGAGGAAACACCCTACTATCACATCGTCAGTCGATGTGTGCGCCGCGCCTTTTTGTGTGGCCGTGATCCATTAACCAATCGCTGCTATGAACACCGCAGAAAATGGATTCAAGAGCGAGTTAAACTTCTCGCAGGTGTTTTTAGCATTGATATCTGTGCTTATGCGGTCATGCATAACCATTACCACCTTGTTTTGAAAGTCAGCTCCACCGAAAGCTGGAGCAGCAAACAAGTATTGGTTTATTGGGCTGCTTTGTGTAAGTTGCCACAATACTGTCAGCAATACCTCGATGGTGAAGAGTTGGGCGCCGTTGAGCGTGAATGGGTGGAAGAAAAAATAGCGATTTATCGCCACCGACTAATGAGTATTTCCTGGTTTATGAAACTGCTTAACCAGCACATAGCGGTCGCTGCCAATACCGAAGACAAATGCACCGGGCACTTTTGGGAAAATCGTTTCAAATCCCAAGCCCTGCTGGATGAAAGCGCGCTTTTAACCTGTATGGCTTATGTTGATTTAAACCCCATTCGCGCGGCTATGGCTCTCACGCCAGAGACTTCTGAGTTCACATCAATACAGGAACGCATCAATGCCAAATCTTCAAGCCTGCTGGCCTTTGGCCAGGGCATAAACGATCTGCCGTATTCACTTACGGATTATATGAATTTAGTTGATTATACCGGTAGAGCTATATTGAACGACAAGCGAGGATATATACCGCCGGAGTTACCTGAAATCACAGAGCGATTGGGGTTAAATCCGGATAGTTGGTTAAAGGAGATCAACAACTTTTCATCCAAAGGATTTACGGCTGTGGGTACGGTTGAGCAATTACGCCAGTTTTGTGCAGCTGTGGGCAAGCAGTGGAATCATGGGTTAAAGCTTATTCCAGCTCTGGAATAAAGACAGCCACTCTAGAAAATACCTCGACGGGTTTACTGTTGAGGCTTTTGTGTGGCTAGGTTATAGGAAAACGAGCTATTTCGAGCATTCCTGAGTAGCGCAGTGCTTTTAGAGTAGTCACCTGAGAAAAAACTAAAATGAAAACCGTCAAACTTCATATTCACTAGGGAATGATAGTTTTTATTTAATGCCTGTTCTTATTCTATTTTTTCTATTTTTTCTATTTTTTCTATTTTTTCTATTTTTTCTATTTTTTTTATTTTTTCTTTTTT
>JAKITM010000029.1 GCA_021648045.1 Lysobacterales bacterium
GACAGCCAAGGCCAATGGCCTGGAACCGTATGCTTATCTGCGCTATGTGTTTACTGAACTGCCAAAAGCAGAAACCGTGGAAGCCATCGAGGCATTGCTACCGGGCAATATCAACATGGATCAGATCCGAGGCGGATGAGCAAGGGCGGTGTTTGTTAACCGCTTACGGTAAAACCGTATATAGAGTATTTTCCAATTAACAAATGAGTCTGAAACAGCTCAAATCGTTCAACCGGTTTTATCCTGCTTGAAAATCAAGAAAAATAGCTTTCGCCTAGCTTGTTGTAGGCGATCAGCAGCTTCATTATCGCTTATTTCCATGGCGTGTTCACCCAAAATCTCAAGAGTGGTTTCAGATTTTAACAAATCAGAATATAGAGCCTATTTTATTTGTGTGATTATTGTGGATGTCCCAGTGTGATTTTAAAAAACGAAAAGCCAGTTTCAGCTGACCCACTGAATTCAACTTTTATCAATGAGGCGGATAAATGTCGACAGGTTCACCTCGTCACTTTTCATAAAGGCTTGCGGACTCTGCGCGGCAAATTCTTGGAATGCTCTCGTAAAATGTGCTTGGTCAAAAAAGCCAGCTTCAGTGGCCAAATCTGCCAGATCGTCACCCCCGCCTGACAAAATCAACTGGCCGACATAGTTAAACTGCATAATCCTGCAAAAATATTTGGGGGTAAGCCCAACAACGGACTTGAACGCAGTCGAAAAAGTTCGTTCTTTGGCATGATATGCTGCGGTGACATCCGAAATGCGGATGGCACCGTGCGCTTTTTCCATCATCTTAATTGCGTTTAACAGGATGGCCGGAGCTTGCTGCGCGTGTGCTACCTGTGAAGTGAGCGCAATCTGCAAAGCCGCGACATAATCTTGGGCGTCTATACAACCCGAGGTCTTTGCCGCAAGATCACGATCAAACGTTGGATGCAGATCATACACCGAGCGGGTCGTATTGATCAGTTGCTCACCTGGCACCCCAAACAGTTCGAAAAGGCCAGTCGCGGTAAACTCAGCAATAGCGTGCCCAATGCCACCCTTCCAGCGAACAAGCGCGCGTTTGCGATAGAGCTGCCCGCTAAAGTGCCGCATTCTACCAGTCCCGAACTGTTGTGGCTCACCCTCCAGCTCTGCACCGTTAAAGCCACGCCAGATCAATCCTAACAACGGATATCCGGTTGGCGGCGATACGATATCCATGGTCAGGTCAGGCACATCAGCGACATAAAACGCTTTCACATATCGTGTCAATTCCTGCGGTGGTATCTGGCGGGCATAAAGTCCAATCATCGTATTCGCCTCCTCATTGCCACTTTTTACAATACGGCGGAATTGCCTACCGAATAGAATACCATCATTCGGTTATGACCTAGCCTAACACCTTTGAAAAGCGTCGGATGCGCGGATCTTCGCTGCCAATCCTGCTGTTTGATCGTGCCTTGCACTGCCGGATGGCTCGGGTTATAAATTGATCGCTACACCACTTTGCAGCTCTGGTTGCAAACTGAAAATTTCTAATGGAGAGACATCATGACGTTAGTTCTATTGCCCGTGGGGCGTGTACGAAGGTGCGTGCTTGCAGCCACTTTGGTTGGGTTAGCCAGTTGCACCACCATCCTTGACAGCCAAGCCGATGGCGACTCTCCTTCCGGACCCGGCGCCCTTCCAGGCGCACCGTCGGGCGATAGCGTCAGTGCTGCGGGGAATGTGACGTTCGAACAAGGTAGTATCCAGCTTTTCTCATCCGCAGAGACCCAGACCGGCGTGTCGTTCCGGCCGACCCAGAACCATGGCAATCCAGATGAATACATAGTGTCACTGGTCGGGGTTCCCACTGCGTCTCCTCCTCTAAATCCGGTCGTTGCCATTGATATCATTGACACTGCTCAGCGGCGGGCCTGCGGCCTTGAGATAAGCAATGATGAATTTCGCCTTGTCAGCGGCGATGGGGTATCCACTATCGGCAGGTATGACCTCAACTCTCCTTCAGACGAGCAAGCTGAGCACCGCATCATCATGCGGCTGTCGAAGGCCTCAAGCCGTTGTTTCGTCACCATCCGCCAGTTTGCGCCAAACGAGTTCGGGTCGACGCTGTTAGAGCCCGTGATTGAAGCAAATGCCAGCTTCACTGATACAGGCTTTGACATTTTAAGCAGCGTGCAAATCGTTTGGGAAAGCGTGCAGCCAGACTCTCCGACTTATCGCTATATCATCGGACCCGTCACTGTCACAGCACGATGAATAGACTTGGTGCATAAATCCTAAACTGCTAACAACATATGGGTACAATATGATTGACCAATCTCGGGTGACATCCGGCTACAACTTTGAATGCCTTTTCGCAGCCACTTACTTTGAACACATCTTTATGTCGGCGATTGATACCGGCGATATCCCGACCCGTATGACTGTACCGCTCGGGTCGCTTCCCGGCGCTGTGCAGATTGATCTTCAAACATTTACGCCCCTACGCGATTATGTACCCAACCCCAGTGCGGTCACGACGGTGGCAAATCCGGCTTCGTTTCGGATCACCAACATGCAGGACGGCGATCCGCTGGTTCCCGGTATAGCGCTAGAACATGTTTTACTAACGCTTGCGATAACACTGGATGTCAGCGATCCAACCACCGGTAGCGTGATTTTGCCCAATGGGCAGGCGACGGTAGATGTGCTGGTGTCCCTGCTACGCGATTTCGAAGCCTTGGAGGGATCCGTGGTGCTGGCGCATACCAATGTGCGGCTGGGGCTGCAAATGGTGAGTGTCGCGGGACCGCTGGTTACAACACTGACCGACGCACCTTACGGTCTGACTCAAGCACAGATACTAGCCGCGCTTGCGGGACTACTACCGTCATCCCTGCCATTCGATATCACCGGACGAGACGGTCCTCTGCGCTCGATCGATATGCGGTTTCTGCCCGGCAACGGCACCCATCAGGACGCCGTCGGGATATATGCGAACCTGCTGCTTCGGTTGCCCACGTACGAGTCGCGTCGCCCTGTATATGGCTCAGATTCAGGCGCATCGATTGACGGCCAAAATTTCCTGCCGTTGGGACAAGATTATGCTGTAGCGATGAGCCCGCGCCTCTTTTCAGGATCGGGCAACCTCAATTCTATCGGCCGCCACTTTCAGGAATTGATCGACGAAATACGCGATACGGGTAAGACCGAAGTGTTCGGGACCGATGTACCGGTCAACCTTTCGATGCTAAACAAGAGGTTTAAAATCCTATATGTTAAAATGTTTTCGCGTGCAGATGGCCTGCGCCTTAGCATCCGCTGCCGCTACAACGCGAAGCTTCTTATCAGCTCGCTTGACCCCGCGGGCACAATCCAGATCGATTTCCGCCCTGAATGGGACGACGACGGAATGCTGCATTGGGGCAGTTCAATCGGGATAAGCACCAGCGGGCTGGCACGACTGTTTAATGACGAGTTCACCGGCATTACCTTTCTTCTGAACCGCTTCATCTCGGTGCTTTACCGGCAAGAATACGCCTCTGACCCCGGCTTTGCGACCGCGATGGATCTGCTGGCCACGACCGTCACTGTTGCGCGCAAACGCTGGGACCCATTCTACACCTCGCTCCACCAAATCCGTGTCAACATTGTCGAGGTGCAGTCAAACAGAGGAGGACTGTCGCTTTGCGGTACGGTACAAGGGCTAGGGCGCAAGCGCTTTCCAGTTGATGATCTTGTGATCCGCGACAAAACTCGCGATCCGGACGGCACCTTGACCGGACTGCGCTATGTCGTTCCGGGCCTTGGCACCTTATCGGTAGACCTGCTAAATACATTCATTGCCACCGACCGGTTGCAACTGACGCCTGTGGTGCCGGTGCCGGATTATCCTGATACGAATTCAAGCCTTATTACGATCAGCATCGAGGATATTCAGGCGCGGCTTAATCAAAACGGACTGCCTCCGCCGGTTGTCTATCGGCTGCTGCGTGTCCAACCGTTTGAGCAAAGACTCGAGGATCACTCTGAGTCTACACTGGTTCGCCTCATGGGGATTAGCCTGCGCGAACGCGACCGCATTAACGACGCAATTTGGGACGAGCGCTATGCGGCTGTTCGGCAATCCATACTAGACAACCGCGAGGACGAGATTCGTGAGGACGCGACAAACAGCCTGCCCGGAGATGCTGAAGCCGATGAAATTGATCTTGAGTTCCGCATCCGGCTGAACGCTGCGACAAACATAGGCACGCGCTTTTGGTTTGGGACCGAGGCCGGCGTTGCCAGCACCCGCGCCGCTTTCGACGCGCTCATGCGGCTAGAGATGCACCCCCATGAATGGGGCCTATTGCAGGAAATGGGGGTGCTCGAGGTTCAGGGCTACCGCCTTATCTCACGACAAGGTCGCTTTTACTATCGTGATGACCCACGCTGGCAGCGCGAAGAGCCGTCCGAAGAGGAACCCGACAATTCGTTGATCGACAACCTTGCTGAATTGCCACACATCCTGCGCTTTGACATTAATACCAATTCTATTGGCCATATCAGCGTCTTGGCACAGGCGCCTGCTACCGTTCTTGAAACGGGTAGCTTCACCCTACGCAGTCCCGACGGTAGCGTGGCCGAAACACAGACTTTTGCGGGGTTGAACCATGCCGACGGCCACCTCTACGGCGCTGCCCCTGCAGGTGACCAATTCGCAGGATGGAGGATCTGCTGGACTGACCCAACCGTCCAGCCTGATGCTGCTTTCCAAACTGGTGAAATATGCACACCGCCTCATACTCCTCCGTAAAAAAAGAATAGGGAACAGACTGAACCGCCCCCACGGTGTCAAAGCTTACAATCCTGCCCCCCCCTGTGTTAGGGTTGGTGCCAAGACAGCATAGTACGGGCGGGAAACCGACTTTACTGGGTATAAGCAAACGGGGTGATAGTTATTTACGAGCGCTATTAATCCACAACGGACGGGCGGGCCGTCGTACGGGTGGCGGGTAAATACCTGGATAAACGCGCTCAATGGATCAGTGGCCTGGAAAAGCAACATGGTTATAATATAGCCGCTGTGGCCGTTGCCAACAAAAATGCACGCATTGCCTGAGCATTATTAACCTACAAGACACATTTTCAGGCCAACGTAATTTAAAGCTTAGCAACACTGGATCAAGTTTTATAGTCAACGAATTGCGGAGATGAAATTGAAGCGATGGCATAAAAGGTAACACCTGTACATTCAATAATCTAAACGGGACATGGGCTATTAAAAGCCGTACTGCTGATGAGATGAATATGCGCAATACTTTTAGCCATACAATAATTTTATCTTGCAATACCGAGGGGACCATATATGTTGCGTTAACTTGTTCTTAATATTGCCTTAGTTGGCGTAGTGCTTGGGGAAACTGGATGTTTGATGGTGTTAGCGAGATGAATATCGACACACCTTTTCGGCTTGTGAGCAGTATTTTCCAATTAACAAATGAGCCTGAAACAGCTCAAATCGTATTTAAGCTTCTTTATCGTCATAATCGCTCTCATCAGGTGATTATGAACAATTTGGACTATTTGAGGCTCACTTCATGCTGGAAATACGCTGCCCGTTCAGACTCATTTCATATTGGACAAGGCTTATAGTTGCTAGAGGGCAGCGATTACTGATATGATCTGCTTACCGTATGGGAACGGGACATGATTAAAACACAAAACTCCAGCAAGGGAATCAAGAATATAACGCAGCTACTTTTGGTCGCTGTACTAGCAATAGCATTGTCGGGCTGTAGCGAACCGACCGGCATGGACGCAGCTTTTTCAAGTGCCAGTAGCCCAATTTACGAAGAGTCGATGAAGGCACTTGAAGACCAGATAACTGCTTCTCAATATCAGCAGTTAAAACGCGCGATTAATTATCTCAACATGAATTCAACCCAGTATTCTTCACTTGAAAATTTCCGTAAAAGTTTGGATGGCAGCAGTGCCGCCAAAATTATAAAGCGAGCAGATGCATTAAGAGTTTCAAAACAAAAAGCGGCGTCGGGTTAATATCTATTCGGGGAAGTGGCTGTAATTCATGAGTGACCACTCTCAGTTCAAGTTGCTTGGCAGTCGGCGCTTTGCGCCGTTTTTTATTACCCAGTCTCTGGGTGCTTTCAATGACAATATATTCAAAAATGGTCTGGCAGCGTTAATCGTTTTTCGCTCCGCCGAGCTGATATCTTTGAATACAGACCAGCTGGTTAACCTCAGTGCTATGCTTTTCATCTTACCGTTCTTTCTTTTCTCGGCCTTGTTTGGGCAGTTTGCCGATAAATTTGAAAAATCACGCCAAATCCGGCTGATCAAATTATTTGAGATTATTATCATGCTACTGGCGACCATCGGGTTTTACTATGACTCGTGGCCGTTATTGCTTGGCGTTCTTTTTTTGCTGGGGTTTCAATCGACTACTTTCGGGCCGATTAAATACGGTATGCTGCCGCAAATTTTACATCCTAAAGAATTGGTCGGGGGGAATGCACTTACTGAAACGGGAACTTTTGTGGCCATCTTGGCAGGTACCATACTTGGCCCTCAGCTCGCGGGAGTGGAAGCCGATTGGCCAGTATGGGTTGCGGCCGCCTGTTTGCTAGTTGCGGTAGCCGGTTGGCTGGCAAGTCGCGCTATACCGATGATCCCTGCTACTGCCCCGGAACTAAAAATTAATTGGAATATATTTACTGAATCCGTGCGCAACCTAGCTTACCTCAGGAAACATCGGGTGGTGCTGAATAGCGTTTTGGGGATTTCCTGGTTTTGGTTTTTCGGGGCAACCTTCCTGGTGCAAATTCCCAGTTATACCTACAACCTGCTCGGTGGCGATAAAAACCTGATGTCATTTTTATTGGGTTTGTTCATCATTGGTATATCAGTGGGTTCTTTGCTGTGTGAAAGGCTTTCGCGTAACAAAATAGAAATTGGCCTAGTGCCTTTAGGCAGCCTGGGTTTGACAATATTCGGCATTGACCTTTATTTTGCTAGTCCGGAGACGGTTCAGCAGGTGGTTAATATCAGCGGATTCTTTGCCCTTGAGCACAGTGGGCGCATAGTTTTTGATCTGATTATGATTGGTGTTTTTGGGGGCTTTTATACCGTACCCCTGTATGCACTGATACAGCAGCGAACCCCGGCGGAATTTCGTTCCCGGGTGATAGCGGGAAATAATATTATTAATGCCTTGCTGATGGTGCTTTCAGCAGCAATGGCAATGATATTACTGGGTAATATGGGCTTTAGCATCCCCGAGCTTTTCCTGGTGACGGCGATCTTGAATATTCTGGTTGGCGCTTATATTTTCACCGTGGTGCCGGAGTTCTTTATGCGCTTTATTGTCTGGATGATGATGAAGAGCATTTATCGTATTAAAGTTGTGGGTCTTGAAAACATCCCTGAAGAGGGTGCTGTGATCGTGGCTTCAAATCATGTCAGCTTTATTGATCCCTTATTACTGGGCGGTATTATTACCCGGCCACTGCGCTACGCCATGTATTATAAAATCTATGAGTTCCCGGGCTTGCGTTGGTTATTTAAGGCGGCAAAAGCATTCCCTATTGCAAGCAAGCAAGAAAATCCTGAAATTTTGAGCGCAGCGTACCGGCGAATGCATGAGATTTTGGATGAAGGTGAGGTGTTAGGGATATTTCCCGAGGGTCTTATAACCTATGATGGAAGTATCAATCCTTTTAGGAAAGGGGTTGAAAAACTGGTTCGGGAGAACCCGGTTCCGGTGGTTCCAGTAGCCATCTGCAATCTTTGGGGTAGTATGTTTTCACGCAAGGACAAAGGGCTAAAACGCCGTCCGCGTAAGTTTTGGCAAAAAATCGAAGTGATTATCGGTACGCCAATCCCTGCAGATGAAGTGACTTCAGAGCGAATTGAGGCTGAGGTGCGGAAACTTCGTGGGGACGCCTGCTAAATACAAAAGCTACTTTGTCGCCAATAGAATTAATCGATCCGAATCGAGGTCATACTCGCTGCCGTCGAGATCACCAAAAACTTGCACGGTAGAAAACCCCGCCGCCAATAATCTGTCCTGTAACTCAACTGCTGTGTAAATATTAAGACTAAAACTCGCCCTGAAGACTTTGTCCTTAGAGACCAGCGTCCACTCATTATCTAGCCGGCTGAGGTTATCCAACAAAATAGGTTGCTCTATCAATAACTCTGTCGGGCTTATTTCACGAGTGAGCAGGGGTTCGTAATTGTGAATAATATATTCTTTGCCGGCGACATCAAGAAGAAATTTGCCACCAATAGTGAGTGATTGATAAACATTATCGAGCACTTTCTGGTCATCGCCCGGGGCTTCAAAATAACCGAATGATGTCCACATGCTCAAGATTAGGTCAAAGCTTGCCGGGCGGATAAACTCGCGCATATCAGCCTTGAGAATCTCAACGCTATGCTGATGCGGCGTTGCTTCGAGCTTGTCAGCTAAAATGTCGAGCAGGTAGCCGCTGGTATCAACGGCGGTAAGCTGGTAGCCCAACTCAGCAAATGGCAGTATATGGCGGCCGGGCCCGCAAGCTAGGTCAAGAATGTTCGCCGTGTCTAAGCCTGTCAGTTGGATTATTTGAGGGGTTTGTTCAGCGGCTAGTGCGAACTGTTCAGGGGAAAACATCGTCGCATAAAATTCAAGCCATAATTGTTCGTCCAGAAACCAGTCAGAATTCATTGTTAATACTCGCCGTGGGTAAATGGTAAATGCTTAATATAAATTTATTATAACCAGTTATTCGTTGCTCGGATTTATTCTCTGCAGTAAAATTAATTTTATATTAACGACCTGCCGGCAATCGACTGGTAAACTATAAGTATCGAGACTGTCTCCCCAATTTGGAATCTGCACCCCAGTGAAACCAGCTATCTATAAAATTGGCAATTGGATCACTCCATTGCTTATGCTTAGTCTGCCCGTAGCTAGCTTTGCGATGGAAAAAAATTCACCGCAGCTACCGCAGGGCTGTCCCTTGGTGTTGACTGAATTTGAAGTTCCTGAGCTGGAAAACAGACAAGACCTGCCCATTGATATTAGCGCAATAGAAGGCGATTTTGCTCGGCCGATGTCTGTTTTTACTGGCGATGTGGTGGTAACCCGTGGCGCTCAGCAGTTAAAAACTGATTTGCTTAAATATAACATCGACAAAAAGCACCTGAACTTCCCTGAGCCGTTAGCGTATCGGGATGCTGGATTGTTTCTCCTGGCTGCAAGTGCAGAGTATGATCTGCTGGAAGAGTCGGGCTCGTTTCAACAAGTGGACTACCAGTTATTCAGCAATAATAGCAAGGGGCGTGCGAGCAAAGCCCTGGTAAGTAAGGGTAGCCAACTGAGCATGGATGGGGTGGAGTACACAACTTGCCAGGGGGATGACCCGGATTGGCAGATTATTGCTAAAAACATCAGTATTAATGCGCAAACGGGTCGCGGTATAGCCCGTGGAGCAAAGCTAGAAATTAAGGGTATACCGGTGCTATATACCCCCTGGCTCAGTTTTCCGATCGATGATCGCAGGCAAACCGGATTCTTATATCCCTCGTTGGGGTCCTCGAATGATAATGGATTTGATGTGTCGATTCCCTGGTACTGGAACATCGCCCCGAATCAGGATTTAACTTTAACGCCGCGCTGGATAACAGACCGCGGCTTTATGCTCGGTAGCCAATACCGTTTTATGACTGCACGCACTATTAACAGTGTGGATATTAAGTACCTTGCCGACGATGACAGAACGGGTGAAGATCGCTATCACTATAAAGTTTCTCATAAAGGGATAATTAACCCTCAGTGGAAAACAAAGCTGCTCTTGAACCGGGTCAGCGATGAAGATTATTTCTTCGATCTTGGAAACTCCTTGGTGCAATCCTCGCGACAATTTTTACGCTCACAGGTGGGTATAAGCGGGCGTGGAAAGTACTGGGGTTTCGACTTGCAGGCAGATAATTTCCAGATATTAGACGCGGAAATCAACCCCAATCGCGGGCCATATAGCCGTGTGCCCCAGTTGCGTTACCGGCTAGATATGCCGATTAACAAAAGCCGGTTTGATTTTCGTCTCGACAGTGAACTGGTCGCATTTGATCGAAGAGCAGGAGTAACGGGCGGGCGCGCCGATGTTCTAAGCCAGTTGTTATGGACTTATGAGGAAGCGGCCGGCTTTGTGCAGCCGGCAATTGCTTATCGGGTGACCCAGTATTCGTTGAATAACAATCTCGATTTTGTAGATAACTCGCCGGGCCGCAGCAATTTGATTGCGAGTTTTGATGCGGGTTTGTATTTCGACCGTGAGTTGAAAAGCGGGGCCCAGCAAACTCTAGAGCCCCGGTTGTTTTATCTTTTTGTGCCGTTTGAGAATCAAGATGATCTGCCGGATTTTGATACCGACGAAATGACATTTGGATTTGGTCAACTATTTAGCTACAACCGCTTTATTGGTGCTGACCGCCAGGGGGATGCAAACCAGCTGACATTGGCGCTGACCAGTCGTACATTTGATTCTACCCAAGGTTTGGAACGCTTTAATTTAAGTTTGGGTCAAATCTTGTACTTCGCTGACCAAAAAGTACAACTACGGCCAGGCGATCCGGTAAATAAAGCCGGCACCTCCGATTTTATTGCTGAAGCCAGTTGGTACCCATCTCAAGTTTGGGCGACTCGGGCTGGCTTACAGTGGAGCTGGGAAGAAAATGAGCTGGATGTGGGCTATGCCGGCATTGACTATCAATCGAGTTCTCGACTGCAATTGAGTTTCGAATACCGTTATCGCCTCGACTCTGTTGATCAATTTGATATTCGTGCATCTGTTCCCATATCTTCCCGTTGGCGATTGATGGGCCGTTGGAATTACGACCGAGACGAGGCAGGCACCCTGGAAGCGCTAGCGGGCTTTGAATACAGCAGTTGCTGCTGGGCTATGCGTCTGCTGGCTAGGCGTTATCTGCGTAACAACGATGGCGAGACACGCACCGGTATTTACCTGGAATTTGAGCTAACCGGATTGGGTATCCTCGGGCGTGAGCCGTACAAATTGTTTAATGACCGTAATTTTTAGCCAGTTTGACCGTTAAATACAGGTACAATAGCGATCTGTTTGATTGATATAGAAAATCTAATTATGACTATAAAATTTTCCAACCGATATATTTTATTCCTGCTTGCGCCGCTGTTGTTGTTTGTCGGTGCTGAAAACATCCGCGCAGAAGTCCAGCCTTTAGACAGCATTGTTGCCGTTGTTAACGAAGATGTGATTATGCGTAGCGAGCTTGACCAGGCGGTCGCTGGTGTAATGGACCGTATCCGCCAGTCGGGTGGTAATATGCCTGGCAAAGCACTGCTAGAAAATCAGGTGATTGAAAACTTGATTTCGACCAAGTTACAGGTGCAACGCGCTCACGGTACCGGGATCCGTGTAAGTGACAGCGATATTGACTCTGCATTGGGTCAGGTTGCCAGTCAAAACAAAATGTCAATTGAGCAATTGCGCGGCGCCATTGAGAGGGATGGTTTTAATTTTACCGAGTTCAGGCAAAGCCTGGGTGACGATATGATGATGCGTGAGCTGAAAGAGCGTGTGGTCGGTAGCATGGTTAATGTCACCGAATCGGAAATCAATATTTTGCTGGCAACGCGAGATCTAGATGATGGTGAGTTCCTGCTTTCGCACATAATGATTAGCGTGCCGGAAGGTGCTACACCCGAGCAGTTGGCTGAAGGCACTGACCGGATCAACGATGTTTATCGGCGTTTACAGGAAGGTATGGATTTTAAATCTGCGGCAATATCCTATTCCGAAGCCCCGGAGGCATTAGAAGGCGGCACTGTAGGCTGGCGTGATCTTAATTCTATTCCCCGCTATTTTGCTGAAGCCATAGAACCATTAGGAACAGGGGGATATACCGAAGCTATGCGCAGCCCGGCTGGATACCATATTTTTCGAGTGGACGACAAGCGTGAACGCGGCAAAGTAGTCATCAAAGAATATAACGCTCGCCATATTATGATACAAGTTACCGAGTTGCGAAACGCTCGTCAGGCCATGGATAAAGTTATGGATATTAAGAAGCAGCTGGCTGAAGGTGCCGACTTTGAAACGCTGGCAAAATCAGATTCCGATGATACCACCAGTGCAAATTTGGGTGGCGATCTCGGCTGGTTTGTACCTGAAAAATACGGTGACCGAATGAAAGTTATGCTCGAAGGCCTGGGTGTAGAAGGTATTTCAGAACCATTCCAAACCGAGGCCGGTTGGCATATAGCCCAGTTTCTGGGGCAACGGGAAGTCGATAGAACCGAAGAAACCACCCGTAATCAAGCCCGCAACATGATCCGCCAACGCAAAGCGGAACAGGAAGTTAATCAATTTCTGCGGCAGATGCGCGATGAAGCCTATGTGGACATTCGTATCGATGCTGGGTAAAACCACCATCCCCAGATAGAGGTAATGCGACTTGCTTGATTCGGGTACACCGCTACTGGTAACCGCCGGAGAGCCGGCCGGTATTGGCCCGGAACTGATGGTTCGTACGCTCGCTTTGCCGACTGCAACTAAGCTGACACAAGTACCATTATTAGTTGTAGCCGATGCCGGTCTTATTCAGCGGGCGGCCAGTCATTTTGGCCTTGCCACAGCGCGAATTGATAAGCATGTACAGGTGTTTGAATCCCTAGAAGAATATTCTAGTGCTAAACCAAGACCTGATCAGCTAGCTGTTTTGCATGTGCCAATGGCTGTGCCTGAAACTCTGGGTAAACTCGATGCCCGTAATTCTTCATATGTGCTCAATACATTGCGTATAGCAACCGAACTCTGCCTCAGTGGCGATGCGGCGGGCTTAGTAACGGCACCTCTGCATAAGGGTATTATTAACGAGGCCAGCATCGATAATGCATTCTTCAGTGGGCATACTGAATACCTCGCGGAGTTATCCAATGCCCCAAGAGTGGTGATGATGTTGGCAACCGCAGGCCTGCGGGTGGCGTTAGTGACAACTCACCTGCCGCTGAAAGATATTGCCGCGGCAATAAGCTTTCAACGCGTCACTGAAACACTGGAAATACTACATAGTGAAATGCGTAATAAATTTAATTTAAATCGGCCGCGAATCACTGTTTGTGGACTGAATCCGCATGCCGGGGAGGGCGGGCATTTAGGCATGGAAGAAATTGAAATCATCGAGCCTGCATTACAGCATTGTCGCGCCCAGGGCATGGACATTATCGGACCGTTGCCCGCCGATACTGCATTCACCCCGGCAAATATCGATAAAAGTGATGTTATTCTGGCGATGTATCATGACCAGGGTCTGCCGGTACTGAAACACGCGGGTTTTGGCAATGCCATTAATATCACTCTCGGATTACCCTTTATTCGCACATCGGTCGATCACGGAACCGCACTGGATATAGCCGGTCTGGGCAAGGCAGATACTGCCAGTTTAGCGCTGGCCATTAAAACCGCAGCTGAAATGGCCGTTAGGAAAATATGAAACATAAACCGCGTAAACGCTTTGGCCAGAATTTTCTTGTTGATCAAACAATAATCCAACGGATTGTCGATTCTATCAATACCGGTCCGGGACAGACTGTGGTTGAGATTGGCCCGGGTCAGGGCGCGTTGACGCTACCTTTGCTAGAAACCGGCTGCGATCTGCATGTAATTGAAATTGACCGTGATCTGGTGGCGAAATTACGCTTAGATTACCCGGTTCAGCTTAATGATGAACGCCGATTTTTCCTGCATCAGGCGGATGCCTTGCGCGCAGATATCGGTAAAATTGCCGGTGTGGATAACTTCAAGCTGGTCGGTAATTTGCCTTACAATATTTCTACACCCTTGATATTTCACACCTTTACCTGGCGCAAACAAATTTCAGAAATGCTGTTTATGTTGCAAAAAGAGGTGGTCAACCGAATGGCAGCTTCAGCTGGAGACGGAAAGACTTACGGTCGGCTGTCGGTGATGACCCAGTACTATTGCAAGGTTGAACCATTATTTACGGTGCCGCCGGGGGCGTTTTTCCCGCCGCCACAGGTGCATTCCAGTATTGTGCGCCTAATTCCACATCACAGTCTGCCAGTAAAGGTTAATGATGAAGACCGTTTCGATAAAATCGTCAAGGCGGCTTTTGGGATGCGGCGTAAAACCTTGCGCAATGCGCTCAAGTTGTTAATGTCTGCTGATGAAATTATAGCTGCAGGTATTCAACCATCTGTACGCGCTGAGCAACTCACACTGGAAGAATTCGCCGCACTCGCCAACCATGTGTGTGGCTAGTGTGGTGTTATTGGGTCAGCGTGCAAGCGTTAGTTTTTATCAGCAAGCAAGAACCGGTAGAGTTTAAAGAGTGCATTTGATGCCACTAGGATGCCACTATGTGCACCTGGGGCATAGGCTATGCAAATATCCACCTGTAGACTAAGAGAATTAATACAATGAACATGGCTAAAATCATCAGAAAAACCCATCGTTGGGCAGGTTTAATTTTAGGCGTTCAACTGCTACTTTGGACAGTCAGTGGTTTTTACTTTGCGTTGATTCCCATTGAAGAAATTCGCGGGGAACATCTGGCGGTGTCGGCCAAAAGTTTTGAACTTGCCTCTCTAGAAAGTTTTCAAGCGCCAGGGCTGGCATTGAATGGCTTTATGAGCCAACACCCAACGGCGGTGATCAGCTCGGTCTCACTTGCACACATGCGCGGCAGGGATGTGTATCGAATACAAGCGCTTATTGATGACAAGCCCCACAACCGGTTGATAGATGCAAGAACAGGCGCGCCAGTCGCCATGATGCAGGCTAAAGAGGCGGAATTAATCGCCAGCCAGTTGATCACATTTTCTGCAGTAGCGGATCAAGTCGACTTTATCGAGGCTGCTGATGCTGATGCTGAATTCCGTGGTCGGGTATTACCGATTTATAGCCTTTATTACGGCGATGAGTCCAATTTCAACCTGTATCTGGATGCTTGGACCGGCGAGCTAGTTGCCCGACGGACTACTTATTGGCGAATCTTTGACTTTCTCTGGATGCTGCATATCATGGATTATGATGACCGCAGTGATTTCAATAATAACTTGCTACGGGTGTTTGCATTAAGCACGGTTTTCTTTGTTATCAGTGGTTTTGCACTCTGGCTGGTAAGTAGTCAATGGATGCGCAACCGGCGCCTGCGTAAAGCGAAAATATAGTCAAAATATAGCCAACATATAGTTAATATTTAGGCGTAAATTAAACCTGGGGATACAATTGGATTTACCCCATAGCGAAGATCTACAACAGCTAAGGCTTCGGCAAATGAAGAGGCTGCCGCTTATTCTACTGTTAGTTATGGCTGTGCTCTACACGCTCAGCTGGCAGCAGCAGGGAGCATGGCTATGGCTGCATGCGTTTTCTGAGGCGGCCATGGTAGGCGCCCTTGCCGACTGGTTTGCTGTAACTGCCTTATTCCGGCACCCCATGGGGTTACCTATCCCGCATACTGCCATTATTGCCCGACGAAAAAATGAAATCGGAGAGTCAATGGCACGCTTTGTGGCAGAAAACTTTCTGCAAGCGGAAGTTCTTGAAAAACGTTTAAAGGCGCACGATTTGGCCGGGATTGTCATCAGCTGGTTAAAACAGACAGACAATCGCCGAAAGCTTATTGGTAATACACTTTCATTGTGGAGTTGGCTAATGGCGGCCGTTGGTGAGCAGCGGGTGCGAGCCTTTGCTACGCGCATTCTGCAGCGGCAAAGTTCTAATATCGATGTTGCGAAAATAGCCGGCCAGGCACTTGAAGTAATGACCAGTAAGGGCCGACATCAGGAAGTCTTTACCCAGGCTTTGCGCTTTGCAATTGTAGCCCTGAGTGAAAACGAAGAACGAATCCGTAACCGCGTGCAGCATGAAAGCCCCTGGTGGATGCCGGGATTTGTTGATGATAAGATTGTCGGGCAGCTGTTGCAACGCATTGAAACAGTGTTGTTTGAGATGGTGCTCGATCCGGAGCATGAACTTCGCCAGCGCTTTGATCAGCAGCTGGAAAAGTTAACCAAGGACTTACAAACATTACCCGAATACCAACTTCTGGGTGAACGAATCAAAAAAGACTTCATGCAGAACGACTCAATCCAGGAGTATTTATTGCAACTCTGGAATGACCTGGCGGCGCGACTGAAGCTTGCGGAAAGCGATCCCGATTCTAAGATTCATCTACACATGGATAACTTGCTGCAGGGTTTAGTCGTTGAGCTGGAAGCTGATCAGGATATGCGTGAATTGCTTGACCAATGGATATCCGCAGCAATTACCCACATTGTAAGTGAGAATGCTGAGAGTATTAGTGGCTTAATTTCCGATACTGTAAAGGGCTGGGATGCTGATACAACCTCCCGTCGGGTTGAGCTCGCCATCGGCCGAGATTTGCAGTTTATCCGCATCAACGGCACCCTAGTTGGGGGCCTGGTTGGGGTACTCTTATTAGGGCTGAATTTATTAGTCGAAAAATTTATCTAATGAGTTATTCATTGGCTTCAAAACGGTGGGCAGAATGGTTTTTCTTTACCTTCCTTGGATCCCATACTTTACCGTTCATGCTGATATAAACCCCGGAGGGCAGACATTGTACAGCACCAACCGCACAACCTATATTGAATACAGCATCTGAATCGCGGAAGCGGGCAGGTTTAAGGGAACCGGTAAGGACGATAACCTTATCTTCAATATCGAGTAGCTCCATCGCAGTATCCACCATGGTATCTGTGCCATGGGTTATTAGAAAGTGCTTAGAGCTACTATGGGCAATGACATTACGAATCAGGGCGCGATCTTCGGCATTAAAATGCAGGCTGTCTTTGCGCATTAGGGCATTGATATGGACTTCAAAGCCGATGCCTGTGTCTTCAAGAATACGCCCGATTTCCGGGGGGCCGATTTCATAGTCACTTTTGTCATCAAAGTAAACCTTATCGATGGTGCCGCCGGTGGTGATTATTTGTAGTGTTTTCATATCGGGTTGCTCGTTGATTAGCCTGCCGGCAGAGATTAGGCAAAAGTCGTCCAATATGCAAGCCGGTTGGCAAGTCATACCAGAGAATATCGGTTAATATAGACCCTGAAATGGACTCTCGCGGATAGGTGCGTCAGATTTATGCGTAACAAATACCATAATAGTGTATTGCAAATGGCTTTGCTGGGCTGGTTAGCTATTTCCCAACTGTCTTATGCTGCGGTTGAAACACCAACGGAATTGGTGCTGGTTAACATGCCTTCCGAAGCACAGCTGAGCGCGGCCATCGCCAGCGCAGAGAGCCGCGAGACCGCGCTGATAACCCTACTGGCATTGAATCGGTTACAGGAAAATTATCAGGTGGCAAAGTTAGCTGCAATTGCGGCCACAGAAGCGAATGCCACTGCCGCTGCTGTGCTTGATGAGGCTAGATTACAGGCTGTGGAAAATACTGATGAGTCTATAGGTCTAGTTGTTGGTATAGCAGAAGAATTGACCACTGAGGTAGCCGGTGAATTTGGGGTAGATAGCTTACCTACAAGCGAAGTTAGTCAGCCGGTAGAGCCAGATTATAGTGATTTAGTACGGCAGTTTACGGATGATCGCGCTTGGTTACAGAGTTTAAAACCAGATGCGCTACGCCTGTCTCCTGAGCCACTGGATTTGTTTAGCAAAGGGTTTTTTACGCAAAAATTGCTGTTGGAGTTGAAGCTGCACGGCTTGACTCTCGAGCTTGGACCTGAACTCAGTGACGATAAACTTCAAGCTCTACTGGTCAAGTTGGTATTTGAAAAGAAACAGCGCGCGGTGGTTCGGGCATTGATGCCTTATCTGCTGCGCAAGGCCGAATCCCGTGCATTAACCAGCCGTGAAGGTCTGCAACAAATGCTGCTGGATGATATAGGTTTCAATCATGTTATAGCTGAATTGGACTTACAAAGCCTAGGATTACCCGCTGCGATTGACTCGACTACTGAAAAGTCACCACTTTTGATTGAACTAACAGACACAGATCTTGAGTCCGGATTTAATCAACTGCTGGAAGAGTTACTGATTCCAAGCCTTATAGCGGAAACCGCTAATGTAAATATTGCCGAGGTGAGCGCAAGTGCAGAGGCTGAGGATTTAGGCTTGGCAAAGCAAGCGCAACAATCGGAATTTGAACAGCTGGTATTTAAGTTACGCCTCGGTTTAATCAAACAATCAACAAACTTTGATGTTAGTTTGGCCCTGTATACACTCGATACCTTGGTCGCGCTGAAGGAAAAACGCAGTCTGGTTTTTACCAACGGTTTGAGCTTATTGACCACAGCGCTTCTGGATCGGAAGAATTCAAAGCAGCAGTTGGCGCTAAGTAATTCATCTGTAGATGAAGCTAGCACGGAAATTGTCGATACAGTAGCGCAGACACAGCTTATCAAGCCCGACTATCCTTTGTTTGAAACTAGCTGGTTGCCGTTGTTGGCAGAAAAGCTACCGCAGTTACAACAACTTTACAGTCAGGATTTTGCCCTTGTTGATGCTTCAACAAAAACCGCGCTGGCACTGACTAGTGAAGCATTTATCCATATAGTGGGCGGTCAGGTTGACTTTGAAGAGCAGCGTCGTAAGTTGGTTGATGCACATGCAATTTTGGATTTATTGCTCCCAGATGCCGGATATTACTTCCAACAGCCGCTGCGGGAAAGTATTCGTGAAGAGATTGCTATGTGTACCAGCATTGTGGCCGCTGCAATGCCTGAGTTGGAACCCATCAGTAGCGAACAATATGATGGCTGTGTCAGCTCGTTCCTGGATATGGGCAGTGTACAAGCGAAGAATATCCCTCTTTCCGGTAACTCTACCGGACCATGGGAACAACAACAGCTGCGCCGCGAGCTGAGTCTGACGCCTTGGCAAAGGATCAATTATTTGTTGGCTTATCTTACCACTCAATATAGCAATTCCTGCGTTGACACCACGCGGGTGATCAACCCATTGGAGTGGTCTGTACAGGCGGCTGTAATGGCTTGGTTTACAGCACCTTGGCCAAGTTTGGCAAATACTGAGGTGAATGAAAATGCCGTTGATAAAATGCTCGATGAGTTTACTCAATTTAATCGACAGATGACAACTTACCGTAGCTGCCTGCTGGGTACTGGGGGTGACTTGATTCAGAGAATGCTAGCAAATTACGAGCATAAGCTGGATGAGCTTATTGCTAGCATCGCCGTGCTTGAACATCAATTCCGGCAAAACAGGCTGTCGCCCGGGGCAGACATAAAACTTGATGCCGGAGCTGAGCAAAACACCAATTATCGACCCGAGGCGCTGGTAATCCTTCCCTGCGATAGCGCCAACATCTGTGATATGGCAACCCCCTTACCGGCAACACTCGCACTGGTGGGGTTGTTCCCTAGCCCCTATCTGGTTGCGGATCAGTCGCGTATGGGCTCGGTAGAGATATGCTATGACAAGGTTCGTTGGGTTGCACGCCGGTCGACACAAGCGCGGAAAAATGCCCCAGAGGTTGCCAATTATTATGCCCACTTGGGCTTTAGTATTAAGGGCCGTTTCCATCAAAATGGCAAATTGACCGATGTTTTTGAGCGCAGTTTTGTGAGCCCGGATGAATATCACTATTTGTTCGCTGAAAACACAGATGAGGTGCTGGAGTTGGAATGTCCGATGGCAGTAGTCGGGCAACCGATTATTACCGAGCTTAGTGGTAGCAAGCTCAATATTGTACCTAACAGGCTAACTTACTTGACGGCTTACAGAGCTTTACCTTCACGCTTGCTGGCGGAAAATTGGGAGAAGGGCGCAGAATGGCGAGACTGGTTTGTAACCGGCAGCGGTGTTGAGGTCGTCAGCGAGTCCGATGGGTCTGAATTGCTAGATTCGGTCAATAATTACTTGCACTCACTACGGGAGTCGCGTGAAGCGATGATATACACCGCATTGTTGGCGCCGCCTTTGAGCAGCCAGCAAGCTGATTCACTGGCTCAGCGGGTATCTGCCCTGAGCATAGAAAAAGCACTGCTGCGTTCTACTCTGGCGATTTTCCACGGTCAGCTACTAGCTAACAATGAGTGGGTGCGAGCAGCGGTAGCCGGCCAAAACGGATTGCTTGATCGCCGGGTATTACGGCGTTTGCGCGAAGCCAATGTGACAGTAGGTGATGTAGGTGCGCTTGGGCGTCTACGCAGCCAAGGCTTCGGTCAGGCTTGGCAGGGTTTATTTTCTGCGGATATTCCGGAATCCATTCGTGCCTCAAATCAGGCAGAGGCGTCTATCTCACCGCTACTGGCAACCGCTTGGTTGCAGTTAAAACATCTCCAGCAACAGCAATTGCAGGCACCCTTGTCACCACTTGAATCTGTGCTTACTTCGCCCGTTCCGCCTTCCGGCGACGACCCCGCTGAATCAGCAGAACCCAATAATATGTGATTAAGCCTATTTGCGTGATGGCCAACCAGCGCCCATCGGGCAGTGTCCAGGCCTCGCTAATCGCAAACATAAAGTGTGGGGTGGTGATATAGGCGCCGATAATCGCTTTTCTCAGTGAGCCTTTGAGAATTCCCAACAATGGAAAGAGCAGTGGCAAAGCGAATATACCCGCCAACCAAGCTGATTGGTAACCGACTGGGCTTGGCAGTAACCACAGCCATATAGGCTGCAGTATCAGCAACAGCAAGTAAATAATGCTGGTAATTTTAGCTTGCATGGTCATCAAATAATGTCCAAAACACTCTCAGGTGGACGGCCAATACGAGCCTGCCCTGCAGAAAAAACAATCGGGCGTTCAATCAGTCGAGGGTATTGGTTCAAGGCTTGTATCAAGGCTTCTTCACTGAGTGCTGGATTATCCAAATCATTTTCCTGGTATTCAGGCTCACCTTTACGCATCAGTTCCCGCGCACTATCCATACCTAATAGTGTCAGGGTGTTTTTGATTTCTGCGGTACTGGGCGCGGTATCCAGATAGGTGATGATTGTTGGTTTAATAGCTCGTTCCTGCAGAATTTCGAGAGTTGCGCGGGATTTTGAACAGCGTGGGTTGTGCCAGATCGTTACAGTCATTTAAGTGCTCTTTAGATAAAGGAATTTAACGCTTATTGTAACGCCTTATACGGGGTCGTGAGTGCGGTACAATAGAGATATTATGGCATCAGAAAAAGAGCACAAGCTAAAAAATCACTATGATCAGCGTTTTTTTCGCACCTTGGGCCAACATTTATGGCGGCATTTCAAGCGCGACCGCTTGTTCCAAGTGGCCGGCGCGCTCAGTTACACCAGCCTGCTAGCAATTGTACCGTTACTGGCGGTAGGCCTAGGGATTATTTCCTCGTTCGAGGTATTCCAGGACTGGAGTGGCAACTTGCAGGATTTTATCTTCAGAAATTTTGTCCCCAGTGTCGGTGAAGAAGTCAAAACCTATATCCAGGTGTTCATGGCCAGTACCTCAAAGCTGACAATTATAGGAACCCTATTTCTTATTGTTACAGCACTGGCTTTAATGTCGGCCATTGAGAATGCATTTAACCGAATCTGGCGGGTGACATCAGAGCGCACATTTTTATCCAAAATGGTGATGTTTTGGGCGGTACTAACACTAGCGCCATTGTTGATGGGTGCTGCCTTGGCATTGACTGCACGGCAATCGCTTACGGGTTTTGATCTAGCGTTTGCCAACAGTATTTGGTTTGAAACCTTGGCTATCTTTTTGTTTACTTGGGGCGCACTTACGCTGATTTTTATTCTTATACCCAACCGGCAAGTGAATTGGCGGCACGCGGTTATCGGTGGACTGATTTCTACAATATTATTTCAGCTGGCGAAAAAGGGCTTCGTTGTCTATGTCTCAGGAGCCAACTACAAAACAGTTTATGACTCTATGGCAACCATACCTATTTTCTTGTTCTGGATATATATTTCCTGGGTGGTTGTGCTATTTGGGGCATCACTGACGGCGGCGTTGACAACTTTTCGCTATCGCCGCAGCGAATGGCAGTGGCCACGACATTTAGAGCTTCAGCTGCTATTTCGTTTGCTGGCAGATTTGCTGCAGGCACAGAAAAAAGGTATCGCTTTAAGTCTGGAAGATATACTTATCGATGAACCTTCAGCCGCAGATTCTCAAATTTTGGCTATGTTAGGCGATTTACAACAGTCGGGTTTGGTGATGCAATCTGAGCAAAATGGCTGGCTGTTAAGCCGTAACCTCGATGAAGTTAGCTTTGAAAGTCTATTAAAGGTGGGCGACTATTCCCTGCCATTAGGCTGGATTGCTGAACTGCCTGAAACTGAGGACATCGATCGACGCTTTAAAGCATTAATGACAGAGCTCTATTCCGGCTCAGAATCCGCTTTAAAACGAACATTACAAACGAGCTTACAGGCAGATCAACCTTTCCCTCTAGAGTCTAAATAAACCATTATGTATAAAATCAGTCTCTTATTCAGTCTATTTATTGCCGTCTTTCCTGGCCTTTCTCAGGCAGAGGAAGTTAAACCGGCCTACAATTTTTCATTAACGAATTTAGCGGGTAACACAGTGCAGCTTTCAGATTATCGGGGGCAGTGGGTGGTGGTAAATTATTGGGCCACCTGGTGCGCACCCTGCATAAAAGAAATCCCCGAGCTATCAGAACTGCATACTGAACGCGATGATATCACGGTGCTTGGGTTGGACTATGAAGATATCGAGCGCGCCCGCCTGGATGAGTTCCTGGCTAAAATAGAAGTCAGTTACCCGATCTTATTACTTGATGTTTACGCTATGCCAGAGGGTATGGAAATCCCGCGGGCCTTACCTACAACATACATAGTGAATCCTGAGGGAATGCGCGTGCGAACCTTCATTGGGCCGGTTACTCGTGCCGAAGTTGAAAAAGCGGTCGATACTGCGGCTGGTAAACAGTAATCACTATCATTTGATCACAGTTTTTTGACTCATTGGGCTTGGAAATCATTACCAGCGGTAGCCTCGCTGAGGCCGCAGCCGCGCAAGAGGTAAACGCCGATACTTTTGGCGCAATGCAAGCTAGATTTGATGGCAAGGTGGGTGCCTTTGCCTATTTACTATTTATCCTCCTTTACACCCCCTGTGTAGCCGCTGTGACTGCAATTGTCAGAGAAGTCGGAGCCGGCTGGGCTACCTTTATCAGTTTCTGGACCTTAGGTTTTGCTTACTTGACGGCCACGGTATTTTTCCAAATTAGTGTTTTCAGCCGCCACCCGATGTATTCAGGCAGTTGGATCCAGCCATCTTGACATCGACTTTAATTCCATGCCGATCTCGTGTTCTGCGTAATCTTCGAATATGCTGTTCTGGTCTGGGCTCTGGAGCGTGTAATTTTCGCGTGAAAATCTAAACAGGTATCTTGCTTGCTGCTGACAAGTTAGTATAAATTAGAATGATGAAATTAAGAGCACAAAAAATCCGCAGTGTTGTATTCAATGTTTTATTAATTGTAATCGTTACTGTGGGCTTTTTCCTAGCAACAATTTGGGAGGACATCTATTACCAGTTTGCCGATGTGCCTGAAGAGATTCAATATTTGGGATCATCTTCTTGTGAAAGCTGCCATCAAGATCAATACGATGACTGGTATAACAGCTTGCATCGTAAAATGATGCGAAGAGTAACTGAAGATGGTGCGGTCTTAGCCGACTTTGATTCTGCCAATACTCCTGCCGGGCTACATATTGAAGATGCTCACTGGGTTATTGGTAGCAAGTGGGAACAACAGTTTATGGGGCACGACGGGCGCACTGAAACTTTATTGCCAGGTGCCTGGAATGTTGCCAGCGAAAGCTGGAAAACCAAATCGTGGGATGGCTGGTCGGAACCTTTCCCCTTACAACGCTGCCATGGCTGCCACACCGTAGGCTTGGACTTGACCACTGGAGACTTTGTTGAGGCCGGGATTTCCTGTGAATCATGCCATGGGCCCGGGCAATGGCATGTCAAGAGCAAAGGCATTGCTAAAATTCACAGCGGACTTGAGGCAGAGCAATGTGGCCAGTGTCATATGCGAGGTCGTTCTGTGGACGGTGCAACATTTTTTCCCCATGGTTTTAAGCCAGGACAAAATCTGGATGACTTTTTTGTGGAATGGGAACCCGACTATATTCAGAACTCTTCTGCCTGGTGGGGCAATGGCCGGGAGCGTAAACGCCATCAGCAATACACTGCATGGAAGGTTGGTGGGCATGTAAATGCCTTGCAATCATTAACAGAAAATTACTCTGGAAAATACGGAGAGGTAACCCCAGAGTGCTTGCAGTGCCATTCGGCTGAAGGTTTCTTTGCCACCGAAAAGCCACTTAAACTAGAGGATGCGCAAAACGGCATCACCTGTAGCGTATGCCATCAAGTCCACGGCGATTTAGAAAAACCTAGAGCAGAATGCTCAGACTGCCATACCCAGGGGGCTTATTATCACCAGGAAGAATCTCTGAAAGACCATATCCCTTGCCCCTTGGAGGCAAAAGTCACCTGCGTAGACTGCCATATGCCGCTGACAGTAAAAAATGGTGGCTATTACTCGATACGGACGCACCACCCAGGCATAATTGAACCCGAGGAAAGTAAACAATTTGGGGTTCCCACCTCATGTGCTAATAGTGACTGCCATAAAAACACCAGTGTTGAGCAACTAACAGAAAAATTTAATCATTTTTACAGAAAGCCTGCCTATTAACTCCAATTTCGTCATCCCGG
>JAKITM010000030.1 GCA_021648045.1 Lysobacterales bacterium
GTTATGCGCCTCATCTTTAGAGGCATAGCCTAAAACTTCATCATTGCTGTTCACCAGAATTAGGGATTCATCATTAAAAGAAACAATGGCGGCAGATGGCTTAGCCAATATCGACCTCCATGGCTTGATAGCCACTTTCTTGGAGTGCATGTACCACCTGATGGCGGTTATCCGGGCACAGGGCAATAATTGAACCGCCGCCACCAGCACCCGTCAATTTAGCCCCAAGAGCCCCGTGACGGCGGCTAATTTGAATCATTTCTTCCAACTCCCAACTGGATGTTTGCAAGGCATTTAGCTGGCCCTGACAGAAATTCATTAAGTTACCAAGACTCTTCATGTCGGCATTAATGATGGCTTCGCGAGCGCTTAAAGTCAGTTGATCGATTTCATTAAAAACCCGGTTATAGAGGTCGGGGTTTTGTTGCCAGCCCTTACGCACCTGGGTAACCATGCCTGCGGTTAAGCTCTCTATCCCGGAAATTCCTATTACCAGTGGAATTGGACAACCGGGGGTTAAAGTATCGATGGTGGCAGGCTCAGCCAATGAATTAGCCGATGTTTTATCCGATGTTTTAGACAATGTCTTGGCCGGGGTATACATCATCAACTTGCCGTAAGTAGCCACAGTATTGTCGATACCAGAAGGCTTGCTGTGAGCGACTTTTTCAAACTCAAAGGCGAAGCTGTTTATCTCGGCATCTGCCATGTGTAAATTAAAGTGTTTATCGAGGGCCCTGACCATTGCAACCGCAACCGCTGCAGATCCACCCAATCCCATTGCTCTGGGTACAGTGGGGAAGACTTCAATGCGAATTGCTTGATCCAGCAAGCCGAATTTTTCCAACATTGTACCCAGTGGGCGTTCAAAAGATGTCCGCTTTAACGGGTCACGGTTAAGAGTGTATTCGATACCCCAGCGAGGCACAATAAATTCGACTTCACCACGGGCGGATGGGTGAATGGTCGCCCTTGCAGCCATTGGTACAGGCGCTGCAATCGCATGCCGCCCATAAACCACCGCATGTTCTCCTAAAAGGATGATCTTGCCATGGCCGGCTGAATAATGCTCCGAGTCCTCTTTGCTGCTGGCTTCTTCAGTGCTAACGGCTCGCAGTGGTCGTTTGTCTTTGTTGACTTCTTCAATGATTTCTCGGGCCCGCCAGATTTTTATCTGCCCATCTTCAATCAAACGATCCACCACGGTATCAAATATTCCAGTGCCCGCACCCGCAGCCATTACTACACTACGCGCGTGCAGGGTCATATGACCTTTTTGTATACCGTCGGTTGCTAATGCGCGTAAGGCTGAGAAATTTTGTGCCAAGCCTACCGCCGCCATAATTCTCGCCAGTTCCTGGGCAGACTTAATCTTCATAATGCGGTGATTGACACCGACCGTTTTATTCGACTGTAAGGGGCCACCGACAATGCCGACTTTTAACGGAATCTCGATAAAACCCATCAATGAGCCATCCTCGCCCTTGCTCCAACGGGTTAAAGCAGTGTATTGACCACCACGGGATGCCCAGGCATGAGCCGCGGCTTCTATAGCGCGCCAATCATTGCCGGTTGCCAGCGCTACCGCATCAATACCATTCATTACACCTTTGTTGTGGGTGACTGCGCGGTATGGGTCGGCCAAGGCGAAATCGCTGGCGATAATAATGCCATCGCGTACTTGCTCACCATCAAGGTCACCATTCATTCCTTTGCCCGCCAGCAGGTCAACTGGAATCCGGGTCCATGCACGCACCAGTGCACGATCGGTAAGGTTTGACAGTATGCGCAGGAAACTCTTGCCGTTAGTGATTTTTTCAAGCAGAGGGGCAATGCCCTCACACATGGTATTGACTAGGTTGGCACCCATGGCATCGCAAGTGTCTACAATAATATGGATAACCAGCATATCGCCGGCATCACCAGAGGAGGGTATAGTGCGAACTTCGAGCTCGCGTGCGCCACCGCCGCGTGCGACCAGGTTAGGATGTAATGAATTCGCCAGGTTCAGCACTTCCATTTCATTTTGGATAATAGCAGCCCGAGCCTTGGCATGATTAGGAACATCAATAAGTTGTACCTGACCGATTAAAAGTGATTCGCTCGACTCGGCCTGAAAGCCGCCGGCTGCATGTACTGTTTTCGCAGCGGAGCTTAAAGCGGCAACAATCGAGGGTTCTTCTACTGCTAGAGGGATCAAATATTCTTTGTCATTAATTAGGAAGTTAACCGCAATACCAATAGGAATACCCATCACTCCGATGACATTTTCTATCATTTTATCAGCGGCAGCCGGTTCTAATAGATGGTCGCCTTTAAGCAGACTGAGATAATCCTCTTTTGAAAGCAAGCCGCGCTCGTGTACTTCCCGTAGCCGTTCGGCTACAGAGAGTTTATAAAATTTTGGGATCTTAGAGAGGCTCATTACTTAGCTCATTAAATGCCTCATTGCTTAAATAGGTCATTGCTTAAATACCTTCAATCCATTCAGATCAACTTCTAAGTCTAGTATTTTATACCCTGCATCACTGATTGTGCGGCTTATTTCTGTTAAATTGTGGCGAGATGTGGCACAAACTATACCGATATCTCCACCCCCGGCACCGCTGGGCTTCCAGGCACAGTCCGTTGCCAGAGATATTTCTCGAATTTCTTCAAAAGCGGGGGTATATATCGGCTGCTGAATCCAGTTTCCCAAGTCCCGCATCCATTCGCCATAGGCGCGAATACAAGCGCTTAAAGCGATGCCGTCATTTCTGCCAACAGCGCGAATGGCTTCTGCAATTAGGCTAGCAGCCGAGTTTTGTTGTAACTTCCACTGGGTAGGGTTAGTCCCAAGCCAGTGGTTAAAGGCTTGCAGGAAATCTTGGGTTTTTGCACTCTCGCCGGTCCAAACAGCCTGCCAGTAAAAATTCGCCGGTAGGTTTAATAATTTAACTTTTTGCAGTTGTTGAAAACAGATCAACCCGCCGTGTATTGATGTCGCAAGGTCGATACCACTACCGGTCTGGCTTTGTAGTTGATAGTGTGATTTACTCGCGCTTTCAGCACTTCCACCGCTCTCTTCAAGTACCCGGCAAGCGGCGAGCATCAAGGCCGCACTTGAGCCTATACCAAGTTTTTGGTTTTCACCTCCATCAGCCCTAGCTTGAAAAAAAAACTGCCGACTATCGAGATCAAAGCTGATACCCTTCAGTTCGCTGCGAGTTTGTGGCCATGGTAACTGCTCGACAAACGCCTTAATTGCTGTCGGTGGTGGTCGATTCCAGTCAAAATTAGTTGCTGATTTATCGAAACTAAAGACCTTGCCATCAAGCATGCTAGAGTGGATAGTATGTTGCTGGTTTGGGGCGCTTGAGCGGCAGACGCTAGCTCGTCGATCAACCGCCATGCTCAAGGCGGGTAAGCCTTGGGTAACGGCATATTCGCCAATCAGCACCATTTTGCCGGGTGCACTGGCACATTGTAAGGTCTTACTCGGCATCGTTGACGACACGCGCGCCTGCACCAAGTGAACAGCGTAGAGTCCGCAATACGCCGGGTACATTTGCCAACGCCGCCTCAACCTTGTCAGCGGCTTCAGGCAGGCATACAGCCTTCACTTGCGGGCCGGCATCAATAGTAAAAAATACCGCAAGACCGCTTGCCCGCAGATGCCTGATTTTGTGAATTAATTCTACTGTGGCGGCATTCCAGTACAACAAGCCAGGGCGCGCTGATTGCATTAGCGCGTGCATCGCCAGGCAAGAGGCTTCGGCAACCTCTGCAAGGGCACTAAAGTCGCGTTGTTGGATCGCTGTAGTGGCGGCGTGTATATCTTCAGCTGAGCGATCGACCCAGGCCTGCCAGTAGGGTGCAGTTGCGGCGGTGTGTAACATGCCTGCAGTGGAGCCGGTGGTTTTTTCCTGCTCTGAGGTGATCGCAATAACGACTTCTAGTGGCCAGTGTTTGGCAGGAAAAAGTGGCTCGGCATAACTATCGCTACCATCATTTTGTTGCCCACAGTGCTGAATTACATAACCACCAAATAAGGAACGCCCGGCTGATCCCGATGCCTGTCTGGCCAGTATCGCCAGTTGGCGTAGATCCAGCGGAGATTCAACTGCAGCATTAGCTGCCGTTAGCAGGGCGGCAAAACCTGAAGCAGAAGACGCTAAGCCGGCTGCGGTAGGGAAATTATTGTTGGTATGCACGCTGGCAAATTTATCTATGCCTGCGAGTTTGCGAAACTCATTAAGGCAGGCGCTGACACGAGCACTGAATGTATTACCTGCTAGCGCCTTGTTCAAATATACTTGGTCCACGCTAAGCTCAGCGGAGAAATTCACGCTGGTATGGGTTTCCAATGTATTAAGGGTAATTGATAGCGAGTGGGTAGCGGGTAAATTGCGGGCAGTATCGCGCTTCCCCCAGTATTTAATCAGGGCAATATTAGGGTGGGCAATTGCAGTTATTGTGTGCATAAATCAGTGATTCTTAGTGGTTAGTATATTATCGGTTAAAAACAGTCGTAGCGATATAAGCTGCTGGAGTTTATGATAAGCGATCATAAATAAATTATCTGGAGATCATATGATGAATAAAGTTACAACTAAGATGCTTTCTATTGCGATGTTGGCGCTGTTGAGCGGCAACCTGCAGGCAGCGGGTGAATTTGAGGCAGTAGAGGCAAAGCTGGAAAAAGCTATGAAATCAGCGCTGCGCACAGAAGCTGAAGTAAAACGCGACCGCAATCGCAAGCCGACTGAGACCCTTGAGTTTTTCGGCTTTAGGGATGATATGACAGTTGTTGAACTGATTCCAGGCGGCGGTTGGTACACCAAATTGTTGGCCCCGGTACTGGCAGATAATGGCAAGCTCTTTGTTGCATTAGGCACAGGCCGAATTGAAAAAGGTTTGCTTACAGAGAAAGGTTTTGAAAAAGTGGTAGTAAGCGCTAAAGATGCCACTATGGGCCGCAAACCTGACGCAGCGCGTTATTTCCTGAATGTTGATGACCTTGATGTTGATGGCGCGGATATGGTTTTAACTTTCCGTAACTATCATAATTTTGATGCACCCGGGCGTGCGGCTATGAACAAGGTATCTTTTGATGCACTCAAGCCAGGTGGTATTTATGCACTGGTCGACCATACTCGTCGGCATATGCAGGGTGATAATGACGAAAATGGCCGTCGTTTCGACCCAGTTCTGGCGATTAAGGAAATTCAGGCCGCAGGTTTTGTTTTCGAAGATTATTCCAAACTGCATTACCGGCTTGATGATGAACTGCGTTATGAAGTGGGGCGTAAAACTGTCACCGGAAACACTGATCGCTGGACACTTAAATTTCGTAAGCCGAAGTAGCTAAAAATCTCATCTATTATAAAAAACCCGGCAACTGCCGGGTTTTTTATAATCTTTTAAGGAAAGCAGCGTTCCTGTATTTAGCTCAACAGACTTAGCGAACGCGATGGTAGCGTACGGTGTTTCTGTAATCACCGTGTTGGCGGGTTTCAAAGCCCTGTGGTGTGCGGGTAACATCGAAGCTGACGCTCCCAATATGCAGTTGTCCGTCATTGAAATAGCCATGAACATTGCCACCGCCGGCAGATCCATTCATACGACCGTCTGAATTTATGCTCATCTGGACTTCGGCGCCGTACTGATTATTATAGCCGCGAAATTTCCCGGTAGCCCAGCCGGGTACATAGGAGGTATGACGACTACCATAATAGTTGTCTGAATCGTACTTGGTGGTGTAGTTATTATAGTTGTCGTGGTCTTTGTCTTGACTGCCAAGGATGGCGCCTAAAATGGCTATGCCAGCAATCGCAGCAACAGCTTTTCCAGCATCATGGCTGCTTGATTTATGCTGATTATTGTTGTGCTTATAGCGTTCTTCTACTAGGAATTCAGCTTTGCAATTACCATCTACCCAAATTTCCCGTTTGTTGAAATCCCAGTTTCGGCCCCTTACACATTTGTACTTGTTATGTTTGGATAATTGTCGTTCTAGGCGAACATAACCAGAAGTGCTTATTGGGCAGGTTTCATAACGATGATTGCTGCTTTCGCAACGGATAGTGTAATCAGCGAGAGCAGCAGGTGAGAATGTCATTGCAGCTAGTGCAAGCACCAGTGTTGGTACTAGTGTTTTCGTTTTCATGGTAATTCCTCAATTATGTTTAATCATCTTTCACGCAGCAAGCTAATAGAGTAAGACTGGTTTTATTTCAACTCGCCATAGCCGATACTATATATTCAAAGGTACCCTGTTTTCCAGTTGTTTTTAAAGGTTTTTGTAAAAAATACATACAATGTAGAAAATTCAGATTAGATAATGCTTATACGGAATTGACTGCATTTTAAGGTACACTATTTACTTTCATTTAATCCAGATGACTTCCTCAATGACAGAAACTTCACTCAATCGCTTTCGGCAGCGCCATGCGGAATACCTCGAACAAGTACTGCCGGCTATTCCGGAAGGCTCCAATGACAGCCTTTCGGCAGCGATGCGCTATGCGGTACTTTCAGGCGGTAAACGCTTGCGCCCGTTATTGGTTTATGCATCCGGTCATGCACTTGGTATTCAGGCTGAACAACTGGACCGAGCGGCGCTGGCAGTTGAGTTAATCCATTGTTACTCATTGATACATGACGATTTGCCGGCGATGGATGATGACGACCTAAGACGAGGCCAGGCTACAGTACATAAGGCTTTTAATGAAGCCACAGCGGTCCTTGCCGGTGATGCACTGCAAACAATGGCCTTTGATTTACTGATTCAACAAACGGCAGTCAGCGACACAAACAAAATTAAGGCATTGCAAATTTTAACCAAAGCAGCCTTGGATATGGTCAAAGGGCAGGCGTTGGATATTGCCTATGAAGGCCTGCAGCCTGAACAAGAGCAACTCGAAGACATGCTGCAACTAAAAACCGGGGCTTTAATTAGCGCCAGTACTTTAATTGCCACAGCTTATGCGGAAAGCTTAACCGAATCCAAGTGCCTGGCACTAGCAGATTATGCCGAGGCCATTGGGCTTGCCTTCCAAATCCGTGATGATGTATTAGATGTCACCGGCGACAGTGAAGTAATGGGCAAACCGCAGGGTTCTGATGCTGAACTGAATAAAGCCACATGGCCCGCGCGCTTCGGTATTGAGCAAGCCCATGTGCGTACCGCTCAGCTCTATGAGCGTGCGATTATTGCCTTAGAGCATTTTGATGAATCTGCTGATTTGCTCCGTCAACTTGCTGAATTGATGGTGGTCAGAGACCTTTGAGTTGACCGTACTTGTGCGATTTTTTGCGGTAGCGGAGTTAATATTTATAAGTACTCATCAAAAATCCAAGTTGATCGTGTATATACTGCAACTCGGATTCTGAAAGCGTGTTCTTATAAAGATTGCGTTCCTGATGGATATGGTCAGTTTTAAAATCTACAAGCTCTGGTTTTTCACTAATAAATTCTAGAATTAAATCGAGTTCGTGTTTTGTATTTTGGGTGAGATCTTCATACCTGGTTTCTATAACCAAGTCAGGGTTTGATTTTTTAAAGGCCTGTATTATTGAAACTGGTTCCTGCCAAAAATTGATAGCCCCGATTAGGTTTTGTTTGCCAATCTGGTGTCCGAGCATAATGCTTGTTACAACATTGATTGGGTTGCGCACCAGATGAATAAATTTTGCTTCAGGGAAATAACTATGCAAAAGTAGCAATCCATAGGCATGTTGTGGGGTTTTGTCAAATACTCGCACATTCTGTTTTTCTTGTTTACTTGCAAAAATTGTAAAATAATTTAGTAGGAGCTCTTTGCGGTTGTTTGATATTTTGTAAATTTCATCAAATTCAGATTCGCTTATATTATCCATCGACCTGTGTAACTTTAACGTTTCCAACTCATATTCCACGCTGGAGTAGCCGTTTGAAGCAAAAGGGTCTGCCCACCTAAAGATATGGGTTTCTTCTGGACAAGCAAGCCGCGGATGCATCCGCAATAAGTCCCGCAGTAAAGTTGTTCCAGACCGGGGGCTGCCAATAATAAAAAAAGGTGTTTTCATGCAGAGGTTTCCAAAATCGATTTTAGACCGTTAGCAGACTGCCAGTTATCCCCGCAGACAAAGCGGGGTAAGAACCAACGATTACAGTCTGGTGTGATAGCTTTCGGCACAATACTAAATGCTGCGTCTAAACCTATTTCCGGTCCTATTTTAGGCAGGTAAATAGAACGAAGATAGTCACTGCTCTGACCCCACGGGTAGGCAAAGAATTTGGGGGTTCTTGCGGTTACAGATCGAATATACTCACTGGACTTTCTTATTTCTAGCTCACACTCGGCTTCTGTATTTATATCCTCGAATCCCCCGCGCTGATTGTATTTATGAGCAGATGGGTCAATTGCACGGTGGTTATGATCCCAACTGTGGTTCTCTATAGTTAGTTGGCCGCTTTCAATCGCTGGCTTCCACCAACGGTCATGCCACCAGTCTCTTTCTCCATAGTCTTTCTGATCCATTTGTTTTCGACCTATGGGAGAAGCAATAACGAAAGAGCTGGCAGTTGCGGTAGCGTCGGTTTGTGTATTAAATTCTTGTAATATTCGAGTAAAACTTTTTTGATGCCCATACTGGGGATGAATAAAATCTTCAAAATCAAATATCGGACCATCATCGAAGGTCAAAGCTACAAACGAGCCGCTACGCCCGGAAAGCCCGGCAGCAACAGCATCTGCTAGAGAGATAACCTGAAAGCCTTGCGCATATATAGTTTTTAGGTCCTGTTCAAGTGCGATATGGTCATTGCAGGAATAATCGTTGCCTGAAATATTGCAGCTATGATAAGTAAGTACAAGAGTAGTCATTATTATTTATTATTGCTGCTGAGGTTTCTGGATTAGGGTCATGTTGGTACAGGCTTGTTGGTGGCCGAACCACCTGTGGATATTTCCTCACTCTCAAACGCCTAAAAGATATCCGCGCCGTCTTCGAACTGATTCTCAAAATCATCAGCAAGTCGGGCGATATAGCTGATTGCCGATTCCGCTTCTGACATTACCAAGCTGGAATAGGCAATGTTATGGCACATTTTAATATAGGCAGTTCCACCAAGATCACCTACAGCTAGATAACCAACTCGTAGCATTTGATTTATTCGCAGGCATTTCTCGGCGTCATAGTGGTCTAGTGGAATAACCGTGGTCTCGATTCGTAGGTAACGATGGTCGGCATCATCTTTTATTTCCGCCAAAAAGATGCTCTGGCGTCGCCCGGTTTCTTCGGTTTTATACTCAAAGCCGATAATAAAGGGTTCGTCGTGAACCAGTTCATTATTATTTTGGATGACTTCACGAATTCCGGCAAATGTTTTCATTGTATTTGTTCCTGCATGGGCTTCTATTTTGGTGCCAGTCTAATAGCACCGTCCAGTCTTATGGTGCTACCGTTTAAATAGTGATTGTCTATTATATGCGCTGCCAGGTCAGCAAATTCATCAGCCTGCCCCAAACGACTGGGAAAGGGTACTGCAGCACCGAGTGCGTCTTGTACTTCCTGTGGCGCGTTATCGATCATTGGTGTGCGAAATACACCTGGAGCAATGGTCATTACGCGGATACCAAAGCGAGTAAATTCCCGCGCCATTGGCAGAGTCATGCCGACTATACCACCCTTGGAGGCAGAGTAGGCGGCTTGCCCAATTTGACCTTCGTAGGCGGCAATAGATGCGGTGTTAATGATTACCCCGCGTTGTCCGTCGTCATCTGCGGTATTTTTTGCCATCACAGCAGCGGCACTCTTGGCCACATTAAAGCTGCCTATCAGGTTGACTTCAATGGTGCGGCGGAAAGTATCCAAGGGCATTGGCGCTTCGCGCCCGAGGACTCGACCGGAACCTAGAATTCCAGCGCAATTAATCAAAATATTGATCCCTTGCATGGTTTGATTGGCAGTTTCTACTGCTGCATTTACGCTATCTTCCGAGCTGACATCGGTGTTAATAAAGGCTGATCTTGCACCTAGTTCTGCTACCGCTTGCTGACCGCGCTCATCATTGATATCCAGCAGGCAAACTTGACCGCCTGCGGCAATAATATTTTTAGCTACAGCGAATCCCAAGCCGGAGGCGCCGCCGGTAATAATGGCTTTTTGTGATTGTTTGTTCATTGTTTTATGACCTGTTTGATTATTTTATTTAATTCATGTTTGGGCTATGGTTAAGTTTAGGTATTCCATGCTCGACCTACTGCGCTGGCATTGGTGCGTCCGAGAGCACCGGAGATAAAACGACCGGCTGCTACTAGCGCATCGAGATCAATGCCGCTTTCAATACCCATGCCATTGAGCATATAGACGACATCTTCGCTGGCAATATTGCCGGTAGCACCTGGGGCGTAAGGGCAGCCACCAAGGCCGGCAATGCTGGAATCAATGACCTGTACGCCGGATTCAAGGCAGGCAAGGATATTTGCCAGAGCCTGACCATTGGTATCATGAAAATGTACCGCTAATTGTGGCATGGGTACAACAGCGGCCACAGCTTCCAGCATTTGTTTAGCTTTCAGTGGTGTGCCAACACCAATGGTATCGCCCAGCGAGATCTCATCACAACCCAGCGCGAGTAGTTTCTCAGCTACTCTAAGCACTTCTGAGACTTTAACTTTGCCATCAATTGGGCAACCCAGCACACAAGAGATATACCCACGAACGCGTAAATTATTAGCTTTTGCGAGCTCTATCACAGCGGCCGATCGCTGTAGTGATTCTTCGATACTGCAGTTGATGTTCTTTTGATTAAAACCTTCCGATGCCGCGGTAAATACTGCGATTTCTTGGGCGCCGGCGGTAAGCGCTCGCTGCATGCCGGTTAGATTTGGTACTAACACAGGGTATTGGATGCCCGCTAGTGGTTGATGCTGACTGAGCATAGCTTCGGCATCTGCGAGTTGCGGTACCCACAAGGGATGTACAAAACCGGTTAACTCAATGGTGCGTAAACCGGTTTTTTCCAAGCGGTGCAGCAATGATAACTTGACCTGCATCGGGATAATTTGTTGTTCGTTTTGTAAGCCGTCGCGCAGGCCGACTTCAACAATTCGGACGCTGTCGGGATAGCCTGCTTGATGGCTCATAATGTTTCAATTTCCAGCTCAATCAGCAAAGTGTCGGCATCAACAAAGCCACTACTTTGCTCAATAACGGATTTCACTACCGCACTGACTTCTGCACGCAGGGATAACTCCATTTTCATTGCCTCCATGATAACCAGTACATCGCCCGTATTCACAGATTCGCCGGCTTGGACTTTAATTTCAATAATATTACCCGGCATGGGTGCCACAATTTTGGTGTTGGCCATGAGTTGCATCTCGGCTGATGCTTGCCATTTTAGTTGGTTAAAACTTAGGCGCGAGGTTTCCGCAACAAGGCAGTAGCTATTGTGTTCACAGTGCATTTTGCGCTCAAAGTCTTGTTGACCAATGCGTAAAGAAAACTGGAAAGCATTTTTATTCAGGCTGAGCAGTTGGCATTCCACCGCTGTTTCTGTTTGCTCTGAAGCGGATTGAATGACAAATCTACCGGCAGTACCGCTGGTGGAAAACTCAAAGATTTGATCCTTATATTGCAACAAAATATGTTGTGTGGCTGTTGCCCCAATGCGCCAGTTATCCGTCGTATTCCAGGGGCTTGCGGCTTGTTTATCAGCCTGCAGTTGTTGTTGTAAAAATATCCCGGCAGCAGCAATTGTTAGCTCGCGACTCAGGTCTTCATGTTCCAGTAGTTCGGTCAGATGGTGATCGATCCAGGCTGTATGCATGCTACCGCTGGTAAACGGGTCGGATGCAAGCAAGCGTTGCAGGAAATCAAGATTGTTACTGATACCATCAACCCAGCAAGCCGCCAGCGCATCTTTCAAATAGCCAATGGCGGTGTTTCTATCTTTAGCATGGACACATAATTTGGCGATCATCGGGTCGTAATGCACGCTGATGCGATCACCACTGATAACACCGGAGTCAAAACGAATGGATTGGTTTTGCGCTGGCTGGACTAGCTTTCTAATAACACCAGCCGCCGGCAGAAACTCATTATCAGGGTCTTCTGCATACAGGCGAGCCTCGATAGTATGCCCGTGAGCCTGTATGGTCGGTTGTTTCAGTGGCAGGGCTTCGCCTGAAGCCACCATTATTTGCCACTCAACCAGATCAATTCCGGTCAGCATTTCAGTAACTGGATGCTCTACTTGGAGGCGGGTGTTCATTTCCATAAACCAGAACTCGCCATCTTCTGAGAGGATAAATTCGATGGTTCCAGCACCACTGTAATCTACTGCGGCGGTAGCAGCGACCGCAGCCTTGTACATGGCATTGCGAATGTTCTCATCAAGATTGGGTGCAGGTGCTTCCTCAATGACTTTTTGATAACGGCGTTGACTCGAACAGTCGCGCTCAAACAGGTGAACCACATTGCCATGCTGATCTGCAAAAACCTGAACCTCGATATGTCGGGGTCTTTCAATGTAACGCTCTAGAATGACCTGATCATCGCCGAAGGCCCGTAACGCTTCCCGCCGGGTTGCAGCCAATGCTTCTTCAAAGTCTGAACTTTCACGGGAAATTCGCATGCCTTTGCCACCACCACCAGCACTGGCTTTTATCAGTAGGGGATAACCAACTTCGCCCGCAGCTTTGATAAGCGTGTCATTATCTTGAGCTGTACCATGATAACCAGGAACACAGGCTACCTGGGCTTTTTCCATAGCAATTTTTGCGGCGGCTTTTGAGGCCATTAATTCAAGTACATCCGCCCGCGGCCCGATAAAAATGATGTTGTTTTTTTCTAGCGCTCTGGCGAAGCCAGCATTTTCTGAAAGGAAGCCATAACCGGGATGAATAGCATCGGCCTCACTGTCTTTTGCCGCTTGTATTACTTTAGAAATATCCAGATAAGAGTCGGCCGCAGATGCAGCACCAAGGTATATTGCTGCATCGGCGAGTTTGACATGTTGGGCATTACGGTCGGCATCGGAATAGACCGCGATTGAACGAATGCCCATTTTTTTACAGCTGCGGATCACCCGACAAGCTATTTCTCCGCGATTGGCGATTAAGATACTGTTAATTTGATTGTTCATTTTTTAGGCTGCCAGCTAGGGCGGCGTTTTTCAAGAAAGGCTTGCAGGCCTTCCTGACCTTCATCGGAAGTGCGCAAACGGGCAATCATTGCGGTGGTGTTTTCATCCAGGCGTTTTTGTTTTTCTTGATCATTGCCGCTGATGGCAAACACCAGTTGCTTGGCAAATATACTAGCTATAGGGCCGCTGGCAAGAAATTTATCGACTTCAGTGGCGACCTTCTCATCGAGCGATTTCGCTGGGCATGTTTCATGTATCAGTCCGATTCGAAGCGCCTCGTTAGCATTAAATCGGTCGCCGTTGAGAAAATAACGCCTTGCAGCGGGTTCGCCAATGCGTCGGACTACATAGGCTGATATTACTGCTGGTACCAGCCCAAGCCGGGTTTCTGTCAGTCCGAAAGTGCAGCTGTCTACAGCAATAGCGATATCACAGCAAGCAATTAAGCCTACACCGCCACCAAAGGCATTGCCATTAACTTTGGCAATGGTGGGTTTGGGGAAATAGTTTAGGGTTCGCAGCAGCACCGCCAGCGCCATTGCCTGTTGCTGGTTTTCTGCATCGGAGGCGTTGATGCCTGCACGCATTTCATTAATATCAGCGCCAGCAGAGAACGATTTACCAGCGCCGGTAATCACTACCGCGCGCAACTTGGAGTCCTGCCCCAATATGAGCAGGCTAGAGCTGAGTTCAGAAATTAATTCAGCATTGAATGCATTATGAACTTCCGGTCGATTTAGCTGCAGCGTAACCACACCGTTTCGATCTTTTTTCTGGCTGATAAACTGGCTCATTAATGATTCCTTAATAATTCTTTAGTGATTCTTTGTAACTATATTGCTGAGACCTGTAAGCCTACATTCTGTAGATACCGGTTGGAGTGCTTTTAATTTCAGCGTTCAATGAAGCCGATAGTGCTAATGCTAGCACCCGGCGGGTATCAAGCGGGTCAATAATGCCGTCATCCCAGAGTCGGGCGCTGGCGTAATAGGGATTGCCCTGGTGTTCGTATTGCGCTTTGATGTCATCACGAAATTCGGTTTCATCATCAGCTTTCCAGTCTTTACCGGCAGCCTCCAGAATATCTCTTTTTACCGTTGCCAGTACCGAGGCTGCTTGTTCGCCGCCCATAACTGAGATGCGCGCATTTGGCCACATCCACATCATCCGTGGCTGGTAGGCGCGTCCACACATTGCATAATTACCGGCACCGAAAGAAGCACCGATAACGACAGTAAACTTAGGCACATGCGTGCAGGCAACAGCGGTTACCATTTTAGCTCCGTCTTTTGCTATGCCGGCATTTTCATACTGTTTTCCAACCATAAAGCCAGTAATGTTTTGTAGGAATATCAAGGGGATATTGCGTTGATTACAAAGTTGTATAAAGTGCGTTCCCTTGAGCGCTGATTCGGAAAATAAAATCCCGTTGTTGGCAATAATACCAACGGGCATACCCTCTATATGGGCAAAGCCGCAAACCAGGGTTTTGCCATAACGCGCCTTAAATTCATGAAACTCGGAAGCATCTACCAGTCTGGCGATGATTTCGTGCACATCAATTGGGGAGCGAGTATCTCTGGGCAGTAATCCATAAATTTCACTGCTTGGATAAGCTGGGGCTTCCGCCTTTTTTAATTTACTCGCCTGGGGTTTGATTCGGTTGAGGTTGGCAATGGCCTCGCGGGCGAGTTCAAGTGCATGCTCATCATTTTCAGCCAGATGATCTACAACACCGGAAAGTCGAGTGTGCACATCAGCACCACCTAGGCTCTCGGCATCGACTTCTTCACCGGTAGCGGCTTTTACTAATGGCGGGCCGCCGAGAAAAATGGTGCCCTGATTATTGACGATAATGGATTCATCGCTCATAGCAGGAACATAAGCTCCACCGGCGGTACAGGAACCCATAACAATTGCGATTTGCGGGATATTTCGGGCTGATAGCTGCGCCTGGTTATAAAAAATTCGGCCAAAGTGATCACGATCCGGAAATACATTATCTTGCTCTGGCAGAAACGCACCGCCGGAATCTACCAGGTAAATACAGGGTAGATTATTTTCGCTGGCAATCTCTTGCGCGCGTAAGTGTTTTTTTACTGTTAGGGGGAAATAAGTGCCGCCTTTAACAGTAGCATCATTGGCAACGATAACCACTTCCTGACCACTGACACGGCCGATACCGGTAATGATTCCAGCGCCAGGAGCGGCATCATCATATATACCCGCCGCTGCTAGTGGTGATAGCTCAAGAAAAGGACTGCCGGGATCAAGCAGGCGATTGATGCGCTCCCGTGGCAGCAACTTTCCACGAGCCAGGTGTTTTTTACGGGCCTTTTCACTGCCGCCAACGGCAGTGTCTTTGAGGCGCTGACGCAATTCAGCTACTAATGCTGAATTATTTTCGTAGTTAGCAAGGAAGTCCTCGCTATCGGGCTGAACCTGAGTCTTGATTAATCCCATAAGTTGTTCAATTTAATCTCTAATTTAATGTTTGATTTAATGCTTTATTGAATATTTAATTCAAGTCATATTACACAAAGCATAGCATGCAAGCCGCTTATACCTCGATAGCAATAGCCGTAGCCTCGCCGCCGCCGATACACAGGCTGGCGATGCCGCGTTTAAGCCCGCGTTGTTGCAGGGCATTGATCAAGCTGACGATTAAGCGTGCTCCAGAAGCACCAATAGGGTGGCCGAGCGCACAGGCACCGCCGTTCACATTGACTTTTTCAGGGTCTAGTTGCAACTCCTTAATGGCGGCCATGGTGACTACCGCGAAAGCCTCGTTGATTTCAAATAAGTCTACATCGGCAATCGACCAGCCGGTTTTCTTGAGCAGCTTTTCAACCGCACCCACGGGTGCTGTAGTAAACCATTCGGGTTCTTGCGCATGGGTGGTATGGGCAATAATAGTTGCCAATATTGGTGTGCCTGATGCGGTAGCGGCAGTCTCCGACATCACCACAAGGGCAGCAGCGCCATCTGAAATCTTCGATGCATTTGCAGCCGTTACCGTGCCGTCTTTGCGAAATGCTGGGCGCAGCGTGGGAATTTTTTCAAGCTTACAACGGGGCGGTTCTTCATCCAGACTAACAATGGTATCGCCTCGCCGACTGCTAACAGTAACCGGAGTAATTTCGTTGGCAAATTCTTCGCTCTGTATTGCTCGCATTGCCCGGGTTACTGAAGTTACTGAGAACTCATCCTGAGCTTGCCGACTAAATTCATATTTATCGGCACAAGCCTCGGCAAAGACACCCATCATCTGATTGTCGTAGGGGTTTTGCAAGCCATCAAGGAACATATGATCGAGCACCTGACCATGTCCCATACGGTAGCCGCTGCGAGCTTTGGGCAATATATAAGGCGCTTCAGTCATTGATTCCATACCCCCGGCAATAACCGTGTTGGCAGTGCCGGCTTTAATCAAATCATGCGCTAGCATGACGGCCTTCATACCCGAGCCGCAAACTTTGTTAATGGTTGTACAACCGGCGGTTAATGGCAGCCCGGCAGCTAGTGCTGCCTGACGAGCTGGTGCCTGGCCAAGACCTGCTGGCAGTACGCAGCCAATAATGACTTCATCAATAGTGTTGGTATCAACTGCTGCCTGTTCACAAGCAGCCTGAATGGCAGCCGCTCCAAGTTTCGGTGCGGCAACGCCGGAAAACTGGCCCTGAAAGGAGCCGATGGGTGTTCGCTTAGCGCCGGTTATGACGATTTTTTCAGCACTCATTATAGTTCTCCATAAGTGATAGTTTGTGTGTTTTCTGGCAGAGCGTTGCGCTTTTACAAGTCGCGCAGCAGTTCCCGCCCGATCAGCATTTGTCGTATTTCATTGGTGCCTGCACCAATTTCATAAAGCTTGGCATCGCGCAGGATACGCCCGGTGGCGTATTCGTTAATATAACCATTGCCACCCAGCGACTGGATGGCTTCCAGAGCCACCATTACCGCACTGCGTGAGGCGTGTAACAGGCAGGCCGCAGGGTCAATTCTTGATTTGCGGCCGTTGTCATAGTCTTCCGCGATGCGGTAGGCAAAGGCACGCGAGCTTTGCATCGCGGTATACATATCGGCCAACTTGGCCTGCATCAGGCCGAAGCTGCCGATACTGCGGCCAAACTGACGGCGCTCTTGCAGATAGGGTAGGGTGATATCCATAGCTGCACGCATTAAGCCCAAGGGACCGCCGCTGAGCACTAACCTTTCAGTGTTCAGCCCGCTCATTAATACTTTAACGCCCTGATTGACTTCACCGAGCACATTTTCGTGTGGAATTTCACAGTCTTTAAACACCAGTTCAGAAGTGTTTGAACCACGCATTCCCAGCTTGTCCATTTTCTGCGCTGTGGAGTAGCCCTTAAAACCTTTTTCGATAATAAATGCGGTTAGGCAGTGGGAACCGGCATCAGCACCTGCGGTGCGCATATACACCAGCAAAGTATCGGCTTCGGGTCCATTGGTGATCCACATCTTGCTGCCATTGGCAATCCAGATGTCGCCATGGCGCTCTGCCCGGCAGGCCATTGAGCCAACAACATCAGAACCTGCACCCGGCTCTGACATGGCTAAAGCACCGACTTTTTTTCCGCTACATAAGTCAGGGATATATTTTTCCCGTTGTTCAGTAGTAGCGTTACGAAACAGGTTGTCTAGGCACAAATTGCTATTGGCACCATAGGATAACCCCACCGAGCCTGAGGCCCGAGAAATTTCTTCCAGCGCAATCAGATGTGCCAGATAGCCTAACTCCGAACCCCCATACTCTGCAGGAATGGTGATGCCAAGGAAACCCATGTCGCCGAATTTTTGCCATAAGTCCTGAGGAAACAGGTTATCCCGGTCAATAGCTTCAGCCCGGGGGCTGATTTCCTGTTCAGCAAAGCCTCTTACACTATCGCGTAATAGCTCTAATTCTTCACTTTGTGGCATATCCATGACTATGTTTCCCTGACTTATGCGACTTATACGCCGTTACGAACCCGGCCTAGGAACCGATGAGACTGACCCATATAGGGTAGTTTCAGCTTGCCAATAGCAGTAATTCGCTCTTCTGCCATACGATCTGCGGCTTTGTAGCTGGGTATATTGTCGCGCTCGGCAATCTTGAAAATACGCCCGACATTATAATAAATTGTACGCATCATGCGACTGGCGCGTTCGCTGTTATAACCTTCCAGCTCGATTGCCACATTCATTAGACCGCCCGCATTTACGGCGTAATCTGGGGCATACACGATTCCGCGTTTATCCAGTTCATCGCCAGCTTCATCATCTGCAAGCTGATTATTGGAAGCGCCACAAATGATTTTGAATTTGAATTCTGGAATGGTTTTTTCGTTGACTATTGCACCGAGGGCACAGGGGCAGAATACATCGGCATCCACGGTGTAAATATCATCCAGACCAACTGCCTCACAACCCAGCTCTACAGCTCTGGCTACGGCTTCTTGGTTTATATCGGTAACAAAAACTTTGGCGTTTTCAGCCCGTAGCAACTTGATCAACTCGAAGCCTACATGGCCCAGCCCTTGCACTGCATAGCTGTAGTCGCCGATAGTCTCATCAGAAAACTGTTTTTGCAGACTGGCACGAATACCCTGAAGGGTGCCGAATGCGGTGAAAGGTGATGGATCACCTGAACCGCCATGAACCTGATGAACACCTACAACATTGCTGGTTTCCTGGAACACATATTCCATATCATTGACATCGATGCCAACATCTTCAGCGGTGATGTAACGACCATTGAGCGAATCAATAAAGCGACCTAATGCCCGAAACAGTTCTTCAGACTTATCTTTAGCCGGGTCGCCGATGATGACGGATTTTCCGCCGCCGAGATTGAGCCCGGAAACCGAGGCTTTATAGGTCATGCCACGGGATAAGCGTAAAACATCATTGAGTGCGGCCTGTTCGGTTTCATAAGGCCACATACGCAAACCACCCAGGGCTGGGCCCAGTGTAGTATCGTGGATGGCGATGATGGCTTTAAGACCGGCGCTTTTGTTGTGGCAAAAAACCACCTGCTCGTGTTCGGTTTCATGAATAGTTTCAAATAAGTCCACTGATAACTCTCCCAAATGCTGTAATTGATAGGTGTTTTGCAGTGTTGTTACGGCAAAAAACCAGTGTAATCCAGACGGCGGCTGATTGGCTGCGGTAGTCTGGAGTAATGTTTGTAAATTGTTTGTAGGGTGCTGACAGGGTGTTGTTGATGGGCTGAAATGATACATAAACCAGCGAACCAGAACACTCGGTGCTTCAGCCGGTCATTTTACCTGATTAGCAAAAATTATTCTCCTATTGTGAGTTTTCAATCAAAGATTATTGCTCATCTTTGAGAGTTGCGCATAAAGCCTCAAAAGGCAGTAAAATAGACCGATTCACTAACATTAACTCGGAGTTCTACGGATGAGCCGTACTGCTGCTAAACCATCTGATGTTCAAACAAAACCTGAGCTGCGGCCATTGCGGTTTGTTACCGCTGCCTCGCTTTTCGATGGTCACGACGCGGCTATTAATATTATGCGTCGCCTAATCCAGGCCCAGGGTGGGGAAGTCATTCATCTTGGACATAATCGTAGTGTGGACGAAATTGTTACCGCAGCCATTCAGGAAGATGCAGATGCCATTGCTATTTCCTCTTATCAGGGCGGGCATAACGAGTACTTCCGTTATATGGTTGACTGTTTGCGCGAACGCGGTGCCGGGCATATCCTGATATTTGCCGGTGGCGGCGGGACTATTACTTTGCAGGAAATTGCCGAGTTACAAAACTATGGCGTAGAACGAATCTACCACCCGCATGATGGTCTTAGTTTGGGTCTGGTTGAAATGATTGAAGACCTGGTGGCGCGATCCAGAAAAGCACAACAGCCGCTGGCGGTCCCTGGTCAGGTGAGTCTTGATGATGACCACTCCATCGCTACCATGATAAGTGCCATTGAAAATGACGGTTTCGGCGATGCCGAGTTAAAACTGAAACGCAAAGCTTGGGCAGCAGTGGATTCACAGGCAGCGGTGGTAGGTATAACCGGTACCGGTGGCGCCGGAAAATCCAGTTTGACCGACGAATTGCTGAACCGCTTTCAACAGTATTTTCCGGAAAAACGCATCGCAGTTCTGGCGGTTGATCCAACCCGTCGACGCAGCGGTGGGGCGTTGTTGGGTGACCGTATTCGCATGAACAGCCTGCGCCATGGGAATATCTATATGCGCTCGATGGCGACTCGGCGACAGCATCGGGCCACCAGCGCTATGTTACGCGACATTATCGCTTTCCTTAAAGCCAGTGGCTTTGATTTAGTACTGGTTGAAACAGCAGGTATTGGTCAGTCAGATTCGGAAATTGTCGATTTGGTCGATTTTCCGATGTATGTAATGACCTCCGATTTCGGTGCTGCCAGCCAATTAGAGAAAATTGACATGCTCGATTTTGCCAAGCTGGTGGTGCTAAATAAATATGACCGTCGGGGTGCTGAGGATGCATTGCGAGATATCCGCAAACAGTGGAAGCGCAACAACCTGGCATTCGATATGCCGGATGAGCAAGTGCCTGTGTACCCGACCATTGCCAGTCAGTTTAATGACCCCGGCTTGAGCTGGATGTTTGCGAACCTGTGCAGGCTGCTGCAAGAATCGCTGGAGTTGCCTTTGGCAGACTGGCAGCCAAAGATTGATACTCGGATTAAAGCGCCAAGAGAAACTGTGTTGATTCCGGCGGCAAGGCAGCGTTATCTTGCAGAAATTACCGAAAATGGTCGTGCTATAAAGCTCACCATCGAGCGCCAAATAGAAGCTGCCGGGACACTGCAAAGTCTTTATATTGCGCTGCAAATGCTGGAAGATAACGCCTTGCCGGATCAACTCGCAAGTTATTTGCCAGAGCAGATTGCAGCCAGCGCTGATGCTAGCCTTAAAACCCTGCGCGAACGCTATAATGAGGCGCTGCACGAATTGTCTGGTGAAAGCCTGCAGTTATTAAGGGAGTGGCCTTCTCGCAAAGCCCAAGCTCGAACCGACCAATTTAGTTATATGGTCAGGAATCGGGAAATCACCGGGGCCAATTTTGTCGAAAGTTTGTCCGCCTTAAAAATACCCAAGCTTGGTTTGCCTGCGTATACCGATTGGGGTTCAGTGCTGAGGTTTTTGCTGACAGAAAATCTGCCAGGCTATTATCCCTTCACCGCCGGTTTATTTCCCTACCGTCGTGCGGGAGAAGATCCCACCCGCATGTTTGCAGGCGAGGGTACTCCGGAGCGCACTAACCGACGCTTCCATTTGCTGGCCGCTGGTCAGCCCACAGCACGATTATCTACCGCATTTGATTCGGTAACGCTTTATGGGGAAGACCCACATTTGCGTCCAGATATCTTTGGCAAAGTCGGAAATTCCGGTGTCTCTATTGCAACCCTTGATGATATGAAAAAACTCTATTCAGGCTTCGATCTGTGCGCACCAACAACATCAGTATCGATGACCATTAATGGCCCGGCACCGATGATACTCGCGTTTTATATGAACACAGCGATTGATCAGCAGGTGGAAAAACACCTAAAAGACAATAATCAATGGGAAGCCGCCGAGAAAACAATTAATAGCTTGTTAGGCTCGGGCTCTCGACCAGAATACCTAGGTAAACTACCTTCGACAAATGACGGTCTAGGTCTGGCGATGTTAGGCGTAACCGGTGACCAGTTGGTAGATAGCGAGACTTATAAGCGTATTCGTGAACAAACATTGAAAACGGTCCGGGGTACGGTGCAGGCGGATATTCTCAAGGAAGATCAAGCCCAGAACACTTGTATTTTTGCCACTGAGTTCGCACTCAGGATGATGGGCGATATCCAACAGTTTTTTGTCGACAATCAGATCGGTAATTTTTATTCTGTGTCAATTTCTGGATATCATATTGCCGAAGCCGGCGCGAATCCTATTTCGCAACTAGCTTTCACGCTCTCAAACGGTTTTACCATCGTTGAATATTACTTGGCCCGCGGAATGAAGGTTGATGATTTTGCAGGTAATTTAAGCTTCTTTTTCTCTAACGGTATGGATGCCGAGTATGCGGTGATTGGCAGGGTGGCTAGACGAATTTGGGCGCGCGCAATGCGCGAACGCTTCGGTGCTTCAGAACGCTCGCAAAAGCTCAAATATCATATTCAAACCTCCGGTCGTTCCCTGCACGCCCAAGAAATTCAGTTTAATGATATTCGTACAACCTTACAGGCGCTGTATGCACTTTATGATAATTGCAACAGTTTGCATACCAATGCCTATGATGAGGCAATTACCACACCAACTGAAGAATCGGTGCGTCGGGCAGTCGCTATTCAATTAATTATTAACCGTGAGCTGGGACTAAATGTTTGCGAAAATTCGCTTCAAGGCAGCTTTATTATTGAAGAGCTAACCGAATTGGTAGAAGAAGCGGTATATGCTGAATTTGAGAGAATATCTGATCGTGGTGGTGTTTTGGGTGCTATGGATACCATGTATCAACGCGGCAAGATTCAAGCAGAGTCGATGCTGTATGAACACAAAAAACATGATGGTAGCCTGCCGATTATCGGCGTGAATACATTTCTAGATGCGAACGCTGACAAACCAGCAGCTGAACCTGCAGAGCTGGCTCGTTCTACCGCTGCTGAGAAAAACGCGCAGGTTTTTGCGGTAGAAGCGTTCAGGACAGTGAATCAGGCTGACAGTGCAGCGTTGTTGTATGCATTGGCGCATACTGCCCGCCAACGGGAAAATACTTTTGCCATGCTGATGGAGGTGGCCAAGTCTTGCTCGTTAGGGCAGATGTCGAACACGCTGTACTCTGTGGGTGGGGAATATCGGCGTAATATGTGATCACATATTTGCCCCAGAACTGCGAGCAAAAGAAGAATGCGGTTCATCTGCATGATGAGATCATTACACAGAAAAGGGGGGGAACCTGTGCGATGAACCGCATACCATTAATAATAGTAGGTTTTGCCGAAACTTCAAGCTATTTTTCAAAAAAACCAGTTCTTTCTAGTCTTTTTTAACCCCCAGCCGTTCCTGCATAAGCGCACTTGTGGTGGTGTATTGCAGATTAACTCGTTTGCCAGGCTCTAGGTAGGACTTGATCGCAAAGGCGGCTAAAGCGGCTTCGTGGAAACCACTGAGGATCAATTTTTTCTTGCCGGGGTAAGTGTTGATATCACCTACAGCATAAATGCCGGGCTCGCTGGTCTGGAATTTTTCTGTATCTACAGGTAGTTGCCGTTTGGCTATTTCGAGTCCCCAGTTAGCAATCGGACCAAGATTAGGGGAGAGTCCCCAGAATACTAATACTGAATCAATATCCAGGGTTTCTTTGGTTTTGTCCGGCAGTTGTAAATTCAGTGCGCTGAGGTTTTCATCGGTAGGTTCAAGACCGGTTACATGCGCGCAGTATTGGCTAACTTTACCCTCGGCAACCAAAGCCAGCATTTTGTTGACTGAGGCGGGTTGGGCTCGGTAGTCGGTGCGTCTGTGGATGAGCGAAATATGTTCGGCATTAGCTGCGAGTTCCAGCACCCAGTCTAGTGCTGAATCACCACCACCAAGAATTGCTAGTTTTTTTCCGGCAAAAGCAGATTTGTCGCTGACTTTATAATTGATTTGCGTGCCTTCAAACTGGTCGGCATGCAAAATCCGTAAGCGGCGTGGCTGAAAAGGCCCCAATCCGGCGGCAATAATAATTACAGCACAGTCAAATTGTGTGCCGTGGCTGGTTTTTACTAAAAAACGTTGATCCGCTTGTTTTTCGACCGCACTAACCATTTGTTGCAGGTGAAATTCAGGCTTAAACGGGGCGATCTGCAGCAACAGTTTGTCGATCAATTCCTGCGCACCAATTTTCGGATAGGCGGGAATGTCATAGATCGGTTTTTCCGGATAAAGCTCAGCACACTGTCCACCAACCTGTGGCAGCGCGTCAATTACATGGGTTTTAATATCGAGCAAGCCGAGTTCGAAAACCTGGAACAGGCCAACCGGGCCGGCACCGATAATCAGGACATCAGTTTTAATCGGTTTCATCTGTATACTTATCCATTTAAGATTGATAGCTAGGATATGCTAAAACAATTTGATCTGCAGGAAAAATACACGCTACGACTGAGATTGGCTTAACACGAGGTTGGATGCAGCACCTCGGCGCTGAGTTCGAGCAGAATTATATGCGTGAACTGCGCGCGTTTCTGCTTCAGCGGAAACACGCGGGGGCAGGGATTTTTCCTCCTGTGACAAAAATTTTCAATGCGCTAAACACTACAGCCTTTGAGGATGTGAAAGTGGTGATTATCGGGCAGGACCCTTACCATGGCCCGGGGCAGGCGCACGGTTTATCATTTTCTGTCCCTGCG
>JAKITM010000149.1 GCA_021648045.1 Lysobacterales bacterium
TTCATCCAGCAACTGTACCGGCAAGCGTAATTCTTTGATCACCACCCGTAAAATTTGTACTTCCGCAGGCGCCAAACGACCATCAGCTGCCGCTGCCTGCACCAGAATTTCAAAAAACATATGGCGCAAATCAGGCCGAACCACGGTTAAGCGGGCAAAATTGCGTATTTCACGGGCAAAATTATAGCCCTTCTGCTTGCCGCGATTAAACTGGCGAATGGCCTCATTGCGATCTTCCCCTTTCAGGTTCATGCGTTGCATCAACTGATCTATCTGGTTGATTTCAGCTTGTGACACATGGCCATCAGCCTTGGCCAGATGCCCGAGGGTGGCAAACAGATTGCTGAAAAATGAAGTCTGTATTCCCTTAGCTTGACTGTTTCCGGCACGCCATGAGTCAAACAGGTGTCCTAAAAAGGCACCAAAAATCGCGCCCGGCAGGCCGCCTTTGGCCATGCCGATAGCAAAGCCGATGATTTTTCCGATCCAGTGACCGCTATTGAACAAAACCAGCGCTCCGGTTGATGTTTTTCACACACTTCATTGAGCGCTTATTCTATAATAAATGGCTAGGGATAAACTTGATTATTTATCCTTGGCGGAAAATTATTTCCGCAACCTGTAGGCATAAAGCCCTGGCCTACATTTGGAGCTTGCTGTGGAAAATAGTGCCTATAAAACTGAATGGATAAGCAGCCTACCCCTACTCTATCAGGGTAAAGTTCGCGATGTTTTCGAAATTGATGCTGAACGCCTGCTGATTATAGCCAGTGACCGCCTGTCGGCATACGATGTGGTTCTGCCTGAGCCAATACCGGGTAAAGGCGAAATCCTCACGCGAATTTCTAATTTCTGGTTTAACTACACCGCAGCTTTAATGCCAAACCATTGCCTAGAAGGTAACCTTAGCGAAGTGCTGGGTGATAGCGAATTGGCGGCCCGTCTAGAAGGCCGTGCTGTAATAGTCCGGAGGATGAAGCCTCTGCCGGTTGAAGCCATAGTACGGGGTTATATTATTGGCTCGGGCTGGAAAGACTACCAGCAAACCGGGCAAGTCTCCGGGGTTCGTTTACCAGCCGGCTTACAACTGGCGGAAAAGCTCCCAGAGCCCGTGTTTACCCCATCAACCAAAGCTGCTGCCGGTGACCACGATATGAATATCAGCTTTGCTGAAATGGAAAATCGAATCGGCGCAGAACTGGCGCAACAAGTCCGTGATGCCAGCTTGAACATCTACACCCGCGCTGCAGAATTTGCCCGTAGTCGTGGCATTATTATTGCGGATACAAAATTTGAATTTGGCTTGGATAACAACGGCAAGTTGCGCATTATTGACGAAATGCTAACACCTGACTCATCCCGCTTTTGGTCACTCAAAGACTACCGCGCCGGCATCTCACCACCCAGTTACGACAAACAGTTTATCCGCGACTATCTGGAAACCCTGGACTGGGATAAAACTGCACCAGGGCCGAAAGTACCCGCAGAAATTATTCAGGCAACCACAGCTAAATACCAGCAAGCTTGGCAGCATTTAGTGGGTGAGACATAGATTATTAACCTGTAGGGGGCCTGCTTTCTGTGGGCTGAGATTGTGCCAGTTGTTCTTTTCGGGCTATTTCGGCTTCTTCTCTGGCGATATTATTTTTTATCCAAAAATGAAACCAGAAAGCCATACCAAACATAAATACACTACCGACAATAACAAATATTCCGATCCAGCTGGTAAATAATATTTCTGTAAGTGATTGCATTAACTATCCCTCAAAACTCATTACTCATATAAGCATAATACTCGGGTTGGTCCATTTTGGCATCTGTTAATGCTGGAAAGCTTGATCTGAGTCAGTAAGAATTAACAACCTACCTGACATGCCCATTTTTTGGGAAGACATTATTTCAACCTCGATCGTCTACCCACACTGATTAGCTCAAGTAATACATCCCTAGGCGTAAAATAGCAATTGTCCAGATCGCCGCAAGAACATCATCAAGCATGATGCCGAGACCACCGGATACTTTTTTATCTGCCCAGCCAATCGGCCAGGGTTTGATAATATCGAAAAACCGGAAGATGACAAAAGCGGCCAGCAGCCAGGGCCATTGATAGGGAATAAAAAGCACACACAGCCAATAAGCGGCGATTTCATCCCAAACTATACCCCCGTGATCATGTGCGCCCAGCCGTTTTGAGGCAACTTCACATATCCACACACCAGTAATTAAAGCCGTCGCCACAGCGACAAGCTGCCAGACCAATGGCAGCGCCAATAACAAGGGCACAAAGGGTACGGCGGCAAGTGTACCGAATGTACCTGGGGCTTTTGGGGCTAAGCCACTACCAAAACCGAAGGCTAAAAAACCGACCGGGGAAGTCAGTGCTACTTCGCGTAATTTCTCTCTGGAGGGTTCAGCGGTTTTCATTAAAATGCTCATAGGCCTTAAAACTCGGGGTGAATAGACCACCATCATCGGCCAACAACTCAACGACAGGATTTGCCTGTATTTCGCCAATCACCGTAAGGCTGATATTGGCAGCGCTGGAAATTTCCGCTAGGCGGTTTTGTAGTTCTGCCGGAAGAGTAAAAAGTAACTCATAATCATCGCCACCGCTTACCGCCAACGAATAACGCTGTGATTGTGACAATGCGGCCAGCGTAGATTTTAGGGGTAATTGCTGCAATTGGATTTTGGCACCCAGTCCGCTGCCCGCCATTAAGCGTTGCGCATCGAGGGCTAAACCGTCGGAAAGGTCGATTGCGGAACTGGCCAGGCCGTGTAATGCTTGACCCAGAGCCACTCTGGGTTGTGGTCGATTCAGTTCAAGCGCTAACTCAGAATCCATCGCTTCACCGGCCTGTAATTGTTGCAGAGCCCGTGCTGCACTACCAAGATCGCCACTAACAACGAGAACATCGCCTAGCTTTGCACGCCCACGCAACAGCGCCTGTCCCTGTGGAATTTCTCCCATGGCCTGGACCGTAATACTTAATGGTCCCCGGGTGGTATCGCCGCCGATTAAACCAATGTTATATTCACTAGCGAGAGCCTGCCAACCAGCCAAAAACTCTCGCAACCAGTTTATATCTGCAGTTGGCAGGGTAAGAGCCAATTGAGCGAACCGAGGGGTGGCTGCCATCGCAGCGAGGTCGCTTATATTGACGGCCAAAGATTTCCAACCAATATCATAGGCGCTGGTTTGTAGGGGAAAATGCACCCCGGCAACCAGCGTATCGGTGCAGCTTACCAAGTCATAATTTTCTGAAACTCTGATGATCGCGGCATCATCACCTATCCCGAGAATTAGATTATCGGTATCTGGCTGCTGTAGTTGATTGGCAGCTATGAGTGCTATCAGATCAGTTTCATTGTCTGTGCTTGCCATTCAGTGTGGCTCTAACTTTCAGGTTTTTTTGTTGCTTCGAGGGCAGGTTTTTCAGGTTTATTAGATTTATTATCGGCATCCATTTCCAGTTGACGCCAATCGGCCACGGCTTTATCGAGCACAGCATTGATAAAACTGTGACTTTGCTCGGCTCCAAAACGATGGGCGAGTTCAATCGCTTCGTTTAACACTACCTTGGCTGGAACCTCGATAGAATATAACAGTTCAACTGCGGCAATTCGTAAGATTGCGCATTCAGTTTCATCCACCTGACTAAGCGGGCGGTCGAGAAACGGCTGTAGTTTTTCATCCAGTTCTGCATGCTGGCTGATTACCTTGCTCAGCAGGAACACAAACAGTTCACTATCGATGTTCGACATATCCTGTTCGTCATTAAACTGGGCCACAATATCGCGGCTGCCGGTCCCAGTCATTTGCCACTGGTAGACACCTTGGACAGCACGGCGACGAGCGCGTTGGCGGCGTAAGACGGACTCTGGCAGATGGTTTTTATTTTTCGACATTAGCTGTT
>JAKITM010000031.1 GCA_021648045.1 Lysobacterales bacterium
AGCAATGGCTGCATTTTAATTTATTTTGATGGAAATCGAGAGAAAGGGTAAACTTGTCAATTGATTCAAAGTCGGTAAAAAATCGCTGCATTCTGACTATGTAACAATATTTGAGAAAATCAGCAAGCAGAATTTTCATGCGGAAATTTACTTTACAAAATTACCGTTATAAGCACTCAAAGGAATTACGATTGTAAATTGGTTGGAAAGTGCTGTATCTTATGGTTGGAGTTTGGGAAATAACAAGCAATACCCGCTATTAAAAGATCAATATCACCTACAGGTGTTCCCTTCTTCCTTAGGTCAGCATATATCACCGCTGAGTTTTCGGATGACTGCATGGTGAGGGGAAGAATGATATTGATTGATGCAAACTCAAGAAAAATGTTAATTTGCTTGTTTGCATCTTTATGTTTTAAGCCACTTAAAATTTCATAATAGCTGATGATACTGAAATTAATGGCATTATAGGTTCCTAGGTAGTTCTTGAATTTCCCTTTAACCTTGGTATTTCCTTTTAAAAATATTGATAAAATATCCGTATCTATCAACGCTGGTTTCATTAACGACCTCTGCTACTAAATGCTTTGTTTCGTCTTTCTGATATATCTGATAAATAATCATCAAATTTTTCATCATCCATGTCTTCCCATGAACCAGAGAAGGACAATATATTATTATCACTTTTGTTTGTCTTTTCTGTACCCAAGCGAAAATAATGGATGAAGTTGTATACTTCCCCTAGCTTATCTTCTGGTAACAGGTTAATTTCGTTTATTAGTTTATTTTTTGTAACTGATAAGGCCATTGCCTTGCTCCAATTGCTAAATGAAGTAATTGTAACATGTATTCTCGAAATACAAGGCTGTGAATTTTGTTACCGTGATATGCGCCTGTCCACAGGCTGGCAGGTTGTGACTTATTTAAACATTACGCCCTAAAACAGACCAATCATTGACTTCGTTGTGGTATTGAATATAATACCAGAATGAAAGTCTCTATTGTGATAGACACATGTGTATTTATTTCGGCTCTACGCTCGAAGAATGGAGCTTCTTATAAGCTCTTATCATTAATTGATAGCTCTAAATTTAAGTTCAATCTATCTGTGCCTCTTGTTCTTGAATATGAGGCCGTTGCAAAAAGAATGTCACGAGCAATAGGTCTGACATATCAAGATATAGATGATGTAATAGATTTTATGTGTACCATTGGAAAGCATCGAAAAGTACATTTTCTATGGCGTCCAAACCTAAAAGACCCGAATGATGACTTTGTATTGGAATTAGCAGTGGAATCTGAGAGTAAATATATAGTCACTTATAATATTCGAGATTTTTTAGGTGCAAAAAAATTTAAAGTAAAGGTCATAACACCACAAGAGCTACTGCGTATTATAGGAGAGTTATCATGAGTACAATTAGTTTAAGGTTGCCTGACTCCCTTCATGAAAGTGTAAGGAAATTGGCAAAAGAAGATAAAATATCAATAAATCAATTTGTTGCTACTGCATTAGCTGAGAAAATGTCTGCGCTCATTACTGAAGAGTACTTGAAAGAAAGAGCAGAAAAAGGAAGTAAAAAGAAACTTCAAAATGTACTCTCAAAAATTAAAGATATTGAGCCAGAGCATTATGATAGGATGTAACCATTACTGATATCAGCTGGGATGCAGAAGAAAAAGTATTGCGCTATCGCTTGCCGGAAGCTGCTAGTGCAATAGTGCAATAACGGGGTCAGGTCTTGTATTGTGCATATTAAACACATGCTTTAATGATATGACAAGACCATTACGGATAGAATTTGCCGGAGCTTTGTATCATGTTACTGTTAGAGGTGGTTGTCAGGAAGATAAAGAATAACAGGGGCGCTGATAAACGCCTGAGCATAAGGGTATCAGTTGCCTAGCTTTGACTAGATTATCAATGTTTTGTCGCGTAAGGCCATGCTTCACAAGCCATGCTTTAGTCACCAGCAAACCATATGGTACCAGTTTTATCAGCTCTGACCTTGTTTTAGCATGTAACGGCATAGTTTATATTTTTCACAGAATGCGGCGTCGATTAATATTTCCACTTGCAACGATATGGGTAATGTAGTAACTTACCTACATCTGTATTTATTAGGTGAGTCCACTTGCTATGCGCATTACAACAATATCCAGTAGAGAGCTTAACCATGATGTAAGCAAAGCAAAACGAGCTGCTTTATCCGGCCCCGTATTTATTACTGATCGGGGCTGTACCGCACATGTTTTGTTAACAATAGAGGAGTATCATAATATAACGGACGAGAAAGAAAGTATTGTTGAATTACTTGCAATGCCAGAGGCGGCGGAAATTGAATTTGAGGTACCAGAGTTGAAAAAAGAGCTGTATCAGCCCGCGAACTTCCAATAATGTATCTGCTTGATACCAATATCATCTCTGAGTTGAGGAAGGCAAAGTCTGGTAAAGCAAACAAAAATGTTATTAATTGGGCAAATAGTGTTTCAGCAACAAAACTATTTTTATCGGTTATTACAGTTTTAGAGCTTGAAACTGGAATACTTTTGGTTGAGCGAGGAGACCCTGTGCAAGGCGCAGTACTTCGTTCCTGGCTTAATTCTCATGTTTTACCAACATTCTCTGACCGAACTCTGGTCTTCGATATAGCCGTAGCGCAGCGTTGTGCGAAACTGCATGTGCCAAATCCTCGGTCAGATCGAGATGCTATAATAGCAGCGACTGCAATAGTTCATGGCATGACAGTCGTTACAAGGAATATAAATGACTTTACTTCCACAGGTGTTGATATATTGAACCCTTGGTGTGATGAGCTACCTTGAGAGTATAGATTTTTCCCTAATCTAGGGGAGAATAAGATCCATGAAAGAAACAGGGGGGTAGGTGCAGGTCACCTAGAAAAAAGAAAATTATACCAACCACCCACCCAAGCCTCTCAAGTTATACCCAAAAACTCATCCTTGTATTTGGCCTATTGATATTTTCACCATTATGGGCGCATGACTTTGGTGGAACCAGCACTGGTGGTGGCGGTAAACCACCGCCACCAGATTGCGATAGCAAAACCATGTGCTGTGATGACCCAGGATCGAATAAGCCGGTTTCATATTTATCCGGTGCCGAGCGCCTGCGCTATGGCGATCTTTCAGCCCGCGGTATTTACCCCATTAATATCACCCGCCGTTATGATAGCCAGACCAGCTATGACAGCCCGCTGGGCTATGGCCGCCGGCACCAGTGTAGCGAGCCATCCTGACATCGACTTTAATTCCATGCCGATCTCGTGTTCTGCGTAATCTTCATTTATTTCAAATGCTTAGCGTTTATGGATGAACACTAACTAGCATGTTCTGTACAGTAGGTTTTTGAGCTACTATTTTCCCTTGGAGGCCAGTGCGCGTTGTACGGGCGCAAATGAATACCGATGCAAAGGGCAGGGGCCGTGCTCTTCCAAAGCGGCTCTATGAATAGCAGTTGGGTAACCTTTGTTTTTATCGAAGCCATATTGTGGCCAGTTTTGGTGCTGTTTCAGCATATAGCGATCCCGACTGACTTTTGCCAGAATGGAGGCTGCACTGATCGCGGCTTCAGTAGCATCACCGCCAATGATTGCGTTAGCCGGTAGGCCGAAATCAGGGCAACGGTTGCCATCCACCAAAACCAACTCAGGTATAAGACTTAATCCAGCGACTGCTTTTTGCATTCCCAGTAGGGTGGCCTGGAGGATGTTGATACGGTCGATGATGGCCATTTCAATTTGAATAATGTTCCAGGCCAAAGCCTGGTCACAAATAATATCAAACAGTAATTCGCGTCGTTGAGCTGTGAGTTTTTTAGAATCATTGAGCCCTGTAATGGGCCTGTCAGGATTAAGGATCACGGCGGCAACACTCACTGGCCCGGCTAAGGGCCCACGCCCGGCTTCGTCGACACCTGCGGTCACAGGATTTGAATTTGGATCATTCAAGTTAGTAGGTCGTGGATGGCAGTGACGGCATTTTTACTGGCATCTTGCCTGAGTTGTAAATGGATGTTGTGGAATTCCTGTTTAGCCTGTTGTTGTTTTTCAGGGTGCTCCAGCCAGTCTAAGACTGCGTTTGCCAAATTTTCCGGACTGGCTTGATCTTGAACAAATTCCGGTACCAGCTTTTTTCCAGCGAGAATGTTAGGTAGTGAAAAATATGCGCTTTTAATCAACTTAAAACTGCGGGCGATAAAGTAGGTAAAGCCAGCAAGCTTGTAACAAACTACCATTGGCCGCCCGATCAGCAAGGTTTCGAGCGTGGCTGTACCGGAAGCTACCAGTACAACATTGCTAGCTGCAACAATATTACGCATTTGCCCATCAAAGCAAGTTACAGGTAGTTTCTCGGGTAGCATTTTCTTGAAGATAGCCGTGAGTTTTGGGTTTGCCAATGGCACCAGAAAATGACACTCTGGGTGAGCAGAATAAATAGTTTGTGCTGCTGCAAGCATGGTGTCACCCAGTCGTTCGACTTCACTTGTACGACTGCCTGGCAGTAATGCTATATAGCGTGGGTTATTGCTGGAATCGCACTTAAGGCCCAAGGCTGTGCAGGCTTTAATGGGATCAGATTGCAGGGGTATTTCATCCGCCATTGGGTGGCCGACGAAGCGAGCATCTACGCCGTGTTGGCGATAAAATTCCGGTTCAAAGGGAAACAGCGTGAGCATTCGGTCAACCGATTGATGGATTTTTTTCACCCGTTTCTGCCGCCATGCCCACACAGACGGGCTGACATAATGTACCGTTTTAATCCCTTTTGCCTTGAGTTTCTTTTCCAGTCCAAGATTGAAATCTGGTGCATCAATTCCAATAAAAAGATCGGGTGGATTCTCTTCCAAGCGTTTAAGTAATTGCCGTCTGAGTGAGAAAATGCGGGGCAGGTGGCGTAAAACTTCAGCGAGGCCCATGACCGCAAGATCTTCGCTGTCAAACCAAACCTCACAACCGGCGGCCTGCATTGCCGGGCCTGCAACTCCCATAATGTGGCAGTCGGGATAGCTTTGTTTTAGTTCTTTAATTAGTCCCGCCGCCAGCTGATCTCCGGAGGCTTCACCGGCTACCATGGCTATACGAAGACGGGAGCTCATTGGTTCAGCGGCCTAGCGAATAATAGGTCGGTCAATTTTTTTCAGGAAGTCTACAAGAACCTCAATTTCAGGAGAATCTGCAGCCATTTCCGAGAGTTTATCGCGCGCATCCTCCAGCCGTAATTCGGATCGATAAAGGATTTTATAGGCGCGTCGCACCTGTTGTATTTGTTCCGGAGTATAGCCTCTACGGCGTAAACCTTCGGTATTAACGCCCTTGGTTTTAGCTTTTTCACCGGAAACCACAACATAAGGTGGAATACTCTGGTTTACATGCGATGCGAATGAAGTAAAGCTATGTGCACCGACAGAGCAAAATTGGTGAATCAGCGAATAACCGGATAAGATTGCCCAGTCCTCTACTGTGACATGCCCTGCCAGTGATGCATTATTGGCCATTATAATGTTATTACCCAGGTTGCAGTCGTGGGCAATATGCACGCAGGCCATAATCCAGTTGTCATTACCGATACGGGTGACACCAGTACCACCGACATGTTCTGAGGTACCCCGACTGAAAGTGCAAAGCTCGCGTATGGTGTTATTATCGCCCATGATCAGGGCTGTATCTTCGCCGGCATATTTTTTATCTTGAGGTTCTTCGCCAATAGATGCGAACTGGAAAATTCGATTGTTTTTACCCAGTGTGGTGCGTCCATTCAAGATCACATGGGGGCCAATGCGGCAACCACTGTCAATCTTTACGCTGGATTCAATAATACTAAAAGCCCCAACTTCAACATCATCTGCCAGTTCTGCTTTGGGATCAATCAGGGCGGTTGGGTGAATTCTAGGTTTCATTTTCAGTCTCTTTTTTCCGCACACAGAATTTCAGCGCAAGCAGCTTTTTTGCCATCTACAAAGGCCTCACAGGAATATAGCCCCATGCCCATTTTAATTCGTTTCTGAACAGCCTTGAGTATCAGTTGGTCTCCAGGGACTACCAGCTTGGTGAACTTTACTTTATCGACTTTGGCCATGTAAATGACTTTGCCACTGCCTGCAGTTTGCTCTTCCAAGTTGGCAAGCACCCCGGCTGCTTGTGCCATGGCTTCGATAATTAATACCCCGGGCATTACTGGGTGGTCTGGGAAGTGTCCTTGAAAAAATGGTTCGTTATGAGTGACATTCTTTATTGCAGTAATACTGGGCAACTCACCACTCTGGTGATCGATTACCCGATCAATTAACAGGAAGGGGTACCGATGCGGCAGGTATTCTTTGATTTTCTCTATCGGTAAAGGTTGGAAATCAGTCATGGTTATTTATCTCTTTTTCTTTGAAGTAATTTTTTTATGGTTTTGTCCAGATGCCGTAAACGCGCCAGGTTTTTACGCCATTCGCTATGCGGCTGAGCTTCAACCCCTGAACCATAATAACCGGGCTCAAGGATGGATTTGTTAACCATACTCATGGCAGTTATGGTGACATGATCGGCAATTTCAATATGCCCGCCAACCCCGCTAGCGCCGGCAATCATACAGTATTTGCCGATGGTTGTGCTGCCTGCAACTCCAGAGCAACCTGCCATTGCAGTATGCGCGCCGATTTTAACATTGTGGGCAACTTGTACCAGGTTATCTAAGCGCACATCATTTTCCAACACGGTATCTTCAATTGCGCCTCGGTCGATAGTGGTATTGGCGCCAATTTCACAATCATCACCAATGACAACACTGCCCAGTTGTGGGATTTTTAGCCAGTGATCTTGATCAAATGCCAGGCCAAACCCATCCGCACCGATGACCGCACCAGAGTGGACAATTACCCGCTCACCCAGGCTTACCCCATGGCAAAGAGTGGCGTTAGCATGAATACGGCAGTCATTGCCAATGCTGACACCTGCCTCGACCACCACGCCAGCGGCGATAGAAACGCCACTGCCGATGCTAGTGTCTGGGTCAATGCTTGCCTGAGGGTGAATAAATGCTTGAGACCGATCAACTTTGTAGATCAAGTTGGCAATACGGGCATAATCCAGCTGCGGGTTAGCGCTGATTAAAACGGCTCCCTGATAGTTATCGAGGTTTTCAGCTGAGAGTATAACAATACCGGCGCGGGTATTTGCCAGATCCTTAAGATATGCCGGGTTAGCAAGAAAGCTCAATGCATCCGCATTAGCTGATTTAAGTGTGGCGATTTTTTCAATACAGGTGTCAGCAGCACCTCTGTATTTTACAGAGCAGTGCTCTGCCAGTTGCGCTAGTGAAAATGAGGCTGCCATATCAGCGGCTGGTCTGTTCCTGCTGGTCAGCTTCATATTCGAGCCGTAGTTGTTTTAAAATGGCGCTGGTGAGATCAATTCTTTGACTGTGGTAAAGCACCACAGGATCGGTTAGTACCATATCGAAGCCTTGTTGTTCTGCGACTATGCGGATGGCCAGTTCCAGGGTTTCTCTCACCCCGTTTTCTATTTCATTACGACGGAAATTGATTTCCTCAATCAGATCTTCCTTGCGCCGTATAATGGCCCGGTTCAGGCTGCGAATATCACGATCAAGCTGTGCCCGGGTAACACTATCCAAATCACTATTCAGGCGTTCTTGTATTGCGCCAAGTCTTTTTTCATCTGCGGTTACTGCGTTGTTACGCGGGCGAAACTCTCTGTCGATAACATCTCTGCCGGCAATAATCTGGGGGGCATTGTCGAGTATCATTTTCATATTAGCATAGGCGGTTTTTTGCGCCATTACAGCTACTACGGATGAGCCTTCTGGGTTCTCAGGGTTTGCTTGCGCATAGACAAGCGCTGACCCCAAGATACCCGTCGCCAGGCCCAGGATCAAAAGTACTCTTGTCAGTAAGCCACCCAAACAGCGGCCCTCTAGAACCCGGCGCCGAAGGAGAATTGCAAGGTTTCTGTGTCATCACCCGGTTTATCAATGATTGGGTAGGCCAGGTTAATAATGATAGGCCCTACGGGTGCCTGCCAGGTCATTGATATTCCCGCTGAGGCGCGTAGGCGATCAGCATCCCATGCGCTGATATTTTCGAAGGCATTACCAACATCCAGAAACAGTGCTAGCCTAGTACCGCCTCTGCCGCCGAGGAATGGGGTAGGAAAGGCCAACTCAAGCGTGCCGGTAGTTTTAAAGTCACCGCCAACGGCTCGACAAAACTGATCTTTAGGGCCCAGCGTGTTGTCATTAAAGCCACGCACATCACGCACGCCGCCTGCATAGAAATGCTCCCAGAAGGGCAGGCCACTGTCCAGGGTCACGACATCTTCAATATCACAATCACCGCCAAGAATTTGCGGTGGACCCGGAGTATAAGCGAGTTCTCTATCGTAATTGTCATAAGCCTGGCCGTAGCCGATATTACCTTTTATAGCAAATATCAAGGAGCGCCAGATTGGTAGGTATTTAGCAAACCTATAATTAAGTTTGTAATATTCACGCGAACTGCCTGGAATAGCGACTTCTACACTCAGCCGGTGCAATGAGCCGCGGTTCGGGTTGAGAAAATGATCGCGTGAATCTCGCGACCAGTTTATATCACCTTGAATAGTTTGCAGTTCCCGTTCATTGTCTTCAAGTATGCCGTTACCATTCGCATCCAGCGAGTTAGACAAAGGGTCGCCGGGAATCGGCACCAGCCCGAATCCCGTACAAACTAACGGATTTTCCGGGTCGAATGCTATACAGCTGATCGAGCCGATATTCAGGCTGGTATCGCGGTAAGACAAGCCGGCGCCGACATAATCCACTTCAGATACCGGGAAGCCGAAATTCACCCCAAGGGCACCTTCGCTGGAGGTAAATGAAGCAATATTAGCCTGACGCTGATCGAAGTCGCTATAGCGGGCGAAGAAGCCGCGACTGATGCCATTATCGGTCCAGTATGGATTGGTATATGACAGATTAATTTGTTTGAGAATAGAGCTGCTGCTGATCGACATGCCGACTTTATTACCACTGCCAAGGAAGTTATCCTGATTAATGGAGAGAGACAGAATCAAGCCTTGTACCTGTGAGAAACCTAGCCCTGCAGAAAAGCTACCAGAAGGGCGCTCTTTTACATTGACGATAACATCTATCTGGTCTTCGCTGCCAGGTACCTGGGGCGTTTCTATATTAACTTCATCGAAATAAGTTAGTCGCTGCAATCTAATTTTGGTGCGGTCAACTGATGCTTGAGAAAACCAAGCGCCTTCAAACTGGCGTAATTCCCGGCGTAGAACTTCATCTTTGGTCTTGGTGTTACCCGCAAACAGAACCCGGCGCACATATACGCGTTTACCAGGGTCAACAAAATAGGTAATGCTAACGGTACGGTTTTCCCGGTCGATTGCCGGTGAAGGAGTAACATTAGCAAAAGCATAGCCGACATTGGCGAGAATGGCATTGATGTTTTCAACACTTCTTTCCATTCGTGAACGGGAGAAAATATCGCCATCATTGGTCATAACTAAGCGCCGCAGGGTAGCCTCTTGAACAACCATGTCGCCTGCCAGTTTGACTTCACTAATGGTGTATTGCTCGCCTTCGTGGATGTTGGCGGTGACATAGATGTCTCGTTTGTTCGGGCTGATGGAAACCTGAGTTGATTCGATGTCAAAATCAACATAACCGCGATCTTGATAATAGGAACGGAGTTTTTCGGTATCACCACTGAGTTTTTCGCGGGCGTACTGGTCGTCTTTTGTCCAAAAGCTAGTCCAGTTGGAAGTGGATGTTTCGAATGATTCGCGTAGTTCTTTTTCAGTAAATAAGGTGTTGCCAACAATATTAAGATGACGCACGCGGGCATTTTTGCCCTCATCCATATTAATGCTAACCCTTACCCGGTTGCGGTCAAGCTGGCTCACTGTGCTGCTGACTTTTACAGCATATTTACCCTGTGAATAGTACTGTTTAACCAGCTCCTGCTGTACTCGGTCAAGCGCCAGTTGATCGAATGTGTCACCTTCCGATAAGCCAATATCACGCAGAGCCACCATCAGGTCATCTGTTTTTAGGGCTTTATTGCCGGAAATATCAATTTCAGAAATAGCGGGTCTTTCCTTAACGGTAATAATAAGAATGGTGCCTTCGTGGCTAAGTTGGATATCTTCGAAGAAGCCGGTTTTATATAACTCCCGTATCGCAGAACGGGTGTTAAAAGCTGTCAGCCGGTCATCGGTTTCCAGTGGCAGGTAATTAAATACCGTGCCCTCGGTAATCCGTTGCAGGCCTTCCACGCGAATGTCGCTAATAACAAACTCAGTACTTGCTGAGAGTGTCGAGCAACTAAAAATCAGGAAAAATATGCTGAGAATTATTTTTTTCATATTATTTATATATCAGGACAGAATCATGGGGCAGTTTAATTGAACAGCCGTAAAATATCGTTAAAAAATGCCAGGCTCATTAGGCCGGCGAGAATCAGCAGGCCGAAATATTGCCCTGCTACCTGGGTTTGTTCCGAAACCGGGCTTCCTTTTACTATTTCAACCAGGTAATACATCAGGTGGCCGCCATCCAGTACGGGTATCGGCAGCAGGTTAAGAATACCGAGGCTTAGGCTGATAAGCCCAAGAAAAAACAGAAATGAACTCACGCCCATTTTAGCCGACTGATTTGCAGCCTTGGCAATTGTGATGGGTCCGGATATGTTTTTTAGCGAGGCTGTTCCGGTAATCATTCTACCCAGCATGCCTAGAGTTACGGAGGTCAAACGCCAGGTTTCATTAACTGCCCGGCCGAAAGCCTCAACCGGAGGGTAGCGTAATTGCATCCAGATATGTTCAAGCTGTTGCCGTTGCCCAGCATCCAGAGGCGCTGCGGAAATGCCGATGATTAACCTTTTCTGACCGGTATCTGTCGATAAAATAGGTTTTAAAAGTAATTGTTGAAGCTGACTATCGCGGCGGATTTCGATAACCAAATCCTTATCAGCAGAGCCATGCTGAGCGATCAATGGGCCAATATAGCCCCAGTCAGTTACCGCTTGGCCGGCAATACTTGTGATCTCATCGTTTTTTCTTAGCCCGGCCAACGCAGCCGGTGAATCTGGGCTTACTTGATCAATTACAGCGTCTCGTTGCGGGCGCCAGAGGGCAAGTCCAATACCGGCCAGCAGGTTTTCTTCCTCAAAGCTGTCATCCAGTCGGCTGAGAGGGAGGATATGTGTAGACTCAATACCGTTGGCATCTTTTACAACAACAGGGATGTCGCTACGGTCAAGCGCTGGGCCGATCAGGGCAAGCCGAGTGTGTGACAGTGTGATAGTGGGTTCACCATTTACACTAACAAAGGTATCGCCTGGTTGAATTCCCGCAGTGGCAGCGACTCCATCGACCTGGCCCATTACCGGGCGTAATTCGGGAATACCCACCATAAACATAATCCAGAACGCCACAACAGCCAGAATCAGGTTGAATATAGGGCCGGCGGCAACGATAGCGATTTTTTGACCCACAGATTTGCGGTTAAAAGCGAAGCCCTGGTCTGTTACGGAGACATCTGCGTCGCGCTCATCGAGGAATTTTACATAACCACCAAGCGGTAATGCTGCAATGACAAACTCAGTGCCGTGTTTATCTGTTCGTCGCCACAATATCTTGCCGAAGCCGACAGAAAAGCGCAAAACCTTCACTCCCATTTTTCGGGCCACCCAATAGTGTCCGAATTCGTGGAAGGTGACCAATACCCCAAGGGCGACGATCAACCAGATTATTGAGCCAAAAAAGTCTGTCATAACATCCATCACTGAAAAATATGGCACAGGAACACTCGCGGCGCTCGCTACTCCGATTGTGTATTTTACAGGGTTTTTATGTTAATACCGCAATTATTATGCGAATTGTATTATCTTATTGCTTTAAGGGGATTGCGGTAGGCAAGCCAATAAGGCCAGATAAAAAGGTGCGGTAGCAATAGTGCTGTCAAGCCGGTCGAGAATACCGCCGTGGCCGGGAAATAGGTGGCCGCTATCTTTGATGCCAGTGCTGCGCTTATGCATGCTTACGTAGAGGTCGCCAATCACTGAAATAAGGCTGAGAGCCAGTACCCCGAGTAAATAGAAGGGTAGTGCCACAACATGGATCGGTGCCAGGTGAATAAATAGCCAGCCAATCAGCAGTGATAAAATCACCCCACCGTAGACACCAGCGCGAGTTTTTCCTGGGCTAATAAGGGGCGCAAGTCGGCTTTTCCCGAATTGCTTGCCACACAGATAAGCGCCTATATCGGCTGCCCAGACGATGAAAAATAAGGATAATACCCACCATTCTCCCATTTCCAGAAAGCGTAAGCGGCTAATGGCATACCAGGCCCCAGCCAGCAGAAGAATGCTAAGGCTGCTATTAATACTGATATTTGCCAGACTCGGGCTGGAGTCTTTAGCTGCTGGTTGCCAACTGAGTAAGCGAACTAAAGCTAATAACCAGAGACCCATAAAGAAGTAATTGAGGTCAGGGTTAAGACTGATTCCGTTGACAATATCAGCCAGCGGGTTGTTACCGTTATTGCTTGCCAGGTAAATCAGTAATATCACCAGAATGGATAGATATAGTAGGCGGCGCGGGATGGATACGAGGCCACACAGGCGCGAGTATTCCCAACCGCCTATCAGCATTAGCACGCCGAAAAACAGAGAAAATGCTTGCGCTGAAAGCCCGAACAATAGAAAAAGGAAAACTGGCAATAAAACCAGTGCAGTAATAACTCTGGTCTTAAACACTCTGTGCCCGTTCGGCGGCTTGTAGCGGGGTGGTGCCGAAACGCCGTTGCCTGCGGCTGTATTCGAGCAGTGCCAAATTCAGGTTTTCCGCATTAAAATCCGGCCACAAAGTATCTGTGAAATAGATTTCACAATAGGCCAGTTGCCAGAGTAGAAAATTGCTGATGCGTTGTTCGCCACCGGTACGGATGAGTAAATCAGGGGCAGGGCCATCAGCCAGTGATAATTCTTTTGAGAAAACGGCTTCGTCAATTTGTTCTGGCTGAAGATCGCCGGCAGCAACCTTCAATGCCAATTGCCGCGCGGCCTGAGTGATATCCCAGCGTCCGCCGTAATTAACAGCGATATTTAATTGTAAGCCGTCATTATTGGCAGTTAGAAGTTCAGCTTCGCGCATTTTATTCTGGAGCTTAGTGCTGAAGCGTGAACAATCGCCAATAAAACGAATGCCGATATTGCTTTCATGCAATTCTCGAACTTCGCGGCTTAGTGCTCGCTTGAAGAGCTCCAGTAATAGCTGTACTTCGGCAGTCGGGCGTTGCCAGTTTTCACTGCTGAAGGCAAACACCGTCAGTATCGGAATACCCAGTCCTGAAACATGCTCAACAACTTCCCGCAGCGCTTTACGGCCGGCACGGTGGCCAAGCCCTCTGGGTTGCCCCTGACGGGCTGCCCAGCGCCCGTTGCCATCCATGATGATGGCAAGATGCTGTGGTAGGTTATTGTTATTCATTGATATATTTTCATTTCTCAGCTAAATTAAAACCTGCAAGCAGCTAGATTTCCAGCAACTCTTTTTCTTTAACCGCAACGATTTTATCTACTTGATCAACAAACTCATCAGTTACCGCCTGTACCTGGGTTTCCGCGCGGCGTTCTTCATCTTCGGATATATCCTTTGATTTGAGTAAGTCTTTTATATGATTATTCGCATCGCGACGGATATTACGGATAGCGATTTTACAGTTTTCCCCATCATTGTGGACAACTTTTCCGAGCTCGCGTCGCCGTTCTTCGGTTAGCGCCGGTAAAGGAATGCGGATATTAGTTCCGGAAGTTGCTGGATTCAGCCCAAGATCGGATTTCATAATGGCTTTTTCAATCGGCCCAACCATGGATTTTTCCCAAGGAATTAAGCTGAGCATACGGGCGTCTTCAACAATAATATTGGACACTTGGCTCAAGGGTACCTCGGAACCATAATAATCAACCGTAACATGCTCCAGCAAACTGGGGTGTGCGCGTCCGGTGCGAACTTTTGCTAATGTCTGGCGCAGGGTATCGATGCTTTTGCCCATGCGAATTTTAGCGTCTTTGATGATATCGTTAATCATGTTGAAGTCTCTGTCAGTCTAGTGATTGGTTTAGGCTGCGGCCCAATGTTTTTACCCAGTTTTTTACTTGGTTATTAGCCTAAGTTATTAGCTCAGCTCAGGTCATATCAGCTATCAACCAATGAGATTATAAGTAGCTTATACAGTTACCCGTGCAATAAAAGCACGGATTTATGACAGATTGTAGCAGAAATAGGGCTGTATTCTGTGCTGGAATCAGTCCTTATTGACTAAGGTACCAATGGCTTCGCCACAAACCAGGCGCTGGAGATGGCCTTCAGCAAACATATTGAATACCCTGATAGGCATATTTTGATCGCGGCAGAGAACAATTGCATTGGTGTCCATGACCGCCAGCTTATCTGTAATTACTTTATCGTAACTGATCTGATCGTAGCGAATAGCATCTGGATTGCTTACCGGGTCGGCAGAATAAATACCATCAACTTTGGTTGCTTTGATGACTAGATCAGCACCTATTTCGATGGCACGTAATGCCGCTGCCGAATCAGTGGTGAAGAATGGATTGCCGGTACCCGCAGCTACAATCACCACCCGACCTTTTTCCAAGTGGCGAATTGCCCGACGGCGAATATAGTCCTCGCAAACATCGTTGATGGAAATGGCAGACATAACTCGAGCAGAAACACCAACCCGTTCCAGTGCATCTTGTAGGGCTAGTGAATTGATAACGGTGGCCAGCATGCCCATATGGTCGCCGGTTACCCGGTCGATGCCGGAGGCTGCCAAACCGGCGCCTCTGAAAATATTGCCACCACCAATAACAATGGCTACCTGAACACCAGTTTCAAGTATTTCCCGGAGCTCTTTTGCGATCCGGGAAATAATCACGGGGTCTATCCCGTAACTCTCATTACCCAGCAATGCTTCACCGCTGAGTTTGAGTAGAATCCGCTGATAGGCAGCCTTAGCCACGGCTTATGCTCCTTTGACTTGCTGCATAACTTCTGCAGCAAAGTTGTCTTCTTTCTTCTCGATACCTTCACCCACGGCCAGTCGCGTATATTTGATAACGCTAGCTTCATGTTTCTGCAGTAGTTTTTCTACAGTAATTTCAGAGTCTTTCACAAACACCTGTCCCATCAGGGTGATTTCGGCGAGGAATTTACGAATCCGACCGGCAACCATTTTTTCGATAATATCAGCTGGCTTACCGGAGTCTTCGGCTTGGGCAATGAGAATGGCTTTTTCTTTCTCAAGTATTTCAGCAGGTACCTGGTCGGCACTTACAAACTGCGGGTTGATAGCAGCAACATGCATGGCAATATCTTTAGCTAATTCACTACTGCCGCCCTGCAGTTCTACCAGTACACCGATACGACCGCTGTGGATATAAGCGCCTACTACGCCGTCTGTATTGATGCGCTCAAAACGTCGAACTTGAATATTCTCACCAATTTTTGAAATTAGTGCCTGGCGTGCTATTTCAACTGTTTCGCCGTCTGCATACTCTGCAGCCAGCAACTCTTCAACAGTGTTCGGGTTAGCTGCCAAGGCAACATCAGCGACTCTGCGGACAAAGCCCGTGAAATTATCATCTTTAGCAGCAAAATCGGTTTCGCTGTTAATTTCCACAAGCACAGCTTCTTTGTTATCTGCGCTCTGCGCCACAACAACCAGGCCTTCTGCAGCGACACGGCTGGCTTTTTTATCAGCCTTAGCCATGCCGGCTTTACGCATGTTCTCGATTGCTGTATCTATACTGCCATCGGCAGCGACCAGTGCTTTTTTACATTCCATCATGCCTGCGCCTGTGCGTTCGCGCAGGTCTTTAACCATTGCAGCAGTAATTGCCATAACGATACCTCGTTTGTTATAGGCCTTTGAATCAAAGGCCAGTTGTCATTAAAATTTAACTCGCTCGACGAACCGGCAGACTTAGCTGCTGGTCAATATTAGTCGTCTTTTTCAGTAGTTTTTTTAGCCGTTTTTTTCTTGCTGGCCTTTTTTTTAGCGGATTTTTTCTTGCTGGTTTTTTTCTTAGCAGCAGGCTTTGTTGATTCAGCTTCTGCGACTACTTCTTCTGTAGCTTCCGCTTTAACTTCGCTGCTTGTTTCAGCTTGAACTTCTTCAGCCTGAACTTCTTCAGCCTGAACTTCTTCAGCCTGAACTTCTTCAGCCGGTGCTTCATCGGCGGCAGGGGCTTCTTCAGTAGCAGCTTCTTTAATAGGGTTTGCCTCTACCGGAGCTTCTGCAATCGGGGTTTTAGCGGCTTTCTTCACTGCAGTTTTTTTGCTGACTTTCTTGGGCGGTTTAGTTGTTGCTTTTTTCTCAAGCGGGCGACCATCTGCATCCAGTTCGACGAATTCTTCCGTGCTATCACCAATGTGAGGCAAGGAAGCGCGTCCTTCGAGAACTGAATCTGCTGCCAGTTCGGTATATATACGGATGGCACGGATAGCGTCATCATTACCGGCAATCGGGTAGTCAATGCCTTCTGGGTTGTAGTTAGTGTCAACTACAGCAATCACTGGAATACCGAGTTTCTTGGCTTCTTTAATGGCAATGTCTTCATGCCCGATATCGATGATGAAGAGTGCATCTGGAAGGCCTTTCATGTCCTTGATACCACCAAGGCTGCGTTCCAGTTTGTCTTGCTCGCGTGTCAGTTGCAGGATTTCTTTTTTAACCAGTTTATCCATGCTGCCGTCTTTCTGCATTTCTTCAAGTGCTTTCAGGCGACGAACAGATTGGCGAATTGTGCGGAAGTTGGTGAGCATGCCACCCAACCAGCGATGTGAAACATAAGGCATACCGCAACGCTGTGCTTCGGCTGCAATAGTTGCGCCGGCAGCACGCTTGGTGCCAACAAACATAATGTTACCGCGACGAGCAGACAGACGACTAATGAAGCCCATGGCCTCATTCAACATAGGTACGGTTTTTTCAAGATTGATAATGTGGATCTTGCCACGAGCACCAAAGATATAAGGTGCCATTTTGGGGTTCCAGTAACGAGTCTGGTGGCCGAAATGAACGCCGGCTTCGAGCAATTGACGCATGGTTACATTTGCCATGATTTGTAATTCCTTCAATAATATGGATCCGTGCACAGCCGTATTTCGGCACACATTAAGTGCTTATGAATCCAGGGTTAAACTTCCACGCTACCTGTCCAGCTTACCTGCGGCCAGAATATTGCTACTCGGCTGTGATGACTTTTGCATCAGCAGGCACCCGGCTGAACTTAACAGCAGCGTGTGTGAATTTGATCTAGATATTCCTTGCCCCGACAGCGCCGGACATGAATATGAAAATCAGCCCGTATTTATACCATTTCTAATAGGTAAATGCAATATAAATCGAGATTTTTAGCCAGTAAGTTAGCTTCGTTAAAGAGTAGCTGCTGCCCTTAGATAAGTGTTATCTAGGCATCGCGCCCAGCGCTTATAAAGACCAGCAGGATAGCTAGCGCAAGCACTCTAAAGGTTCCAATTTACCCCAAGTTTGTTACTATGCAGTATTCGATGAATATTATAGGGTTCGAGGATGGTTGAAGCAGTGACAACTAAGCAGGTAGCTACAATTGACTCAGAGGTGGCTGTGCTACCGGAGCAGGCAGTAGTAGAGCAAGTTTCCGATGGGAGTTTGTTGCTCAATAGTCTTGATCAACTCATGCCGGAATTTGCACAACCATTTTGGGGGCTGTTACAAGACTATCCTATTCTGCTGGCGCTACTGTTGCTATTTACCGGGATTATCTTCGCTAAGGTGGTGCAGTGGGGCTTTACCAGTATTCTGGAACGCCTAGCTACTCGTAGTAAGTCGGATATTGATGACCGTTTAGTCAAACTGCTGACCCGTCCTGTGTTCATCACTGTGTTGATGGTATTTCTGATGATATCGGTTGCGGCTCTGCAACTCCCACTGCAGTGGGAGCTGCGCCTGGACACAGTTCTGATTACAATGATTGTGCTCACCTGGACCTTTGCTGGCTTGAGTTCAGTAGGTTTATTCCTGGAGTTTCTCAGTCATATTAAAAACCACTTCAACCTGATTGAAGAACGCACCATCCCGCTATTTAATATGGTTCTGAAAGGGCTAATCGTTGCGGTCTCTGTCTATTTGCTGCTGGGGGCCTGGGGTGTTAATGCAACCGCCTGGTTGGCATCGGCTGGTATCGTTGGTATCGCTGTGGGTTTTGCGGCCAAAGATACCCTAGCAAATTTAATCTCCGGGGTTTCCATTATTGCCGATGCGCCCTATAAAATTGGCGATTACATTAACCTCGACAGCGGTGAGCGCGGCAAGGTTACCCATGTTGGCTTGCGCTCAACCCGGCTTATAACAAGGGATGATATTGAAGTAAATATACCAAACGCCATTATCGCCAATTCCACCATTGTAAATGAAAGCGGTGGCCCCTGGGTAAAGGAACGGATTCGCTTACAGGTCAGTGTGGCCTATGGCAGTGATGTGGATAAGGTCTGTGAATTGCTGAAATCTGTGGCGGTAGATCTCGAACATATCGTCAGGTTTCCGCTACCGGTAGTGCGGATGCGAGGCTTTGGAGCATCCGGTATTGATTTTGAAATGATGTGCTTCATTGACGAACCGGAATTACGCGGTCGTCTTATGCACTATCTGTATATGGATATCTACAAGCTCTTTCAGAGCGAAGGTATTGAGATTCCGTATACCAAAAATGATGTGTATATTAAGGAAATGCCTTATTTCAAACAAGGTGAGTAGGCATCAAATATTTAAACGCTACTCTTCCGTTATTGCATCACTCATGCAACGGCCCCGAATGAGACCTCTGCTCGAAGTCCGGGCAGAGGATAATTCAGAGAATATACCGGCTCAGGTCTTCATCAGCTGCTAGGTCATTGAGGTGCTGATCGACATAGGCGGCATCAATTTTGATTTTCTCGCCGTCTCGCTCAGGGGCATCATAAGAAACATTATCGAGTAATCGCTCCATTACTGTGTGCAAGCGGCGGGCACCAATGTTTTCGGTGGTCTCATTCACCTGGTAGGCAATTTCTGCAATTCGTTGCACGCCATCATCAATAAATTCCAGTGCTACACCTTCGGTGCCCATCAATGCATGATATTGCTCAGTTAATGATGCATCAGGCTCGGTAAGAATACGGGTGAACTCTTTAACTCCTAAGGCATGTAGCTCGACCCGTATTGGTAGGCGGCCTTGTAACTCCGGGATTAAATCAGATGGCTTGGAAAGGTGGAACGCACCGGATGCGATAAACAATATATGATCGGTTTTGATCATCCCATAGCGGGTGGAAACGGTACAGCCTTCTACCAGTGGTAGCAGGTCGCGTTGCACGCCTTCGCGGGAAATATCACCGCCGCCGGTTTCTGCGCGTTTGGTAACTTTATCCAGTTCGTCAATAAAAACGATGGCATTCTGTTCGGTATTTTCCAGCGCCTGTAATTTGATTTCCTCGTCGTTGATCAGTTTGGCGGCTTCATCTTCAATTAAAATCGGCCGGGCTTCGGAGATTTTCATCTTGCGGGTCTGTGAGCGGCTAGTGGCCATATTCTGAAACATACCCTGCAATTGGCTGGCCATTTCTTCCATTCCCGGCGGGGTCATGATGTCGACACCCATCTGGGATGCAACATCGAATTCAATTTCGCGCTCATCCAAATCGCCATCCAGCAGCTTTTTGCGGAATTTTTTGCGTGTATCACTACTGCGGTCATCATTGCGGTCATCGCTTGATTCGGGTTCATTAGCAAAGCCGATGTTCTTAGGTTTTGGTAGCAGGATATCCAGAAGTCTGTCGGTAGCGGCATCTTCTGCGCGTGACCGCACTGCGGCCATGGCTTGTTCACGGGCCATTTTAATCGCTGAATCAACTAGATCACGGATGATGGATTCTACATCTTTGCCGACATAACCTACTTCAGTGAATTTAGTGGCTTCAACCTTGATAAAAGGAGCATTAGCGAGCTTGGCTAAGCGCCGCGCAATTTCAGTTTTACCGACACCGGTTGGGCCTATCATCAGAATGTTTTTCGGGGTTATTTCATCGCGTAGTTCCAGCGGTAGCTGCATCCGCCGCCACCGGTTACGCAGGGCGATTGCAACGGCCCGCTTGGCATCAGACTGGCCAATGATGTGTTTATCCAGTTCCTGGACTATTTCCCGTGGTGTCATGCTCGACATTATTTAGTCTCCAGTGATTCAATCACTAGGTTATGGTTGGTATAAATACAGATATCAGCGGCGATGCCGAGGGCTTTACGGACGATGGTTTCTGCATCCATGTCGGTGTTATCCAACAAGGCCTGGGCTGCCGCTTGGGCAAAAGGGCCGCCGGAGCCAATGGCAATCAGCCCGTGCTCAGGCTCAATTACATCACCATTACCGGAAATTACCAGTGATGTAGATTCATCGGCAACCGAAAGCAGGGCTTCAAGCTGGCGCAAGGCGCGGTCGGTACGCCAGTCTTTGGCCATTTCGACTGCTGCCCGGGTGAGGTGGCCATGGTGTTTTTCCAGCTTGCCTTCGAAACGCTCGAACAAAGTAAACGCATCGGCTGTTGCTCCGGCAAAACCGGCGATAATTTGTTCTTTATACAGGCGCCTAACTTTACGCGCATTAGATTTCATTATCGTGTTGCCCAGAGTTACCTGGCCATCGCCCCCGATAACAACTTTGTTGCCTCGGCGGACAGAAAGAATAGTGGTGCCGCAATACTGTTGCATGAAATAACCTAAGTTCATTGTTGGTGAATTAATACATGGGGTGTGGAAACCAGATTTACAAGACGATGATGCAGACATTATTAACCGCAGGTAATGCGAGTTTGTAACGGTAGGGTGGGAATTTATGCCCACGCGTAAAGAAGCTCAAAGGAAAAAGATTTTCTTTGCGTTCCCTGCACCTTTACGAGAAATATTTAGGGTTTATTTATTCGGTTTTTTACGCGCCCTAGGATGGGCTTTATCGTAAACCTTGGCCAAGTGCTGGAAATCCAGGTGTGTGTAGATTTGGGTGGTGGCAATATCAGCATGCCCGAGCAGTTCCTGAACCGCGCGTAAGTCGCTGCTGGACTCCAGCATATGGGATGCGAAAGAGTGGCGGAGCAAGTGTGGATAGACCCGCTGGGGCAGTCCCTGCACTCTGGCCCAGTGCGCAACCCGTTGTTGTATGCTGCGCACGGATATGGCATTGCCGCGCATGCTCACAAAAATTTTAGTTTCTTCAAAATCGGCGATTTCTGCCCGCTGCCGACGCCAGTTTTCCATTGCCTTAAGCGCAATTCTTCCTACTGGTAGGTCGCGGGTTTTATTGCCTTTACCGGTTACCCTTAACATCCCTGAGCGGGCATCCAGCGCTGACCATTCAAGGTTTGCAAGTTCGCTAAGCCGCAATCCGGAGGAATAGAATAATTCCAGCATGGCTTTATCGCGGATCGCTATCGGGGTATTTGCTGTGAAAGAGAGCAGGCGGTTGAGGGTATCAGTATCTAGGGTTGCAGGTAAGCGTTGTTGCTGTTTTGGGGCGCGGATATTGACAGCCGGGTTGTTGTTGGCCTTTCCTTCTCGGAGCAGGTAGCGGAAGAAACTGCGGATAGCAGATAGCAGGCGCTGCAGGGAACGACTGCCGAGCCCGCGGCGATGTTGATCGGCAATGAAGCGGCGGATATGGCTTTCATCAATTGCAATAATTGAAGTTAAACCATTGCTCGATAAATGTTTTTCCAAACAGTCCAGATCGCGCCGATAGGCACTAATTGTTCTGGGTGATAGTCGTTTTTCTGTGCTTAAATAGTACAGGAAATTATCGATTTCAAGCTGTGTTTGCCGCTGCTCGGGCACGCCGTTTTACTCAGCTGTCAAGCAGATAATCGCTGGAGTACAGCTTCTTGCTTCGACAATCGATGACTGATTGTTTCGCTTAGCAGTTCCAGAAACATGGTGCCCATTCCAGGAAAAAATTTCCCGGGGTTTTCCGACCCAATCGCCAGCATTCCGAACCTACCCTGTTTGCCAATGGGCACCAGAGCGGTAGATCGGATCGGGTTATCGCGGCCAAATAGAAACTGCAGCTTTTCATGAGCCAATCGCCCGCAACTGGTTTGGCCACCCTCAAGCACGGTATGGAAAGGTTTTAATTCCGGATTGTCAGGCTGAAGAATGCTCAGTGGCAACTGGTTATCGGTACTGAGTGTATCTGCGAACAGACCAATATATACATGGTCTGCATTAAAGCGGTTTTTGAGTTCATCGCGTAACAGTTGGAAAAAGTCACCCAGACTCTCGGTTTCACCCAAGGCCAGAGACAATCTGTGTAGCTTGCCCATAAGGTCTTCATTTTCGAGAGCGTTTTGCGTCATTTGATGTATTTTACGCGCAATATCTAAGTTTTTATCGCGTAATCGACTAACTTGTCGCTCTATCAGGGAGCTGGTGTTACTGCTGTTTGAATGTTTGAGCTCTATAATTTCCAGCAATTCCGGGTGGCGCTGAAAGATATCCGGATTTTCTTCCAGCCAGTTGATGACTGATTTTTCATCAATTGTTACTTTTGTATTCATCCCTAAATTCTCCCTTAAAAGTGTAGCTGGCAGGGCCAGTCATCCATAACTCATTATTGTCAGTTTGTGATAAAAAGCAGCTTTCGCCCTGGCTGCTCTTAGCATCTGACTTACTCCTTAATCCGCACCATTCTATCACCAGTTCGCCACCGGGTTGGTAAACAGTCACTCGGTGGTCAATTTTTCCCGCCAGGCGTAATGCCGCCATCGCAGCACAGGCGCCGCTTCCGCATGCAAGGGTGGGCCCGCTGCCGCGTTCAAATACACTTAAAGCAATCTTACTGGCAGAATAACTTTCTATCAGGCCGATATTGACTCCGGCCGGAAAGGCCGGGTGGTTACTGAGTGAATTTGCCAGCACTTCCAGACTGATGCCGGCCTGATCTTCAGCAATGAATATAATATGGGGGTTGCCCATGGAAACGCCGGTGAAGGGCAGGTTGATGTCGCTTGCTTGCAACTGCCAACGGGAGTTTCCTAGCGATTTTAGCTGGCGGATATCCAGCGGAATGTCAGCGGATTCGAATATCGGTTGCCCCATATTAATGGCTGCCTGGCCTGCTACTCCTGTAGGTTGCCAGCGGCAAGATACCGGCCCAGCAATTCCGTTAATGGAAAATTCTTGCTTGGAAATCTCCCCATTCATACCCAAGTAATGGGTGATACAACGCATGCCGTTGCCACACTGCTCGGCTTCAGTACCATCGGCATTATAAATGCGAAAATCAAGGTGGGCTGACGGCTGACTAGCAGTTTCTAAGATCAGGAATTGATCACAACCAATGCCAGTATGCCGATTGGCCAGTTGCTGTAATTGCTCGGTACTGGGCTTAAACGACTGCCGGCGATTATCAATAAGGATAAAATCATTGCCCAAACCGTGCATTTTATGAAACACAATGTTCATCGACTACTGACCGGGTGTTGCTACTTGAGTGTCAGGTATTGGGGTGGGTTTTTCAGTTTTGTCACCCACAGGCTCTGATTCTTTAAGGAAGAGATCGCCTTTCTGGCCGCAGGCACTCAAGCTCAGTGCTAATAGCAGCAGGATAAACAATGGTTTCATGGCGGCTTCCTATAATGACATATTTACTAGGCTTACACTGTAAACTATATACTATCTGCTCAGCATAAAAACAAAAAATTCTATAGGAAAAGCAAAAGTGACACTAGAACAACAATATCCGGATTGTGTGCTTGTAGAAACAAGTAAAAACCCCCGCTTTACGGTGATATGGCTGCATGGCCTGGGTGCTGACGGACATGATTTTGAAGCTATCGTCCCGCAGCTGGAATTAAGCCAAGAATTACAAGCTGCCGGGGTGCGTTTTATTT
>JAKITM010000032.1 GCA_021648045.1 Lysobacterales bacterium
GGTAAGATAGCCCAAACTCCAGGTGAAAAAATCATCCATCCACGGTTTGGATGTATTTCCTATGGTTGCATTGGCGTGTGCCACACCTAATTGGTTTGCCTCAGGGTTGTTAACATACATTTCCATTAGCCATGCGCGGTTATTGCCCAGCTTTTCAGTAAAATAAGACTTCATAGGATGCACATCAGGTAAAATATATGCCGTTTGCCCTAAGGTACGCAGTGACCAAGCTGTGCCACGAACCTGATCCTTTAACCATCCTGATTCTTCACCACGAGTGCTATAACCCATGCTAGTGAAATTATAGGTTGCCCAAAAAGTTAGTTCATCCAGATAGTAATTGTCACCTGTCAATAAATAGGGAAGGTAGGCAATAGATGGTTGATGAGCAGTGTCAGGGTTATAGGGGTTTCTGCATGTCCAAGTGTCTTCATCTGCCCCTAACTCAGTACAAGGAGGTGGCTTGTCTGCTCCAGTCGAGTTATTGCCTAATCTAGGATGATCATCAATAGAAACAGGATAATCTGTAAGCTGTTTACGCGGGTGAGTGGAATAAGAACCACCTGCATCACCATTGGCAAGTACTCCATGATAGGCTCGAATATCACCTGTCATAAGGTAACGAGCCGCCCAACGAGGTAACGGACCAATGCCAATATCAGCCCCAGCTTCAGGCATATAATCATTGAGCTCAACAATACCCATAGGCTCATACACAACCTGCCCTTGAGCTTCTAGTGCAGATTCAGAGACTGTGACATTAGGATCGTAGTTTGGTACAGCTTTGGTCGCTTGTAGATAGGCAACATCTAGTTTGTTATAAACTTTAGGCTCAACACCCCACCAAAAGATTTTATGCCAACGAGCTCTTCGAAAATGTTTAAGTTGTGTGATACTGTAAGCCTCTTGTCCGCCAACAAGTATTTTTGCATCATAAGTAAAATTGCTGGAGTCAGGTTCATAAATCCAGGTGTTTTCGACTATGGCATCTACTCGCACGCTAGCTAATCCTTGGTATGCACGCACATCAAAGCGAGCCATTAAATGAGCGTGTTCATTACCACTGCTATCTGTAAACTTATGTTTGAGGGTGAACTCAGTAACCAACGAACCTTCTAACCAAAGCCTAGAGCTATCGGCTATTAAGGCATCGCGTGCCGATGCGGTATAGATAACTCCATCTAGTGTCAATTCAATAACCGTATCGAAGCTGGTTGCCAATAAATCTGCGGCACTTATTGCCGTGCCAGCAGCTGCAGGATTAACAGTAATAAGACTCGCATCAAGAGACTGACCTGCTCCAAGAGTTGCTAATTTTGTAGTAATTACCGCATGACGCAACGAGCCATCAGGGTGAGTGGCTTTAATATCTACCTGTGTAGGTAACAAGCCACTATTGGAGTTAATGCTTACACTCATACTCGCAGGCACATCACCTACGGCAAATACCTGCCCAAAAGTTATTGGAATATTTGTATTTGCTGTATCAGACTGGTCAACAAAGGTAACACTAGGCATTGCTTGCACAGACCCAGAAAGCAAACATATAGATAAAATTAATACTTTTACTGTGGCTGAAATAGTTTTGTCTGTTTTATTGGTGTTTAATATATATTTGTACATAATTTTTTTCCTAAGTAATTATTTGAAATTACTTATTAGTTATTTGCTGATAGTTTGTAAATAAACATATTTTGTTGCATACCATTTACTACTACAAACACATTTTTTGAAGGAACATAACGAAAACGACCATAAGTTCCTCTAAATGCTGGTATGCTGGGGGTAATTAAATTAGTACTTTCTGGCTCAATTCTAGACCACTTTAGGCTATCTGTTGCTAGTGTATATACTTGGTTACCACCACTCCAGGCAACAAACTTGTCACTAGTAGGATCAAACTCAAAACCAGCTGCATTGGAGTTTTCAATTTCAGTTGCTCCGTTGGTAGTTACCACCCCACCAGTTACAGCATTAGCGTTGCTAATATCATAAATAACTGTTTCGGGAGAACCACCACTCAGGCCACCAAGTACAACCATTTTGCGTCTATTGGGGTCAATAGCTGCAGTTCTATAAAAGCTCTCAGCGGCAGTACCATTTATGCGTGTTGTCCATGGTGAAGACAGATTCAACGGGTTAAACTCATATAAATTGCCCCAACTGCCGTACCATATGTTGCCAGTAGCGGAGTCATAAGCTGAATACATGCCGCAACCCGCTTTGTCATCTGCAATATCTACCCACCCCGATTCAGCTGGAACTGCATTAAAATCATATAACCATGTACCACCAGAACAACCACCAGAACCCCAGATAGAACCACCTGAAGCGAAAAATTTATCCAGAGTTGGCAGATATTGCAATCCATCATAAGTATGTACAGATGTTGGCATCCCATCATCATAAACCTGAACACTCTTGACCCGCTGATCCTTAGGCGTGGTTTTCGTTAATTGCATCCAGTTGAAAGTATTAAAATCAAAGGCATACAGTTCATTGCCATCATAATTCAAATGACCACCACCCCAGATTACCAGACGCTCACGATTGGTGTCATACACTCCACCACTCCAGGAACCCATAACATCGGGCTTGACACCAAGCTGCGTCCAAACACTAGAATTTTGTACTTCATACCAATGTCCTGCTGGTAATATATCCATCACACTACCTGAATTTGGAGCTTGAACAGTTACCTCCATGGATGCACTAGAGTTGTTGCTTGCCCCGTCAAATGCTACAACCTTATAACTATGGGTAGCTCCAGGGTTCATGGCATAATCTACAAAAGAAGTATCACCAGTTGTGCCGATGAGGTTGTTATCTCGATAGACACGATAACCAGCAACAAACTCATTATCTGCTGGGCTAGTCCAATGCAGATAAGCTTCGGTTTGGGATACGGCTACTGCCTGCAAAGCCGTCGGTGCTGATGGCGGTTGGTTGTCATTTAATGGTGTGGCACTAGCCAGCCAGGTAATTTCATCTTGCGAAAGCAAACGATTATAAATACGCAAATCATCCATATCCCCACCATAAGCACCATTCCAAGCTGTACTCCACCTTTGAGCATCTACTCCCACGGTAATTACACCTGCTGTTGGAATTGCCGTAGTCCTACTTATATCTATCCCCTGATATTCCTCAATCCCGTCCTTGTAAATAGTGATTACTCCATTACGGCGAGACCAGCTCACAACCAGATGATGCCACTGCCCACCCCCAAACTCAATATACACTGGTTCATCTTCAGTCCCAAAATTAGGTCTTATAAACTGGCTATTTATTAGCACACCTAAACCATTTACGCCCAGAACCTTAAACAAAGAGCTACTTCTATCAGGTGAGCGATATGAAATAATAGTGCTACCACCATTATTGTCGGTACTACGCACCCACACAGCAAAACTCAGCTCCTGGCTGGGAAAGTTATCAACAACTACTCTGATTTTTTCTTTATTAGTATCATCAAATGTAATAGCCTGTCCCAGTATGCCTGGATTCAACTCAGGGTCATTGGAATCATCGTCACTAAAGGTGCCATCATTACCATTACCACTTATATCGCTGACCGTATTGTCTGTGACTGCATCAAAGTCCCAGTGTAATATCAGACCTAGTTCACTTGCAGCTAAACTGTGACTAGTTACAATCACACAGCTAAAAAAAGTTAATATAATAGCCAACAACTTAGATTTTTTAATACACATCATAGTTTTTCTCATTAATAATTGTTTTCTAATGCTCAAAACCATTTGCAAAAATCACATCTGACATATTTAATGCACGCGGAGTAATTGCAAATTGAGCATCGGAAGAGTAGTTTGGAAAGCGTGCACGACTCACTAAACGCTGCCAAGCGAAATCGGCATTGGGATAACCAGCATCAACGGCAACGGCCAAAGCTGGCTGAAGATTGGAGGGATAGCCCACTGGTGTCTGGGCATTGCCATACATTTCGCCGGGGGCGTAGTAGGACCGATAAGAGTCAATTTCCTCAAACCAGTCAGCCATCACCTGCCCTCCGCACACCATATCCTTGACGAAAACGCCCTGCTCATTCTGCCGGTTAGCATAGTTGTTGAGGTAGACCTCCGCAATATTTTGATACCAGTTGGCAGGATCGTTCTTGTCCCCTGGCACGCCAATAGCCAACTGATAAACACCGCCAAACATCCAGCAAAATGTTTCATCAGATGAACTCATGCGATCCACAGGGTACTTTGCTTTCCACTCCAACATGGGCTGAAAAACGGTATAACCCAGCTCCACGGTATATCCAACCGCCCAAGTGAAGAAATCATCCATCCAGGGCGCGGCAGTATCAAGCTGATTGTGGTGCGGAAGCGAACCCAGCTTGTTGGCATCAGGGTTGTTCGCATACAGGGCGAGATAATAGTCGATGTTGTTTTGCAGCTTGGCATTGAAATATGCCTTCATGGGGTGGGCATCAGGCGTGATGTAGGCCGCCTGGGCGAGGGTGCGCAGGGACCAAGCTTGGCCACGCACCTGCTGGCCACGCACAATGCCCTTGCCCGCCTCCCGGGTGCCGATACTAGAGGAGATGAGATTGCCGTTGGCCCAGAACAGCAGCTCCTCTAGGTAATAGTGGTCACCGCTGATGAGATAGGGCAAATAAGCGATAGACGGCTGGTGGGCCGTGTCCTTGCTCAATGGCGTGGTGCAATCGTTCTCGCACAGGGCGATGATGTTGTCCTTGGGGTACTGATCCTTGTCGCCAGTGACATTGGGATAATCATCCAGGGAAACCGGCAGATCGGTATTGATATCCCGCAAGTGGGCCGTATAGGACCCGCCGGCATCACCATTGGCCAACACGCCATGGTAGGCACGCGGATCACCACTCATGAGATAACGCGCCGCCCAGCGCGGCAATGGTCCAATGCCCTTATCTGCACCGGGTTCAGGCATGTAGTCGTTGATCTCGACATTACTCATGGGCGTGTAGACAACCTGGCCCTGAGACTCCAGTGCCGCTTCAGATATCGTCACATTGGGATCGTAGTGGGGAACGGCCTTTGTGGCCTGAATATAACGAACATCTAGTTTAGAATAAACCTTGGGTTCGATACCCCACCAGAAGACTTTGTGCCAACGGGCATGTCGATAATGAGTAAGCTGAGTAAGGCTATAGGCTTCCTGTCCACCGACAAGTATGCGAGCATCATAAGTAAGATTGCTGGGGCTTGCTACATAAGTCCAATTATTTTCTACCACAACATCAACTCGCACACTATCCATACCCTGATAAGCCCGCACATCAAAGCGAGCCATTAAATGCGGGTGCGCTACACCACCGGGTGTAACAAATGCTTGCTTAAGCAGAAACTCAGTAGCTAATGAGCCTTCTAACCAGAGTTTAGAGCTATCTGCCACCAATGCATCTCGTGCCGATGCGGTGTAAAGCACACCATCTAAAGTCAACTCAATAACAGCATCAAAATTAGTTGCTAACAAATCTGCTGCACTAATGGCTGTACCACTAGTTGTAGAATTTATCGTAACAAGGGTGGTTTCAAGGGCTTGTTCTGCAGCAAGATTGGGCAATTTTGTAGTAATTACCGCATGACGCAAGGAGCCATCAGGGTGCGTAGCTTTAAAATCTACTTGAGTAGGCAATACTGTTGAGCCATCGGTAATGTTGATACTCATACCAGCAGGTACATCTCCCACGGAAAATACCTGTCCAAAGGTAACTGGAATATTAGTATTGACTGTATTGGATTGGTCGATAAAAGTAACAATAGGGCTTGCTTGAACCGCTGTAACTATCAGTCCACAACTTAAGAACAATCCAAATAACAATTTAATTTTTTTTATATACATCATATTAGTTGCCTATTAGTTTTCAAAACCATTTGCAAATATGACATCATTAATACTTTCTGGGCTAAATGCATACACAGCACCAGATCGAATTATAGAGTCTTCTCTATCTTCATTACCATTACCGTTAACTCCTGTAGCATTACTGGTTTCATAACTTGCTCCAACTGCTAATACCTCAGTTGAAATAGCCACATTGATACCAAAGAAATCCTGTCTTCCAGTATTTGATGCTTTTAAATATGCTAATTGAGTCCAGTCAGAACCTGTACGAGTAAAAAAGTATGCAGCACCAGCCTCACCAAATGTCTCAGAGTTACCTTCATCACCGCCAATTCCAGTAGCATTACTATCTTCCAGGCGTGCCCCTATCATCAACTCATCATCTAAAATAGCCACTGAATGCCCAAACCAATCCTCTCTCCCAGTATTTGAGGCCTTTAGGTAGGCTTGTTGCGTCCAGTCACTGCCGGTACGAGTAAACACATAAGCAGCTCCTGAAGATCTGCCTCCAGCTGAATTATTGCTCTCATCACCATTAACACCTCTGGCATTACTGTCTTCATGAACAGCACTAACTAGCAAAGTATTTTGGGAAATATCTAATGCCCCAGCAAAAAAATCTTGGGCATCGGCATTTGCCGCTTTAATATAGGCTTGTTGATTCCAACTGTTACCTGTACGAGTAAAAATATAAGCAGCACCTGAGTCAGTAGCAGAGTTATTGCTATCATCACCATTAACACCTCTGGCATTACTGTCCTCAAATAAGGCACCTACTGCCACGGTATCACCAGCAATAGCAACTGCCACACCAAAAGTATCGTTAGCATCGGTATTAGAAGCTTTCAGATAAGCTTGTTGACTCCAAGTTGTACCATTACGAGTGAAAACATAAGCAGCTCCAGAATCAAGCGCTGAGTTATCTGCTTCATCACCGTTTATAGTGTTGGCACTACTATCTTCGGCTCTTGCTCCGATAACAATCGTATCGCCTGCAATGGCTACTGAAGTAGCAAAATGATCACCTATTTCGGTATTTGATGCCTTAAGATAAGCCTGTTGAGTCCAAATGCCACCGTTACGAGTAAACACATAAGCAGCCCCAGAATCACCAGCTAAATTATTACCCTCATTGCCATTAACCCCAGTGGCATTACTATCCTCATAGCGAGCACCAACCACAATTGTATCTCCAGATATTGCCACAGAGTTACCAAAGTTATCCTTAGCATCAGTATTTGATGCTTTCAGGTAAGCTTGCTGTGTCCAAAACCCTGCTGAACTAAGTACAAAAACATAAACAGCGCCAGAGTTACGGGCAGAGTTGTCATCTTTATCACCATTTACGCCTACAGCATTGCTCGCCTCACCCCAAGCGCCAACTACCAAAGTATCACCTGAACTAGCCATAGCAGTACCAAATACATCATCTTTGCCAGTGTTTGCAGCCTTGATATAGGTCTGTTGTTGAAAACCACCACCCATGGCAGTATTTACAACCAGTAGCGTTAGTAGTGTAGATAAAATAATTTTATTTAACATATTGTTTTCTCTTGATTATCATTAGACTAATCGGCTCTTCTCCGGTTTTGTGAGTGAAAAGATGCTGATTCTCGGGTAATCTGTTGATATATAGCAAGCGGTTAATAAACTACACTCTTGCTCAGCCACCAGTGACTTAAGTAAATCAATGTCATTCGGCTGTTGATTTAAGGCCTTTTTCATAGGCTGCATTATACCACGGCACAGGCATAATATCCTTATAAAACATTATGATAGTGCAGGTTTTTATGCGCTTTCATCGCCATAATATCATAGCCATCCAACAGCCAGATTTAATATGGTAGCCAAAGAAACACTATCCACTTCGGCAATAAAGGCCAGCGATACATCGTTGGGTAAACCAACCCGCCACTGGCTGCCAGGGTCGGCTTTCAACACCTGCACCCGCTGAAACCGAGCGGGTTGAACACTCAGTAAAACACTCTTTTTAATCAGTATATTCTTGCTGGCATATAGCGTCTGTACCGAAAACCCCTGTGTCAACCATGTTTTTACCAGAGGCTTCACAGGCCTGAATATGTTCTAGCCAATAACGCTGAGGATGGGTCAGCGTAGGAATCATTTTTTGCATTGCTTATTGCTCCTAGTTCATCAGAAGCATAGCGTGACAAAAAATCGTCAGGAAAACAAAGTAGGGTTTACTTTGCGCTTATGTTTAAATATATGTTTTTCTTGTTATGATGTGAGCAAGAAAAATTTTCGGCAGAGCATTAATACCATTTGAAAACGAATTTTCCGATTCCAACAGAAAACTTCTATAGGTTGAATTATGGATAAAAAAACGACATCGTCGAGTACTTTATTTACGGGGCTCTGGTTGGCTGTTTTTTTGGCAACCCTAGTTTGGTCTGCGATCGGTCCCAAAGAACGGCTTACCTGGTGGTTGGAAGTTGCCCCGGCATTAATCGGCCTGGCACTATTGATTTTTACCCGGAAAAAATTCCCACTTACCCCGTTGTTATATGTGCTGGTGTTGATTCACTCAATTATTTTAATGGTGGGTGGTCACTACACCTATGCCGAGGTTCCCCTGTTTGACCGCATAGCTGAATGGATGGGCTCTGAGCGTAATAATTTCGACAAACTCGGGCATCTCGCACAGGGTTTTATTCCGGCGATACTGGCGCGGGAAATATTGTTGCGCAATCAGGTGGTGGCAAAGCACGGCTGGTTGAATATTATTATAGTCAGCCTCTGCTTGGCGTTCAGTGCATTTTATGAGCTGATTGAGTGGTGGGGGGCTTTGCTGATGGGCGGTGATGCGGATGCATTTCTTGGTACCCAGGGTTATATATGGGACACCCAGTCGGATATGTTGATGGCCTTGATCGGCGCTGTGCTCGCACTGGTGTTGTTATCTGCGGTGCATAACCGGCAACTGCTGGCGCGAGATTACATCAGTGCTTAAGTTATTCTTCGGTAAAGGCGACCGCGCTGTCTTCTGAATTCACATCGAGTAATTTTTCGACACTTTGTTTGGCATTTTCCAGCAACTGCTGACAATGCCGGGTTAACTTAACACCCTGTTGAAACTGAGCCAAGGATTCATCCAGGCTTAAATCACCGGACTCCATCTGTAGAACCAATTTTTCAAGTTGCTCAAGGCTGGTTTCAAAGTCTTTTGCTGAGTTGTCGTTTTTGCTGGTCATTGTTTAGATTCTTGTGTCGGTTCTGAGTGCGTGAGTATAGCATTTCGGAATGCCAGCCACTGATTGTTGGCAGGTTCCCAGTGGAGAGAATTTTCGGTTTGTTTTAATTGCAACTGGAAGTCTTTATCCAACCACAGGTCGCCGACAGCCAATAGCTTATCACCCTGATACAGTAGCGGGATACAGTTGCGCAACCAGGGCGGAATACCGGCTTCCTGGAAAAGTTTTTTCAGTTTGTGTGTCCCCGAACGACTAGTCAGATTAATGCTTTCTCCGCCTTTTCGGCTGGCAATCGAGTAATTATCAAAATTGACACCTGCCGGTTTTTCAATAGTTAACCTGCCATGCCAACTATTTTGTTGCAGCCATTCAGTAGCCTTTTCGCCGGGGTGATTGGTTGGCTTTTTTGCATCGAGATAAAGGTACTGGCTATGGCTTGCCATACGCTGGTCTTGCCAACGGAGTTCGCAGCGGGCGTCATTGTCAGCACTGACTAGCTGCTGCAGAAAGGTATTGAGTTTATTCGAGCCTGGTGTTTGCCTGCCTTGTTGGCGGATCCAGCAACGCAAAATTAATCGCTGACGCCGGATAGGTAGTTGTAATAGCGGCGTAAGTAACAACCTATGTAGTTGACGGTCTAGCGCGGATGCTTGCAGGCGCTGAATATCCATCTGTGCCAGCTCGACCAGATTTTCCATAGCATCATTACAGTGCTCAGCCGATTGGTTCAGGCTGGTTACCGCCTGCGGCCATGTCTCAATTAATAATGGCAATACTTTGTGTCGCAGGAAGTTGCGCCGGAGTGAAAGGTTCTTGTTAGAAGGGTCCTCACTCCAGCAGTATCCCTGGGCACTAACATACTCGAATAACTGCTGGCCTCTTATCTGCAGTAGCGGACGGCCAATCCAGCCCTTGCTCCAGGCTCGAATGGGATGGATGGCAGCCAGACCTTCAACGCCACTACCGCGCAGCAGATGTAATAACAGAGTTTCGCTCTGGTCATCCGCATGTTGGCCAGTAACTAGCAAGTCGCCGTTTTTGGCGATACTTTCAAATGCGGTGTAACGCGCCTCGCGAGCGCGGGCTTCCAGGCCTTTACGGCGCTCATCGCTGAGTTCCGCCTGCAGCAGCTGAAAAGGCATGTCCAGTTGTTGGCAGAGACTCCGGCAATGCTCAGCCCAATTTCTGGCCTCAGGCTGGATTCCGTGATTCACATGCACCACCAGCATGGGGATACTCAGTCGCTCCTGTATTTCCCGGGCAGCAAGCACCAGTGCGGTTGAGTCCAAACCACCACTAAAGGCAAGTAATACGCGTTGAAAATGCTGTTGATCAGTCAGTCCAGCTTGTTTTTCGATGATCCAGCTGTATAAGTGCTCCGCAGTAAAGGGGGCGGCTTTAGCCACTGTAACTACCGTAACTCAGCAGTCGTTGATAGCGTGCATCCAATAGTACAGAGCGAGTTAAGGGGGTAAGCTCTTGTAGCTGGGACTCGATCACATCGGCAACATTTTCAGCCGCCTGCTGTGGATTACGGTGCGCGCCACCCTCAGGCTCCGGAATAATCTGATCGACCAGTCCCAGTGCTTTCACTCGGGTAGAAGTTATTCCGAGTGCTTCAGCAGCGGTTTCGGCGTATTTGGCATCTTTCCAGAGTATCGTTGCACAGCCTTCTGGTGAAATAACCGAGTAGGTTGAATATTCCAGCATATTCACCCGGTCGCCAACACCAATCGCTAGCGCGCCACCGGAGCCACCTTCGCCAATGACAGTGCAAATTATCGGCACTGGCAGGGTTGCCATAACCGCAAGATTACGGGCAATGGCTTCCGATTGTCCGCGTTCTTCAGCGCCAATGCCGGGGTAGGCACCAGGGGTGTCAATAAAAGTCAGTATCGGCAAACTGAAACGGGCAGCCATTTCCATTAAGCGCTGAGCTTTACGATAGCCTTCCGGGCGAGCCATACCAAAATTTCGACGAACTTTTTCGCGGGTTGAGCGGCCTTTTTGTTGTCCCAGAATCATTACCGGCTGGCCGCGAAAATTACCCAATCCGCCAACCATGGCGTAGTCGTCGGCAAAGGCGCGGTCGCCGTGCAGTTCTTGGAAATCATCAATAATATGTTCGATATAGTCCAGCGTGTAAGGTCGTTGCGGGTGCCGGGAAAGCTGAGTCATCTGCCAAGGCGTTAGATTTTTAAAAATCCCCGCCATTTTTTGTTGCATTTTTATCTTCAGCCGCTGAATTTCTTTTTCCAGATCAACGGCATTGTCACTGCCCACATGACGCAGCTCCTCGATTTTAGCTTCGAGCTCTGCAATGGGTTGTTCAAATTCCAGGAAATTCGGGTTCATAAAAACACCAATGATTTATTGTTTGCCAAGTATAACGCCACTCTCAATCGCAATCAGCCTTTTTTCTAGGAATATAAAGAGAATGTAATCAGCACCCCAATCCCCTGATAGAGCTAGTCGGGAATTGCAGTGGAATATTACTGGCCTGCCAATGCACTATTGCCCACTCCCAAAGCTTATTCAGATCACTGATTTCTGGGGGTGGTTGCTGTCCAAGTAACCGCAATGCTAAGCGGATTGCGGCCAAGGGTTGCAGTTGGTTCAAGGGGTCATCATTATCGCGTTTACTCAGTTTTCGGCCGCTTTTATCTGTTAGCAGAGGGATGTGTAAATAGTCCGGATGGGGCAGGCCAAGGCACTCCTGCAGGTAAAGTTGCCGTGGGGTCGAGCCCTGCAGGTCACAGCCGCGCACAACTTCAGTAATACCCATGGCTGCATCATCTACAACTACCGCCAGTTGATAGGCGGGTAAATCATCGGCCCGCCAGATAATAAAATCACCGATATCTTCGGCCAGTGCGTACTCCCGGGATTTCTGTAGTTGATCAATAACCGTTAGTTGCCGGGTGGCAGCCTTTAACCTCACAGCACAGGCATCAAGCTGTAATTTGCGACAGTTGCCGGGATACACTGGGTCATTTTTTAATTGCTTGCGGGAGCAACCGCAGCGAAAGGCTTTGCCTGAGGACAATAAGCTTGCGAGCGCTTGTTGGTAGGCGGCAGTATTGTGGCTCTGGTAGCCGACATCTTCATCCGCCTGCATACCGAGTGCTTTAAGGTCTTTTAGAATGCCAGCGGCACTGCCATGGACTTCACGCGGGGGGTCGATATCTTCTATTCGTATTAACCACTGGCCTTGGTACTTGCGTGCTTGCAGATAAGAGGCCACTGCACTCAGCAGGGAGCCTAAATGTAAATCGCCGGTGGGTGAGGGGGCAAAGCGCCCGCGATAAGGTTTGTGCATACAGGTCGCGGACGGGTTGTATTATTATTGAGCGGCAACCCGGGTTTTTTGTTTCAGGTAGTCACCCTGTACCAACTCTATTCCGGTGGACCAAATGGTTGAAAGCTCGGTAGCGCTAGCGACTTCACCGGCAATGACCTGTGTATTATTTGCTTTGGCGTGACTTACAATTACTTGAATCTGTTCACTAATTTTCGGATTGCTGCCCAGTTGTCGGGTAATTTCAGCGTCAAGCTTGATAAACGCCACCGGCAGGTGTTTTAATGCGGACATAACACCTTGTTCACCGTTAAAATGAGAGATGCTGAGCGGGCAATCTAGCCCGCTAAGTGCCTGCATTAAGCGTTGAACCGGTTTTAAGTTCCGTGCCACATCGAGTCCCGATACCTGCAGTACCAGTCGTGATGAGTCTGCTCCGGTGGATTCAAATTGCTGACGCAACCAGCCAGGGAAATTCACATCTTCTACCGAACTGCGACTGAGGCTATAGAAATAGGTGCTGACTTCAGTTGCCGATTCAGGGTGGGCAATCATGCCAAGAATTTGCGGCAAGATGGCACGATCAATATCCGCAGCCAGTTGGTGATCTTCAGCCTTGGGCATATAGACGCTGGGGTCGATTTCTTCCTTGTCTTCTTTCAGGTAAGTAAAGGCCTCGATATATAAATCCTGATCCGAGTCGGCGACATCAACAATTGCTTGCTGAATAATCAGCAGGTTTTCATGTGAATGGTTGATGGCATAGCGTAAGCGTTCACCCCAATGCTCTTCGTCATCAGTTCCATCAACAGCAGTTAGCTTCGGCCGATAGCGGCTGACACGGTCACCGCCGTCTTCGTGTGCATCGTTGAGTGCAGCAGTGCTTTGTTGTAATAATTCATCGGCATTTACCTGCATATTGCCAATATAGGCGAGCCCGATGCTGCAGGTAGCCGTAATGCTGTGGTTGCCGAGGTCGAAGACACTGTCCCTGCAGCGTTGCAGGATTTTTTGTGTGGTTGTTTCTATTTCTTGTTTATTTTCCGCTTGAACCAGGCAGGCAAATACGGAATCCTGGTAACGCGAACAGACAGTGGATGGTTCGCATTCATCGGTTAAAATTCCGGCCATTTCACGCATCAGGTGATCTGTACCGCGTGCGCCCAGTTCCCGGGCGATGGTATCAATTTGGTCAGCTTCTATAAGCAGGACGCTATAAACTTGATTTTCTTGCTTGCCATCGCCTACATTTTCCAGTGCTTCCAGGAAGCTTTCGCGGTTGGCAAGGCCGGTGAGGGCATCATGGTTGCGCAGGTGTTCGAGTTCGGCCAGTACTTCTGGATCCGATTGGCGCTCATGAACCCATAGCTGGATACAGTGTTCGCCTTTGAAGCGCGCGGGCAAAAACTCAAGATCTATCTGGCGCTGATCATGATTACTGATCGCTTTGACTTCGTGGTCGGGTAGTTCGCCTTTGTGAATCAGCTTGAGTAGCTTGCGAAAATCACCTTCTTCTTCATCCAACCTGAGTAGCCCGAGGACTGACTCGCCTTCCAGATCATCAAAGCTGCTAAAACCAAACAGTTCCAAATATGCCGGGTTGGCATAGATATGAAAGCCTTCGTGAACATAGGCGACCGGGGCACGCGAACTTTCCAATAATAATTTATACCTGTCCTCGATATCTGCCAGCACTTTCTGGTGCTGCTGCAGTTCGCTGGATGCCTGCCGGTTTTTAAGCTCTCGCTTGAGGACGGCGCTGGTCATTTCCGGGTTATTGATATCCAGAAACCCTGTGAAACCGGCGTCAAATGCCTGTTTCATAAATTCTACTTCGCTAGTTGAGCGGCGAATAAAGTAACTGGCGTTAGGGTGCTTCTGGCAGAATATTTTAACCGCTGATAGGCTCAGGTCGCTGTCATCAGGGTTTTGAACAATGATGATATCGGGTGATTTGTCACTTCCAATAGCATCAAGGTCGTACTGGGTGGACGCGTATAATACGCGCACAGAAATGCCGGAATTATTAAGCAGTAAATTGATTTCTCCTGCCGCTTCCGGTGATTGGTCGATTATCAGTATTCTATAGCTTCCCATTGTTGCAAGTCCTTTTACATCAATTTGCCCTAATATTGACAGTGTAATAGCTTCTAGTCATTATTTCAATTCATTCGCTAACTTTATGATAAATAAGTTTATCTCTTTCCTCTAAATTGCTTTAACAAAGTTTTCCTCAAATCGGTATTTTGCTTGATTTACCAGCCTCTTCACGCACCAGTTTAGGCACTAGGTATCCCGGCAGGCTGGCCTGCAGCTCAGCCACTAACTTAGTGGCCTCATGATCACTACATATAAAGTGACCGGCTGAAGTTACCCGATCCATCTGATGCAAGTAATAAGGCAATATATTGTTCGTGAATAATAGTTCTGATAAAAGCTTTAATGTGTGTACATTGTTATTCACACCTGCTAGAAGCACGCTTTGATTCAGTTGTTGCTGGATGAGTGGCTTGAGTCTGAAAAATACCTCAGCTGCCGGCTCGCTGATTTCATTCGGGTGATTAATATGATGCACCAACACCAGCCTGAAAGGCAGATTTTTTAGCCAATCACAGAGGGCTGCATTGAAGCGTTCCGGCAGGCAGGTTGCCATCCGACTGTGAATTCTCAGTGTGGTTATTTGTGGCAATGCGGATAACTGTTGCGTGATTTCATGCAACTGCTTTGTAGGCAGCATTAGCGGGTCACCACCGCTGAGAATAATTTCACTAACATCGGGGTGTTGTTGGATATATTCCAGAGTGCGTTGCCAGTCTAAGCGATGGCTGTTGGTACTGGAATACGGAAAGTGCCGGCGAAAACAGTAGCGGCAATGAATAGCACAGGCACCAGTGGTAATAATCAGCGCACGGGAGTGGTATTTGTGTAGCAATGCCGTGCTACCTTGGCTGGCAAGGTCGCCTACGGGGTCTTTTAACAAATCCTTGTGAGCGAGACTTTCAGCGGCTTGTGGAAATATTTGTAGGAACAGGGGGTCCTTGGGGTTACCTTTTTCAATTTGCTGGACAAATGCCGGTGGTGCTAATAGCGGAAACTGCCTTTGCCCAGCCTCGATACCATTCAGCAGCTGTGGGTCAAGCTGTAGCTGTTCCAGTAGTTGTGCAGGTTTTCTCATCGCCTGTTTAAGCACTTGCCGCCAGTGATGATTAACACGCTGTAATGGTGGTTTGCCGGCGCTTGAAAGGGTCATAGAGATCTCAGGGTAGTGGTATCATAGGGGCAAAATAGGCAATCACCATATCGCCTGTCCTAACAACAACATCTTAAACTATTTTTTTGGAGATACACATGGCCACTTACTCAACTAACGAATTCCGCAGCGGTCTGAAAATCCTGTTAGATGGCGATCCGTATAATATTGTCGAAAATGAATTTGTAAAACCGGGAAAAGGCCAGGCTTTCAGTCGAGTAAAAGTACGCAACCTGAAAAGCGGTAGGGTCATTGAACGCACATTTAAGTCAAGTGAGTCGGTGGAAGCTGCCGATATTTTTGAAAGCAGTATGCAATACCTGTATACCGATGGTGAGTTTTGGTATTTTATGGACCCGGAATCCTACGAGCAATACCCCGCTGATAAAGTTGCTGTCGGGGATGCCGTCAAATGGTTGAAAGATGAAGATACCTGCACTGTAATGTTGTATAACGGCGCGCCTTTATCGATTGAAGCACCGAACTTTGTTGAGCTCAAAATCACTCAGACTGACCCCGGTGTTCGCGGTGATACTTCTGGCGGTGGCGGCAAGCCTGCTACCTTGGAAACCGGGGCCGTAGTTCGTGTGCCCCTATTTGTGCAGGAGGGCGAGGTGATTAAAGTTGATACTCGCACCGGTGAATATGCAGCCCGAGTTAAAGATAAATAATATGACTCCCAAATTATCGCAGCTGCAGCCGGACTACCTTATCGCACCCCGTTGGTTGGTGCCTGTAGTGCCACACGCCCAGGTTCTGGAAAACCATTTGGTCGCGGTGACTGGCGATACTATTTCAGCCATTGTTGAGGAGCAACAAGCTGATGAATTATGGCCGGATATAAAAAGGGTGGTGCTGGCAGAGCATGTATTGCTGCCGGGCCTGATTAATACCCATTGTCACTCAGCGATGACTTTATTTCGTGGTTTTGCCGATGACTTACCATTGCACGACTGGTTGTACGACAACATTTGGCCGGCAGAACAGCGTTGGGTCGGCCCCGATTTTGTGCGCGACGGCACCGAGCTTGCGGTAGTAGAAATGCTGCGTTCTGGCACCACCTGCTTCAGCGACAATTACTTTTTTCCGGATGTAGCTGCAGCTGTCGCTGTAAAGGCTGGCATGCGGGTAACGGTTGGTTTACTGGTGATTGACCTGCCAACTGCCTGGGCAGCTGATGCGGATGAATATTTCCGCCGGGGTATAGAAGTCCATCAAAACTTTCTTTCCGAACCCTTGGTGCGTACGGCGTTTGCCCCACATGCACCGTATTCTGTTAGTGATATCCAACTTGAACGAATTGCTTTGCTGGCCGATGAAATGGATATTCCTATTCATATGCATTTGCATGAATCACCCTGGGAAATTGAAGATTCAATGGAAAAACACGGGATTCGACCCATGGCTCGGCTGGAAAAAATCGGTATGCTCAGCCCTCGTTTAATGGCTGTACATATGACCCAGGTAAGTGACCACGAAATTGAGGTATTAGGCCAGCGTGGTGTGCATGTTCTGCATTGTCCGGAATCCAATCTCAAGCTCGCCAGCGGCTTTTGCCCGGTGCATAAACTTCAGGCAGCCGGAGTAAATATTACTATTGCCACCGATGGTGCAGCCAGCAATAACGATCTGGATCTTTTAGGTGAGGCACAAACCGCCTCGTTTCTGGCCAAGGGTCTATCCGCTAATCCACGCGCGTTGCCGGTGGCTGATGCACTTGAGATGGTCACTATAAATGCCGCCAGAGCATTGGGTATGGAAACTGAAATAGGTTCGATTGAAGTGGGTAAGCAAGCGGATTTTTGTGCGCTTGATTTTAGTGCCCCGGAAAGTCATCCGGTGCACGATGTACTTTCTCAAATAATTTATGCCAGTCATCGCCAGCAAGTCAGTGATGTCTGGGTCGCCGGTGAACGCCTGTTAGAGCAGGGCAAGCTTACGCGCATGGATATGGCGGATATTATTAGCCGCGCCGATCAATGGGGAGAGCGATTACAACGGCATCGCCAGCAACACCAACAGTTAGCGTAGCCGCTATGCGGGAATCAGGATAATGAATACAGCAAAAACTCAAAAAGACAATTTCCAGGCCAATGTTGACCCGGAAGAAAAGCGCAAATTTGAAGCCCAGGCGAATGGCTGGTGGGATCCGGATGGGGATTTTCGCCCCTTGCATGATCTTAATCCCGCGCGGCTTAACTATATCGCGGAAATCCACCCACTGAAAGCCGCCAAAACCTTGGATGTTGGCTGTGGTGGTGGGATATTATCCGAAGCCATGGCCAGAGATGGTGCGGATGTCACAGCCATCGATATCGCTGAAAAATCGCTGAAAATTGCCAGGCTGCACGGCCTGGAGTCCGGTGTTGAAGTAGATTATCGTTGTATAACTGTTGAAGAACTCGCGCAAAATGAAGCGGGGGCCTACGAACTGGTCACCTGTCTGGAAATGCTTGAGCATGTACCGGACCCGTCTTCTATAATCGCTTCTGTAGCAACGCTGTTAGCGCCTGGTGGGGATTGTTTTTTCAGCACCATTAACCGAACGCCGAAGGCTTTTGTTATGGCAATCCTTGCTGCTGAACATGTACTGCGCTTGCTGCCCCGTGGCACTCATCAGTACGACCGTTTTATTCGACCATCAGAATTATCCGCATGGATTCGCGAGGCAGGCATGGAAGTGAAGGATATTCGTGGCCTGCATTACAACCCGTTACAGCGGACGGTTAAAACCGGTGGCTCGGTTGGGGTGAATTATCTGATTCATGCGTATAAACCTGCTTGATGCCAGCAAATAGTATAAATAAGTGATTAAAGCGGTTCTATTTGATCTCGATGGTACCCTGCTGGATACCGCCCGTGACCTGGTAGCAGCACTCAATCATGTGCGTGCGGGCGAAGGCATGTTGCCGCTTGAAGTGGCATCACTGGCCTTTGCTGTCAGTCGCGGTGCTGCAGGTTTGATCGAAGCTGGAATGCCAGCAGCTGATGCGGCCCTCACAGCCAGTCGGAAACAACAATTACTCGATTATTACAGTGAAAACCCATACACCGATACCATTCCGTTTTCTGGGGTTGAAGCCATGCTAGCAGCGCTTGATGCAAGCGCGATGCCCTGGGGTGTTGTCACCAATAAACACTCCAGGTTTACCCAATTAGTGATGCAGGCATCCGGATTGGCCAAGCGTTCAGCTTGTCTGGTTTGCGGAGATACACTGGCACGGGCTAAACCCTGGCCGGATCAATTATTGCTGGCCTGTGAAAGATTAAAAATTAAACCTGAAAATACAATGTATATTGGTGACGACCAACGCGATATGCAGGCCGCAGAAGCTGCGGGAATGCCAGGTTATCATGTCAGTTGGGGCTACGGGCCTGCTGCTAGTGACGCTGCTATTTTGCAGTCACCGGCAGAGATTATCGATTTATTACAGTGACGAAAATAATTCAACATAGCGGTAGCTGTCACTGCGGAAAAATACGCTTTGCGGTCACAGCAGCGGCTGCGATTAAAGCGGTTAAATGCAATTGTTCTATTTGTCGTCAAAGCGGTTTTTTACACCTGATAGTCAGCGCTGAGGATTTTGAGCTGTTAAGCGGTAAAAATTCACTTACAAACTACCAATTTAATAGCAAAACCGCGCATCACCTTTTTTGTAAACATTGCGGGATCAAATCTTTTTATATCCCGCGTTCCCACCCCTCCGGGTACAGTATCAATATAAATTGCCTGGATCCCGAAACTATTGATTCGATTAGCATCGAAGATTTTGACGGTGAGAACTGGGAAGATTCTATCAGCTCACTGATTTCTTAAAGCCCACCTAACGCGGATTCCTCCCTGTGCTCTCGTGATCTGTGTATGGGGCTGTAAAGGGTTGGGTTCTTAGGTATTGTCTGCTGGAATTCAACTCTGTGGGGTCGCTACGCACATCCCTGTGCTCTCGCGAGCTTTGTGCTTCCTGCACATCAGCCGGTACCTCATCCAGAATAACGCCTCAATCCTTACCATCATCTGAAATATACTGCGGCCCTTTACCAGCAGACTTTTCATACACGCCTTTACTCACCTTGCGATATTGGGTAAAACCCTTTTCTGCAAGGTTTTTAGGCTTCAGCGAACTCATGCCAGCATGTAAATTAGGCGCGGTAATCACCTGTTTACAGGGCGCAGCGCAGTGTGGACAGGTACTAAGCCTGGGTTCAGTGAGTTTTTCGAGTTTTTCAAAGCCGGCACTACAGAAATCGCAACTGCTATCCCCGTTGGGCTGATAGACATAAATTGGCATACCAGGGAACCTCAAATGGTTTGATTTGAAAATAATCAGTGGAATACGGGTATTTTAGCATTGACGCAGGCTATATAATGGCCAATCTTGTCAATCTATGAATGTAAGTAACGGAATATCATGGCAACAACAAAAAATATACTAATTACCGGTGCCGCCGGTGGTTTGGGTAGTGAACTGGCATTGCAGCTTGGGCGTATGAGTAAATCAGATGAGCTGGAATTGATCTTGTTGGATAACAACGAAAGTGGCTTAGACCAACTCGCAGACCGAATTCAGGCTGAGTGCAATTATGAACCGTTGATTTATCCTCTGGATCTGGAAACATCCAGTATCGATGAATATACGCAAATGGCAGATGCATTAGCAACACAGTTGGGAAAACTGGATATTCTTATGCACACAGCCGCGCGTTTTACAGCGCTTGCGCCTATGGCCCATACGGATCCGCTGGAATGGCTGCGTAGCATACAAACCAATCTCAATGGACCTTGGCTACTGAGTAAAACTTGCCTGCCCCTGCTCAAGCAAGCAGGCAATGCCCGACTAGTGTTTTTGTTGGAAGATATGCAAACTATGCAGGAAGCCAATTGGGGTAGTTACGGGGTGAGCAAATCAGCCTTGCTTGCACTAATCGAACAGCTCAAAGCTGAGTTAGATCACGATGGCATCAGGGTTAATGGTATTAATCCCGGTCCTATGCGTACCAGTCTACGGGCAAAAGCCTGGATGCCCAGTGCGAGTGATCCTGCCCGAGAAGTGGATAAGGTTGCTAAAGGAATTATTGAGTGGATGTTTTCTAAAAACAATCAACATTGTTTAGATTCGGGCTCTAACTTATTAAATGACATTTTCTAATCCTGCAGAAGTGTGACAGTTGATGTTTTCACGGGCAAGTATAGACATTTTTATCTCTGTACCCCAGCGATACTCGCCAATAACGCCCATTTTGCGGATAACCCGATGGCAGGGAATCAAAAGCGAAATTGGATTCCGTCCCACAGCCGTACCGATAGCACGCGCAGCTTTGGGGTTACCGGTGGCAGTGGCTAGGTCGCCGTATGTCACATTCGCATTGTCTGGGATTTTAAGCAGTGCCCGCCAGACTTTTAATTGAAATGGACTGCCCGCGAGCCACACCGGCAGCGGTTGATCGCTAGACCGGGTGAAAATTCGTTCTCCCCATAATTGGGCCTGCTCAGGCTTCTCCACCAGGGCAGCCAATGGCCACTGTTGCTGCAGTTCAGCAATGGCGTATTGTTTTCCTCTGATAGAAGAAAATCCTAGGAAAGCCAGGCCGCGCTCAGTCCAGGCTAATAAACAATCGCCAAAGGGTGAGGAATAAAAACCCCATTGAATGTTAAGGTGTTTCCCTGCATTACGCGCCTGTCCCGGAATGAGTGCGTCAGTATGGATAAGCAAATCATGCAGTCGACTGCTGCCGGATAAGCCGCTGTCTATGGCGGCATCAAATACAGTGGCGCCGGTTTTTAGCCGTGCCACAGCTGCATCACGGGTGAGATGGCGAAGAAACTGCTTTGGACTGACGCCAGCCCATGCCTGGAACACTCGCTGCAAATAGGCTGGGCTCAATTTTAGTTGTGCCGCCAGCTCTTCCAGTGACGGCTGCTCAAACTGCCGGTCTTTGAGGTAATGCAGTGCCTTAGTTACCGTTTGATAATGTCTCCGACTGGTTTCGCTGTTACTATTATTCATTGTGATATTTTGCGTGATAATTGCGGCTTAGACCACCCGTTTCTTGCGCTAATAATTATTGGAGAGATTGTATGTCAGAAGACCTGTTTGAAAAAATTATTGCCCGTGAAATACCTGCAGACATTGTATATGAAACCGAAACTGTACTGGCTTTCAGAGACATTAACCCACAGGCACCGACTCATATCCTGATTATTCCCAAGGAAAAAATTCGCACAATCAATGATATTACTGATCATCAAGCAGGTTTGATTGGTGAGTTATATTTGGCCGCCAGGGATATTGCTAAACAAGCAGGCTTTGCTGATGAGGGTTACAGGGTAGTGATGAACTGTGGTGAATCTGCTGGCCAGAGCGTGTGGCATATACATTTGCATTTACTTGCTGGGCGAGCACTAACATGGCCACCTGGGTGATATTCCAAATGAGAGACCAAATCACAGGCCGGAGTTGGTTTTTTTTCCGCTAAGCAGGATAAATCTAGTTATTCAGAAGTGGTTTTTGTCTGGCTTCTTCCAACAGCCAGTCGCGAAATACATTTGCAAGTTTATTGTCGGTACCTATTGGGGTCACAATGTAATAAGCCATTTGGTCTTGCAAGCTGGATTCGAAAGGCTTAATCAAACGCCCAGACTTGAGGTCATCCTGGATAAGTGATGTGTGACCCAGCGCCAATCCCATTCCTTGTGCTGCAGCCTCAAGCATCATGCTCGAATGACTAAAACTTAAACCCCGCTGGGAATCAACTCCGGTAACCCCGGCTGCCTTCAGCCATTGCATCCAGTCCTCACGGGCATAATCATCGTGCAACAGAGTGAATTGTGCTAGGTTTTCTGCCTTGCAGGGGAACTTCGATTTTTCACATAAGTCAGGGCTGCAAACGGGAAAAATATCATCCCGTAACAGTAGGGTGGAGTTAGTATCTGGCCATTCCCCGCCACCATAGCGAATAGCTAAATCTACCCCGTCACGATCAAAATCAACGACCCATTCTGATGCCGCAATTCGAATATCCATATTCGTATGAGCCTGCTGGAAATCCGGCAATTTTGGAATCAGCCAGCGTTCGGCGAAAGAGGTGAGGGTGCTGACCACCAATTCAACATTACGGTTACGCCGGGTCACTCTTTCGGTGGCTGCGGCTAATTCTTTCAGCGCCACATTCACATCTTGTAAATAAACTTTTCCTTGTTCTGTAAGCGTCAGGCTGCGACTACCACGGATAAAGAGCGGTATTTCGAGAAATTCTTCTAACTGTTTGACTTGCAGGCTAACGGCCGCCTGAGTTACATACAGGTCTTCGGCTGCCCGGGTGAAACTTAAATGTTTGGCAGAGGCTACAAATGCACGCAATGCACGCAGTGGAGGAATCTTTCTATAATTCATTTAATGTACCCCAAGTTTATTAAAAAATGGGCAAGCTACACCCACAATTTTAATAGTTACTCATTCAGGAAGGTGTAATTGTGCGGTAATCTCCACAAATACCACCTTGATATTGAATAACTTGGAACCTCAAAACGCTTCACCTTGAAGGAGTTAGAGGCTCCTTTGTTGCTATATATATCGTCTCTTTTGTAAAACCTATTATGGCATAAATAAATCTAGGGCAAACGACAAGAAATTATCAATTGTTTTAGTTATTATTAATATATAAGATACGCCACATCAAATAGGCTCTGAGTGAATGAAATGCTCGGAATCTACACCAAATACCATCAGTCGTTAAGGGTGAAGCAAGAGCCCCCCTTTCTTACTTCATCTGACGGTTGGTATAAGTTTGGCCCCTTGGGCCAACTTTACTTGTTAGCTTGCTAACAGGCGCCCGGAGCAGGTTTCCCCTCTTTTTCCTGTTCCGGGCATTTTGCCTACAAGGATGTAGGTACATCGCGGTTGCAAGGATGCAAAAGAGCGATGCCTCCACGAAACTCCAAAAGCTAATAAATAAATATCGTAGTTAAATTACACTCAAGGTACATCGCAGTTGCAAGGATGCAAAAGAGCGATGCCTCCACGAAACTCCAAAAGCTAATAAATAAATATCGTAGTTAAATTACACTCAAGGTACATCGCAGTTGCAAGGATGCAAAAGAGCGATGCCTCCACGAAACTCCAAAAGCTAATAAATAAATATCGTAGTTAAATTACACTCAAGGTACATCGCAGTTGCAAGGATGCAAAAGAGCGATGCCTCCACGAAA
>JAKITM010000150.1 GCA_021648045.1 Lysobacterales bacterium
TGCCATATACAAAATAGGGTCATTTGATGTACAGTCTTGTTTGAAAGCCACTTGAGTCATTTGTTTTCTCCGATTTTGTTTGGGTCTTAGAGGATACGACTTTTGTGGCTTTCATAGTATCTACCCGAAACTTTTATGCCCAGCCTGCTATTTGGCGCTAGACTTCTGGGCGCATGTAGGGGAAGAGTAGGACATCCCGGATTGAGGCGGAGTCGGTAAATAACATAACTAAGCGGTCTATGCCGATACCCTCTCCTGCGGTTGGGGGCATGCCGTATTCGAGTGCGCGAATATAGTCTGCATCAAAATGCATGGCTTCATCATCGCCGGCATCTTTTTCAGCAACCTGTGCACGGAAGCGTTCGGCCTGGTCTTCTGGGTCATTTAATTCCGAGAAGCCATTAGCTAATTCGCGTCCGGCGATAAATAGCTCAAAGCGGTCGGCAACATCTGGATCATCATCATTACGACGGGATAAGGGTGATACTTCGGTTGGATAGGCGGTAATAAAGGTCGGATCCTGTAATTGTTCTTCGGCAACGGCTTCAAATAATTCCATCAGTAACCTGCCCAGACTCCAGCTTGGTTTAATAGCGACTTTATTTTCTTTACAGGCGGTTTCCAAAACTTCACGATTACGCAAATCAGCCGTACCTATAGATGGTAAATAATGCCGTACCGCCTCTTCAACGGTCATCCGCGTGAAGGGTTTGCCAAAATCAATCACTTGCCCCTGATAATCGACTTGCTCACTGCCGTAAATCTCAGCTGCCATGCCGCGGAACATTTCTTCGGTCAAATCCATCAAATCATCAACCGCCGCATAACCCCAATAGAATTCAAGCATGGTAAATTCAGGATTATGGCGGGTAGAAACACCCTCATTGCGAAAGTTTCTGTTAATTTCATAAACCCGATCAAAACCACCTACAACCAGCCGTTTCAGGTATAACTCTGGCGCCACCCGCAGGTACATTTGCAAATCCAGTGCATTGTGATGCGTAATAAAAGGTTTAGCCGTTGCACCACCCGGTATGGGGTGCATCATTGGGGTTTCTACTTCAAGAAAATCCCGGCCAGGGGTTTCCATAAACTTGCGAATATAACTAATCATTTTTGAACGAGTTATGAAAACATCGCGTACTTCAGGATTCATCACCAGATCAACATAGCGCTGGCGGTAACGGGTTTCGGTATCGGTCAGGCCATGGAATTTTTCCGGCAAGGGGCGCAGTGATTTACTCAACAGGCGAAATTCTTTAACCCGAATGGACAGTTCACCTGTTCGGGTTCGAAATACCTCACCTTTTGCAGCAATAATGTCACCAATATCCCAACCCTTAAACTGCTGGTAAAGACCTTCCGGAAGGTTATCCCGACCAACGAACAACTGGATATCACCGCTGCGATCGCGTAGTTTTACAAAGCTGACCTTACCCATCACCCGCTTTGCCATCATCCGTCCGGCAACGGCAAATGTATCGGTTATTTCAGCAAAGTCCTCATCAGCGGTTTCGTCGTATTTAGCATGCAACTGCTTAGCCGTGATTGAGGTGCGAAAATCATTTGGATAGGCATTGCCATCCTCCCGCAGGCGATTTAATTTCTCACGCCGCTCGGCTACCAGGCGGTTTTCATCTACAACATCGCTGGTATTATTATTGGTGTTTTCTTGCTGACTCATAATTATTTCGCTCAGAGGCCTTGTTTTAACGAGGCTTCAATAAAAGGGTCCAGATGACCATCCAGAACAGCTTGGGTATTACTGGTTTCATAGTTGGTGCGTAAATCTTTAATTCGTGACTGATCGAGCACATAGGAACGAATCTGACTACCCCAGCCGATATCCGACTTGGTGTCTTCAAGCGACTGCTGCTCAGCCATGCGTTTTTGCATTTCCAACTCGTATAATTTAGCCCGCAACTGCTTCATAGCATGCTCTTTATTTTTATGCTGGGAACGACCGTTCTGGCACTGCACTACCGTATTGGTCGGCGTATGAGTTATCCGAACCGCAGATTCGGTAGTATTAACATGCTGGCCACCGGCACCTGATGCACGATAAACATCAATGCGTAAATCCGATGGGTTGAGATCAATTTCAAAATCATCATCAACTTCCGGTGATACAAACACCGCCGAAAAGGATGTGTGGCGACGATTCCCGGAGTCAAAAGGTGATTTGCGCACCAATCGATGCACGCCAATTTCTGAACGACTCCAGCCGAAGGCGTATTCTCCATCGACATGAATAGTGGCGCTTTTAATCCCGGCGACTTCTCCAGGGGATACTTCCATTAACTCAACTTTCCAGCCATGCGACTCTGCCCAACGCAAATACATTCGCAACAACATTTCCGCCCAGTCCTGCGCCTCGGTACCACCGGAACCTGCCTGAATATCAATAAAACAGGAGTTGGCATCCATTTTGCCGGAAAACATCCGCTGGAACTCAAGCCCCTGCACTCTTTTTTCAAGTGCGGCGGTATCTTCGATGACTGAGGCTAGGGTTTCTTCATCATTTTCGTCGACGGCCAGCTGAAGAAACTCCTGATTATCACTGACACCGGTGCTAACACTATCCAGGGTTTCTATGATTTTTTCCAGGCCGGAGCGTTCCCGCCCGAGGGTCTGTGCCTTGTCCGGGTTCTCCCAAATTGATGGGTCTTCAAGCTCGCGACTTACTTCTTCCAGGCGGTGTTTTTTCTCGGCATAGTCAAAGGTACCCCCGGAGTGCCTGATTGCGGCTCTCGAGGTCAGTGAGTAATGTGCTTATTTGGTTTGTTTCCAAGGGATTTACCGTTTTTATTAATTAAATTCAGTCGCAGATTTTAACATTAAAGTCTGTATGGATGGCGGCTTTACCTGCATTATAGGATATGCTCAATCATTAACTGCAAGCTAGAGCGCCCACGAAACTCATTTACATCCAAACGATAAACCACCTCAATCTGGTCGCGGCCCTGAAGTGCGCGCTCATCTTGAAAAAAAGCGATGGCATCAATAACATCCCCAGCCTTTGACTCAAGCAATAATTTCAAATGCACAGCACCTACCATGCGCTTGTTTATTACTGTGAACTGGTCGTTAAATGTCGGTTCCGGAAAACCCTGACCCCAAGGGCCGGCGTAGCGTACGGCCTGAGCGGCTTCCAGATTAAAATATTCAGCGGGGCAATTGCCATCGGTTTCAATCACTGTATTGAATACCTCCGGGTTGACCAGTGATTTGATTGAAGCATTTAGTTGTTTTTCAAAATTGGCTAGGTTTTTCTTTGCAAGAGTCAAACCTGCCGCCATCGCATGCCCGCCAAAACTGGAAATCAAACCGGGCTGCTGGGCATCAACATGCGCCAGAATATCACGGATATGGATACCCTTGATGGAACGCGCTGAACCTTTTATAAACTCACTGCCCTCACCTTCCGGAGCAAATGCGACCACCGGCTTATGCAATTTATCTTTGATTTTTGAGGCAACCAGGCCGACAACACCCTGATGCCAGCCGGCATCGTACAAACAAATCCCAAACTTGTCTCCGCCTACCTGACCCAACTGCTGCAATGTATCTTTAAGAATCAACATGGCTTCTTGCTGCATTTCATCCTGCAACTTACGCCGCTGGCGGTTTAACTGATCAAGTTCTTCGGCAATTTTTTTGGCGCTCATCAAGTCATCACAAAGCAGGCATTCAATCCCGCGACTCATATCTTCCAACCTGCCGGCTGCATTTAAGCGTGGGCCAACTGTAAACCCAAGGTCAGAGGCTACCGCGCGTCCGTGATGGCGTTTACCAACATTTAACAGCGCCAATA
>JAKITM010000151.1 GCA_021648045.1 Lysobacterales bacterium
GCAGTATAAGGAACTGGGAACCGGTAGGCGATGTTTACCTTAACCCGGTAAAGAAACTAGCGGTAACTGAGAGAAACAAGGCGGCATAATTTAAAGCTTTAGGCGACAACTATATTGACAAACGCCGGTTGCCAGTCTTCGGTGTTATTCATACCCCATGGGTTCCAGCTAGGAATTCCTACTTCAAACAAACAACTCGCTAGCCATGCCGCGCCACAGGGTAATGCTGGAGAAACAACATCAAAATTATAGGCTCGGAATGGGCCTATTGCCGGTTCAATCTTATCAACGGTACTCATCACTGCTGATCACTGGAGAGCATTAATTTTAGTTCTTCAGCTATGGGCGTGCAGAGTTTGACTAATTCTTGCATACTCCCGGTATTTAGTATTTTCCACTTTGGGTTTTGCGGATATTCAGGATCTAAATCCATGCCAACCACGCCAGCTTGTTGACCTGATAAGTGTTGACTATACAAGCCGTTTTTATCACGCTTGATAAGTAACTTGATTGGTACATCAAGCAATAAATCATAGTGTTGTTGCAAGTACTTTTGTTTCCACTGATGTACCTGTTCGAACAAAGAAATTGTGGCAACAATGGTTAAGGCGTTTTTCTTTGCTGACGCAAGCGTGTACTCGCAAATTTTTTGTGCAACCTCGAGGCGACTACTACTATCAAAATTGCTATTGCTTTTACCAAGAATTTTACGAATAACATCGCCGTCCAGTACCGAGGCTTTTGTATGTGTGCTCAAGCGGTCAGTAAGTATACTTGCCACAGTAGTCTTTCCGCTGCCTGCAAGCCCGGTAACCCAGATTACAATTCCCTGATTTGTGGTTCTACTCATTCAGACATAATCTGGATAACGCCAGTCATGGCTCCACTTAGCACGAGTATTAAGCTTCTGTTTATAGGCGTGTAAATCAGTTTCAGTATCAATTTCACACCAGCGCCCCTGCACAGCGATAATTTCAATATGATGTTTTTTTTGAATCAGTTGCTGCAGCAACTGAGTTAATTGAACTTTTTTCCTCAGATGGCCAATCTGTTCCAACACCTGTCTGATCATAATTACGCCTTCAGGTCGAAACAGCATCAGGCCCATAAACTGCCCTTGAATTTCAGCAAGAGTGTTCGGCTTCATGCCAATTTCATAAAGCTTGCCAGCATTTATTTTGAATGTTTCAGCATCATCCATAGGCTCTTCAAATCGTAGTTTCCATAAATTTAACCAGTCACAGTCATAGGTCATAGCAATATCGTTAGTGCTTTTTATAAGACTGACTACATGCTGCGGATGAAATAAAATATCCCCATAGACGACAACAAATTTCTCCAGCTTTAAATGCTTCACCGCCAGCATTAAGGAATACACCATATCAGTGCTTTGCCAGTCAGGGTTGTTGATTTCATTAATGTTTAGAGCGGCAGCCTCGGTTCGAACTTTTTCAGCCTTATAACCACTGACTATGTGGATCTGTTGAATCCCAGCGTGTTTCAGACTAAGGGCTGACCATTCCAAGATAGACTTTCCGGCAATTAGCGTAAGACATTTCGGGCTTGAATTACTCATTTCACCCAGTCTGCTACCATGCCCAGCCGCCAAAATTATTGCATCGATTACTTCTGGCATTGTGCCATCCAAACAACAGTGGTATATGGAATTTGCAATGTATTTGAAGCAGGTGCCAGGCAATCAATAGCTTTGATAATAGACTCAAATTTAGCCCCCGCCTGTCGCTTCAAGGTCAGGTGGCTGTTCCAAGCCTGCATAAAATGCGCGCGCTTCACAGTGGCTATATGTGGACTAGAGAATTTTTGTATATGCTTAAAACTGCCATTACTATCAATGATACTATGTTGGTCTTCTCGGCGCAATCCATAGCTATACTCCGGTAGTTGGCGGCTTATAGACTTTTCAATTTTGCATTGTAATTCATCATCAATATCTCGATGGTTCCATAAGCAGGCAAACCAAGCCCCAGGCTTTAACACTCGTGCAGTTTCACGCAATGCCAGCTTTTGATCCACCACATTAAATGATGACCCAAATGTGACTAGCCTAAATGATTCCCTACTTTGACCAGATTTTTCAGCAGTCCCACAGCACCAACTGACTTGGTCAAAGTTTGTTTTTTGGACTCCCTGCTTGCGCATATCCTGATTTGGCTCTAGCGCAACAATATTTAATCCCAGCGGAGAACTTGCCAGCATTCGGCTTAATTTGCCAGTGCCTGCACCCACATCTAAAACAGTATCATTTTTAGCCAGCTCGGCTATTTCGATGATTTTTGAGACTGCCGTAGCAGAGTAATTGGGTCGTTTTTCATAATCCTGGGCCAGTTGACTATAATCCCAGGTGGTTGCTATGTGTTGATTCAGGCTTTTTCTCCTAAGAACAATTCTCTAATCCATTTTTTAGTGATAGCTGATTGCAGCGGTTCATGCTCTGGATGCCACATAAGTCCAAGTATATTCAGCCCCCTGAACGCCTCTATAAAAACCCCAGAATCACTAGTAGCTAAAGTTGAATAGTCAGCTGCAAGGCCTGCTCTGTCAATACCATTGGTATGATAGGAGTTCACCGTAAATACTTCATCATCAGTATGGACTTGATGGCAGCTACCCGCATGATTTTCAAGCTTACATAGTGTTCCCCCAGCCATCAGGTTTAAAACCTGCATGCCGCGGCAAATACCCAAAACAGGCCATGCTTGTTTTACCGCCTCAGCAAATAACACTTGCTCACTTACATCTCTGGCTTTATCAGTACCAACATCATCACCACCGGTAAATACCAGTCCATTTATTCCCATATCGAGTGCATATTGCAATGTAGTCTCACCTAGGGATGGCAGCAATAACCATTGGCACTCCGGGACAACATCTTGCATAAAACTGGCCCAGCGCCGATCCAAACAATCTCTATATTCCTTACGCTCGGGCAACCATTGACCGCGCATGCTCAAACCAATTGTTATCAACACACCACCTCAATTGTCTCACCATCACAATCTACTTCAACTTGCCGGGCATTTAATACGGAATTGAATAGTCGCTGCCCACAGCCGAGTACAGCAGGAATGCCGAATTCTGCACAACGAACCGCAATATGTGAATTCGGCCCGCCATACTGCGTGATAACTCCTGCAATGTGATGGGTAAACACCCAGTCCCAACCAGGGTCTGCAAATTCGATGCAGATGATACAGCTATCCAGATTTTCATGCGGGATGTTAGTCAAAGTTAAATGTTGAATAGCCGCACGATGCCTACCTTTACCAATAAAGTTGGGTCGTGTCGAAACTGACCGAAAACTGTATACATCATCGGCTGAACAGATAACATCATTTAAACTCAGCAATTGTAAGTTGCCCCATTCATTTTGTTTTTTTGTTGACTGGGCCTTGAGTATTACGGCTGATGTTGGTTCGCTGCCAGTTTTCTCTGATAATAAATCCTCAAGAGATAACCATGACAAATCATTTCGACTAAGCCCTTGTTTATCCCATTTGGTATTTACAGTTTCGAACCAAGCCGATAAAAACCGAGTAAAAACAAACTTACATTGCTCACGATTAAAAATTGATGAGCGAATAAAATCAATTAACTGCCTAGGTGATCGGCGTTTGTCAATATAGTTGTCGCCTAAAGCTTTAAACTTATGCCGCCTTGTTTCTCTCAGTTACCGCTAGTTTCTTTACCGGGTTAAGGTAAACATCGCCTACCGGTTCCCAGTTTCTTATATTGCCACTCCAGCGTTCTGGATGCTTCGATTTTGCCAGTTCATATACTCGCTTGCGATT
>JAKITM010000033.1 GCA_021648045.1 Lysobacterales bacterium
ATAACGGCTCATTCCATCAGCGAACAACCGAATGGTCTGTTCCCGATTGTGTTGCTGCACTTCGGTGCTGCGCTTTCTGGCATCTGTTCTAAGCATGCTCCCGATTATAACATCTTGGGTATTTGAATGCTAGGTTAATAAGCCCCAGGTTCCTGGCTGCTTCTGCACGGCTATAATTCTGATCTATCACTAAGCTGACAGCATCCAACTTGAACTCCTTGGAATATTTCTTTCTTTTACTCATTTTATTTCTCCCAGTTAATTTAATTATCCCTTAACTGGGTTGTACAATCGATTAGACCACGTCAAACCGAACCATTGCGCACATAAGTTCGTCCTCGGGGCAGGCGATTTTCATAATCACTGAATTTTTCCAGGTGGTTACACCAGGCCGGTTACACCAGGCCTGTCCCCAAAATGTACTGTTGGCAATAGGTGAAAGCTTGGGAAATATCACTTAAAACCATGTCAAAAGTTTTCTTTGGAATACGCTGAATAGTTACGATGTTTTTTTATAATCTAGAGTCCCAATCATTCGGGTTTCCAGCAGGTCCTGGCCATGCGGCTTTACTCCAGTTTTTTAAATCTTCCAATAAGCTTGCATTAACCCCTTCCTGTTTCAATCGTGGCAATAATCGCCAAAAGCTATCGGCTAAATTGACAGTGTTGAATATGCTAAGTCCTTCGTTCCCGTTTGGTATATAATCTGGTTCAGACAAACGACTCCAGCCAGGGCTGACACTTGGTGAACGCGGCCAAATAGCCAACTTATTGTATGCATTATTACTAGAGTAACGATAAGCGAAATCGGTATGCTTCACCACTTGCATCCACCGTCTTAGCGTTGTATTCAGAAAATAGCGGTATAAATTCGGGCTGTAATCATCTAAGCTCAACAGTGTATCAGAGCCTGGCATGATCTGACTAGCTTGGATGGCGCCAGTAGCATAAGCCTTAGTTGGCGTTGCTGTTCTCAAGTTTAAACCATTAGTCGTGCCACCTGGGGTTGTGTGAAGTATTTTACGCTCTTGCCACTCATTCATCAATGTTGCTACATAGATAGCAGCCTGAGGCTGGTTGCTACTGCTTGCTAAACGCTTGTAATAGCTATAGTTGTAAGCCCAGTCCACGGAAACACAGCAACCAAAATCTTGCTTGTTACCAGAATTCAAAATTGCCTCTAGGTAGTACCACACTGTAGAGGCATAATCTCCATCAAGCTGAGTCTGATCATCGGCATCCCGAATCGCCCAATCGCTATCATCGTATGTATTGGTTCTCCCTTCTAGATACCTGGCGTTGCGAGCTACCTTATGCGGGGCAATCTGAAATACTGAAGAAGTTCTGTTGCCCCAGCCTCTTTCGCCTTTGAGTCTGGAGTTTTGAACAACTGTTGCCAACTTATCTTCCAACTTGCCTACATGCTGAATCTCGAAATATTTTACCGCATTCCAGTGAAGTAACGATAGCTTGGCTTTTTCATCAAACATATCCTCTCTATATGGTGCACTACTATTTGCTAAAACATCAATATTCAAACGACCAACATTGCCCTGGCTGGCATCTCTAAAGACATTTGTTTGGGGGATCAAAAACACTCTTCCCAACTGGGTGGTTGTGTAAGTGAGACTTGATCCTTCTGCTGAAAAGTCCATGCTTCGGTGCATCATATCCCTAATTTGCCACGCTTTAGGAATACCCCCGTCATCAAGAGTGTCAACCAGACTGCTATAGACACCATAGGGGTCTGCACCTCCTGATGTTACATTTTCAAAATCACTCCAAATATCTATTGGGTGTATGCGTGGCAACCAACGATTCCAGTCTGGCAACTGTAGGTGTATCGGCACATCTGCCAGCTTTAAACCCAGATAAGGTGCTTCTGGATTGACTTGACTCAACTGAAAAGCATTATCAACATCTGCTTGGTCAATCGTTCCATTATTATTTGTATCTGGGAAAATATAGTCCAATATATCTTCATCTTTTTGCAAAACACTTGAACTACCTGCACCAGCTGCCCATCGTTCAATTGCAATACTGCTTAAAGGTTGACCATCTTTTTCACCAGGTTGATAAGGCGGATTCCAGGGGCGACCATAGGAGGGAGTATCCAGAGTTCTTATGTAGAGTGCTAACTTTTTTGCTTCATCGTCGTTAAGGCCATGAAAGCGTGAGCGTTTGTAAATGCTTTCGTTGGTGTAGCCAAAGTATTTTAGGTCATATCCCGTGCGGGTGTGGCAGTCCATGCACTTTGCACGTATATTACTTTCACCAGGTCTTGCTATTAAGGTCTTGTTATTCCAGAGGTTCTCTCCGGCATTACGATTTGCACCTGTATCGTTTGCGATATAATTCGCTGCATCAGCAGCGTTTCCTGGCTGGTAGTACCTTGGGGTTCTTCCTCCTGATAAGATACTGTCACCATTATTATTGCTTACATCTAACCAAGTGACTCGATAAGCTGATGCCCCTTCAGCGTAAGCTTGGTCAAGAAGAAAGAACCTGAAGGTATTCTCTGCGGTTAGAAACAAGCGTTCATTATCAGCACTGTTTACCAAGTTCTCAACATCTATCCTCATAGTTAGCACACTAAACCCGCCGCCTATTCCTCCATATGCTGCAGCCTGTTCACTAATAACAACAACGCCGCTGTCAACTCCTATCCTGTTATTTAACGGAATCCAAATACTTCTTCCATTGCCACTTTTAACATCTAAAGCAGCCATTGGATAATCATTGGGCAACCTCTGCAAGTTGTGTACCGTTAAAGTAATATACTTGGCAGAACTAACTAAACCCGGCTCCAAATCTACTGCGATAGACTTGGTTGTGCGGGCTAGAGTATTGCCAGCTGCTACTACAATTGGTAGCTCAAAACTTGCCCCAGCTTCAAATCCTGATTTGAAAATCATATCGCTGTTAGCAGTTGCTATGCTGCTTATGAGCATTATTAATGTTATGCTTATAAGTTTGCTTTTCATTGTTGTTTCTCCTTTGGTATGCCGCCCATAAATGAAACAGGGGATGTCCAAGATGCTTGTTTATCAAATTTTTTATCGATTTTTCTTTTTTTTCTAATTGTACTGGTCTGAATTCAGGTGGAAAGATAACAAGACAGGCACACCCAAAGTAAACACTCTACACCAAAATAGGAAATCACCCAAATATTTTTTGATACGGACTGTATAAAGCAGTGATTTTTATGGAGAAGTATATGACATTAGCATTAGGACAACCTTGGGGACAGACACACCATAGGAGCATTCCCGTTTTTGCCACGAGAGAAAATCTCACATTGCCGACAATAGTATGGGTAAAATTACTTGGTTTTTATAAAATAGCTGTATTACCCGATATAGGGGTTCTGGATTAGAAGCTTCATGTGAGGCACCCCTACAGATATTTAGCGCAGTCGGAAAGTTGGTCGGGAATCGAGATTAATTATTTCATAATCGAGCAACCACTGGCGAGCATCTTCAGCATCGCCCTCAAACCATGCCCGGGCTGAGCTCAATCTAAAGCTATAACCCCAGCTGTCCATATCCTGCCACATTCGTTGTCTATTGCAGGGTGGTAAAACATCGGCAAGCAAAACTTGCAGGTAACAAACCGCATTTTCTTCGTCATAATCTCCACCGGCATTGGTGTGCAAGCCTTCGCGGCGCTTGCTGTCCATGCAAATATAGTGGCAAGCTTCGTGCAGCAGAGAGTGTAGGGGGGTATCGGCACGCACATAGAGTTTAGAGCCGATCAGGCCGGCTTCTTCATTGCCCCAGAAGCTACCAGGGATGGTTTTGGTATCGGCAAGTTTAAGTTCTAATTGGTAGGCTTGCAGTAATCGGGCTAAATCAGCCTGATCGACTTCGCTATAGAGCAATACCGGTTGGGAAGGTTTAGGCTGTGGGTTTTCGCTCATTGGGTTTTATTAATGTTCTGATTTTGTGGCATCTTGGTAGCCTTTATTTTAACCCTATGATTTTTTTCATATGCAATTATTTTCGAATTCGGTAACATAAGCAAGTAATGGCTGATTCTTTTTCCAAGCACACGCACAAATTACATTTCGTCGGTAACTATGCGCCGATAGATTTATTGAAATATGCCGGGCTGGTAACCTGGATTTGTGCTGCAATTCCACTAGTATTCCATTACTGGATTTACCCGAATCCCTTGGCACCACCAGTGTTGCTTGCATGGCTGTTGCTGCATCTGCTGTTTGGCGCCGCTTACTGGTATTTTGCCCGGCAACTGCCAAGAAGAAAGCCTGTGGTTGAAAGCCTAATCACACTAGCTATAATGACAGGCTCGGCATTGGTGATCGGCCACCTTAGTCAGACCGCAGTTGCTGGAATTTTACTGCTGATTGTAGCGGGATTACTTCCCTGGATGTTGCCGCTGGCTGTTAGCCTGGGTTGGTTGCTTGGGCAGAATATTGCGCTGGCAATAGTGATTAACCTGATCCCCGGAGTAACCTCCACGGGTGCGGTTATGTTGGCGGGTATGTTTTTGGGGGTTTCATTATTCGCATTTATGGCGGGCCTTGTAGGTTTGCGTAATATTCGCGCGCGTATCGAACTGGCCCGGGTCAACTCGGAATTACGCGCCACCCAGTCTTTATTGGCAGAAAACACCCGGATTGCCGAGCGCGTGCGCATAGCCCGTGAATTACACGACCTGGTGGGCCATCACCTGACTGCGTTAACGCTTAATCTTGAGGTGGTCACTCATCTGGTCGATGGTAAAGTGCTTGGGCATGTTCAGCAGGCGCATTCGTTGGCTAAACTACTGCTGGCTGATGTGCGTGAAGTGGTCAGTGAAATGCGTAAAGATGATCGTGTCGACCTGCAACAGGTATTGCTTGCACTGACTACGGGTGTGCCGGAACCTGAAGTACATTTGGATATTCCCGCCAGCCTTACTTTGACGGATCCGCAGCAGGCACAAATTATTTTACGCTGTGTACAGGAAGCGGTGACCAATTGTGTAAAGCATGCGCAGGCTAAAAACCTCTGGATTTCTGTTGAAATGCTGGAAAATAGCCTACAGATGACGGCTGTTGATGATGGTATTGGCAGCAAAGAATTAAAAATGGGTAACGGCCTTGAAGGTATGCAAGAACGCGTTGAGTTACTCGGCGGCACACTTGAGATACAATCAATCCTGGGACAGAGCTTTATACTTACAGTTAATTTACCCACCAGAAGTCCCTAATTGATGCTGGCTGAAGTTTTCAGTATCAAACTAAAACTATCAAAATAAAAGGTATTATTCAATGATTAAAGTAATGCTGGTTGATGACCAGAATCTGGTACGCAAGGGTGTTGAGAGTCTGCTCGAACTTGCCGATAATATCGAAGTAATCGGTGAGGCGGTAGATGGACAGGATGCTATCGACAAAATCCCTCAAATGGACCCTGATGTCGTGTTGCTGGATATGCGCATGCCGGGCCTTAACGGCATTGAGGTGCTGCAGCATCTTTCTGCCAGCAAGCAATTACCCCCAACGATCATTCTTACCACCTTTGATGATGAGGAAATGGTCTTGGCTGGAATTAAAGCAGGAGCCCGTGGCTTTTTGCTAAAAGATGTTTCTCTGGAAGTATTGGTAGATGCTATCGAAAAGGTTCACGCAGGTCAGTCAATCGTCAAACCTGTATTAACCGAACGATTATTAAAAGGCCTTGGGAATTCAAATCCTGAGTTTATGAGTCTGGAACAACCCGACCCACTGACTGAACGGGAAACAGAAATTCTACGCTTAATGTCGGGCGGCTATAGTAATAAGGAAATTGCTAACGCCCTGCATGTGGCTGAGGGCACAGTGAAGAACCATGTTTCGAATATTCTTTCGAAGTTGGGGGTGCGTGATCGTACCCGGGCTGTGTTGAAGGCGTTTGAATTAAAACTGATTTAACTGGAAATTTCAGGGCGGGCATTAGGCCCACCCTGTAAAAATTATGAGGCTTTATCGAGATAGTCAAATTCGCGTTTAAGATTGCTGCGTCTGTCGGTAACAATGGCTTCCAGGGTTTCAATTCTACCCTTGAGCTCAGTTTCCAGTCGGTCTATCCGCTGTGTTAACGCATCCAGCCCCTCATTGCTGGCTGCTTTGCTTTTGTTTTTGTTATAGCTCTCAAAAACGCCCGCAATAATGCCAGCGACTGCTATTAATGCAATCATGGTCCACATAGTCATTGTGCCTCTCCCTGTTAATTGATCGTAGTCAATATTGCCAGTGTTTGTATTTATTGACCAGTGTCAGAAGTCATGAAGCGTTAACAAAGCGGATGTCAGCTGTCGATTTCCTAGCTCTCGATGCCCTCAAGGCCGGTAGGCTCCGGCAGTGGTTCATCATGGCTGCTGCGGCTATGCTGCGGATCCATGCGTTCCATTAAATAACACAGGCAGTCCTGGTGAATCACTTTTTGGTTCATGGTCAACATGGATGGCATAATTGCATGGGTGGTACGGATTTCACCATCTTTAAAAGAAAAGAATTTTCCGCTGACATTTTTGCCATGCATATCTGTAGTTATAAAGGGCAGGGTAGTCTTATCACGGGCATAGCCAAGCAAGGTGTTGGCCTCCAGTTCGCGAAAATTCATGTGATCAAGATCATCGATTAATGATAGCTGGTGATCCATGCTACCAAAGCCGATATCCAAATCCGCAGCTACTTTAACCGTTGCCACCATGTGGAATAAACCCATCTCATCACCCGGCAGGGGGATGTCATCCAATTGGGGTAAATGCAGGCAGGACTCTAAATAGGCGAGGGTGTGATCTGTACCGTGGGTGTTTCCTGCCAGTCCGCACTCAAGGGTAACCGCCGGGCAGAAATTCGAAAAAGCGTTTGATAACACGCCTTCAGGAATGGTGAAGTAAACCACCGTGTTGGAAAATAGCGCAGCCAGGCGAAAACTACGGTTATCCAGTTGATTGATGGCCGCATAGTGCGGGTTCAGGCCGGTATTGTTATGAATATCGATAGCCGCAAATGGTTTTTTGGCCTGCATGATGTCGTATACCTTGCGGAAGGCATTGTGGATGTCGCTTTCATTTCCACTAGAATTTTTCTGCGGCCAGCAGCGGTTAAAATCTAGTTGCTTATCCATCCGCCTTTGGTTAAATCTTGCAGCTTTTACATTGCCGATGAGAAGTGAAATAGAACGCGGCAGTGGTTCATAACTAGAGTGGTTTTTTAATAGTCGGCGCACAGCCTCCCAGCCGGTATCTTCATTGCCATGTTGCAGCACAGAAATAAATAGCGGTTGCTGGCGGATGCCGGGAAGATGAATGAGTGTCGGTCCATCCAGTTGCCGATATAAGGAGGATGCGGGGCGTTCCAGCAGGCCATCGGGCAGGTAATGATATTCAGTTAGTTCCACAGGGTGATCTTAATTTATACTAGTGGCAGAACCTTAGCCTGAATTACAGTATTATGAAAGCGATAAATTCATTTTTTTGGTTCCTTGTATATGCTTACACAGTGTTGGTTACCAATGTGGAATTGTCATTCATTTAAAGAGTCACTAATATAATGCTTGAAGCTCGTTCCTTATATAAATCATTTGGCTCTATCGAGGCCGTTAAAGATCTTAGCTTTAGTCTCGAAAAAGGTACGGTGCTGGGTTTCCTGGGTCCTAACGGCGCCGGAAAATCGACCACCATGCGGATGCTCACAGGCTTCCTCACACCCACCAAAGGCACGGCCCTAATTCAGGGGTTTGATGTGCAGATAGATGCTCTAAAAGCCCGTCGTTGCATGGGCTATTTACCAGAAGGTGCGCCCTTATATCTAGAAATGACAGTCCAGCAATTTTTGTTGTTTATCGCCAGAATACGCAATATTCCACGCGCGGAATTGGCCACCCGGCTAGGCGAAGCACTGGAACGCCTGTCTTTGACAGATGTAGCCGGGCAGACGATTGAAACCTTATCTAAAGGTTATCGCCGCCGGGTCGGTATCGCCCAGGCGCTAATACATGACCCCGCTGTGTTAATCCTGGATGAGCCAACCGATGGTCTGGACCCTAATCAGAAACGCGATGTGCGTCAACTGATTCGGAATATGGCGGATGATAAACTGATTATCGTCTCAACCCATATTCTCGGAGAGGTTTCTGCGCTGTGTAACCGGGTAATGATTATTGCCGGCGGGGAACTGAAAGCGGACAACAGCCCCGTAGGTTTGCTGCAAACCTCGCGTTATTATCAGGCGGTCACGCTGCGGGCTGATAACCCCCAATCGGTGGCCACCGAACTCAGCAATTTGCCGGAGGCCGCTCAAGTAGAGCTAAAAGATCATGAGCTAACTATTTTCCCGCGCAAGGGCGCAAAATTATTACCCTTGGTAACAAAGTTGGCTGAACAACAGCAATGGAATGTGCAGAGTTTGCGTTTGGAAGAAGGCCGACTGGACGATGTTTTCCGTAGGGTTACTACCGAGGCTGCGCAATGAGAACAGTCATCACAATAATTCGTCGGGAACTGCTGTCTTATTTCACCACACCCATTGCGTTTGTTTTTTTAGTGGTATTTTTGATTCTGGCTGCCGCATTCAGCTTTTATTTGGGCAGGTTTTATGAACGCCAAATTGCAGATTTACAGCCATTCTTCCAGTTCCATCCGTGGCTATATTTATTTTTGGTGCCGGCATTATCGATGCGATTATGGGCTGAAGAGCGTCATTCCGGTACCCTCGAACTATTATTAACCCTGCCGCTTACGCCCTGGCAAGCGGTGTTAGGTAAATTTATCGCTGCCTGGTTGTTTCTTGGTCTGGCCTTATTATTAACCGTGCCAATCTGGTTCACAGTAAATTATTTGGGTGAGGCTGATAATGGTCGCATTATTAGCAGTTATTTAGGCAGCTGGCTATTGGCGGGAAGCTTACTGGCAATTGGTTCTTGTATGTCAGCTTTAAGCCGCAATCAGGTGATTGCCTTCGTTCTAACTCTAGTGGCAAGCTTTATTTTAATGCTTACCGGTTTACCGATGATTTTGAATGCCTTTAGTGGTTGGTTGCCGCAATTCTGGATCGATGGCATTGCTAGGCTCAGTTTGATCAATCATTTTGACGGCTTCCAGCGCGGAGTCATTGCCTGGTATGAGATGCTGTATTTTATTTTGATGATTTTGTTCTGGTTGTATGCCACGGTAGTGGTATTAAATAATCGGAGATCAAACTGATGCGAAAGTCTAAGCCACAAAATAGGCACGGTCTTTTCGCCCGCCTCGGCAGCCTGGCTTTGCTGACTATTCTAGCTGTGGGTCTTGTCGCCTATAGTGTATTGGCGCCTTCGATATTCTCTGGCTGGCAGCTGGATATGACTGAAAATCAGCAATATACCTTGAGTGAGGGCAGCCGTAAAATTCTGGCTGAACTACCTCAGGATATTCATTTACGCCTGTATTTTTCTGAAACAGCAAGTAAGAGCCTGCCACAAATTCGTCAATACGCCGATGATGTTTGGAATGTTCTCCAGGAAATGCGTCAACATTCCGGTGGTCGCTTAAAACTGGAAAAAATCGACCCGGAACCCTTTTCCGAAGCCGAAGATGATGCCACCGCACTTGGCTTGCAAGCGGTACCATTACCAACGGGGGAACAGCTTTATTTGGGCCTGGTTGCCGGTAATGAGCTGGATGGTCTGCAGGTAATGCCATTTTTACAGCCGGATAAGGCATTGTTTCTGGAATATGATCTGGCCAAAATGATTTCAGGTCTAGCAAGTCCAGAGCCATTGCGAATAGGCTGGTTAAGTCAGTTGCCAGTGCTGCCGCACGCTAACCCAATAACTGGGCAAACCAGCCCGGGCTGGGAGTTCTACCGCCAGCTCGATCAACTTTATGAGATGTTAGCGTTACCGGCGAATGCTGATGAGTTGCCGGATGCGTTGGATCTGTTGATTATTGCTGCACCTCGCGGCCTTTCGGAACAGATGGCTTTTTCGGTAGAGCAGTACCTGCTTGGGGGTGGTCGCCTGTTACTTTTCCTTGACCCCTTGGCCGAGCGTATGTCAGCCAGTAGCGAGGAGTTAAATCACGCGACTGGGCTTGAGACTTTGCTCGAACATTGGGGAGTTGGTTTTGATTCACGCCAGGTAGTAGCCGACCTTGAGTATGCATTGCAGGTAAACTTTGCAGAGGGTCAAAAACCTGTCCGACACCTGGCTATATTGGGTGTGCCAGCCGCTGGCATGAACCAAAAAGATATTGTTAGTGCGGAACTGGAGGTTATCAATCTGTCCTCCAGCGGTTATCTGCAAGTTAGGGAGAATGCTAAGCTTTCGCTTTCCCCGCTGCTGTTTACTTCTGAAAACGCCGGTCTGTTAAAACTGGAACAACTTCAAAACCTGAATGACCCCACTGATTTAATGCGTGGTTTCCTAGCTACAGGAGACTCTTACATCCTCGCCGCTAGATATCAGGGGCTGGTATCTGCGGTATTAGACCCTCCGTCACTTACAGTCGTTGAGGGAGAGTCTGATATAGCTCAAAAACCTGCGTATTTGCAGGCAGCTGTGCAACCCCTGCAAATGATTGTGTTCGCAGATTCCGATTTATTGGATGATAGGTTCTGGGTTAAGCATCAGGCGTTTTTTCAACAGTCCGTTAGTTCCGCCTTTGCCGATAACGGCAACCTTGTGGTTAATGCAGTAGATAATTTACTTGGTTCTGAGGCGCTGATTTCAATTCGTGCGCGGCAAGTTACTCAGCGGCCTTTTACTCGGGTAGAGCAGATGCGCTTTGCCGCAGAGCAACAACTGCGCGAGCGCGAGCAAGTATTACAAGAGGAATTACAACTAATAGAAACCCGTCTGCAAAGCATGCAAAGCCCTGAGGATTCAGGAGACCTAACAAGCCCGGAACAACAAGCAGAGATTCAGCGCTTCATAGAACAACGCTTGGCAACCCGCAAGCAGTTGCGTCAGGTTCAGCAGAGTTTAAATCAGGAAATTCGCAAGCTGGGAACGCGGCTTAAAGTGATCAATATATTACTGCTGCCAGCGTTAGTAGCCGGACTCTCTCTGCTTTATTTCTGGCGGCGAAGATCTCTTTCATCCTGATGGCTGTGTTTCATAAAGGTTTAAGTTATTTATTTTTATTGGTGTTTTTATTGGTTTTTTTACTAGCCTGTGAACTGCAAGTAGAAACCAATGCGCAAACAAAGGCCGGTAAAGCACGGTTTTATCCCGACCTGATTGTTAGTGAAATACAGCAAATTAAGGTCGCTCAACAGGGCATTGAACCACTGGTAACGCTAGTGCTAAAAGATGCTCGTTGGCAGCTGCTTTCCCCGGCTAACTTGCCTGCGAATCCAGCCTTGATGAACGCGCTGATGGACAGTCTGCAAAATGCCACAATACTCGAACAAAAAACAGCTGAAAGCGATTGGTATAAACACCTGGGTGTTGATGATATTAGTTCTGCAAAAGCCCGGGGTACTTTGCTGGTACTGGAAGCAGGAGAAGATAGCATCGAGTTGATCATTGGTGATAAAAGCCGCAATCAACAGGGGCAATATTGGCGTGCTGCTAACAGCCCTAATCAAGCGGTTATGCGGGTAGACCAGGTGCTTGATTTGCCTCGTGAGGCCATCGGCTGGATGGATCGGGAAATCATTGATTTACCGGCCAACGGCGTTGCATCTGTCAGCATTGAGTCAAGTGATGGTAGTCATTATTTTCTCCAGCGCAACAGTCACGAAGAGGACTTGTCTCTGGGAGCTGGCAAAAGTGAAGGTGAAAGCGATGTAAAACAGTTGCCTCATTCAGTGAATCAGCTGGTGTTCGGTTTGACCCGCTTGAACTTTGATGCAGTAGAGTCGCTTGCTAATATTACCCATGGGCCGGCTGAATATACACTGACCTTCGGCTTATTTGATGGCACAGCAATTAAGCTTTCACTTTTTCCTGATGAAAACGGAAGCTGGGCAAGCTTAATGGCGATAAACGATTCACAAGCTTTGAACACGGTGTTGGTGGAGACAATGAATCAACATTTAAGCTCTTACCATTATCACCTGAGCACACAAAGAACAGCATTGTATATTCAGGCGATAAAGTCTCTTGCTGGAGAGCATGATGAATAGCATTTCAAATTGTGCAAAACCTTGGGTCATCATTGCCGCATTGCTAGGTGCATCTGCAGTTTTAGCCGGGGCGTTCGGTGCGCATGGCTTGAAAGCAATTTTAACTCCAGCACAATTAGTCACCTGGAAAATGGCCAGTTTCTATCAGCTTGTCCATGCTGTGTTGCTGATGGCTTTGGCGGCTTCAGCCTTGATAGAGTTGAAAAGTTTCCGCTTGGCGAGCAAAGTGCTGTTATTAGGTATTGTGCTATTTAGTGGCAGCCTTTATTTATTGTTACTTATCGGAATAAAGTTCTTGGCTATTTTAACCCCGATAGGTGGCGTGCTTTTAGTGGCGGGTTGGCTATTGCTGGCGTTTGCTGCATTGCGTAACAAAAATATATAGTTCTAATTAGGCTGAATAAAAAAGAAGATATGTGCTTGCGGTTTATGCTTGTGGTATTCTTTACAGTTCAGCAGTTTTTTAAGCCACGCACACTGGTATCAGTTTTGCGTTGGGTGTATTGAATAGCCACCCCTTATATCTATTCAGTATGTAAGAAACAATGACAATCATGAAAGATGGGAGTTTTCAATGAAGACATATAGAAAAAATATTCTGGTCGGTAGCATCGCTTTGCTGTTTGGTGGCTTGTTAGCAACCAATTCAATCGCCAATACCTTAACCTTGCCGGGTCTTACAGCGCCGGCAACCATGTATGAAAATGCAGACGGTATTCCGACAGTTGTTGGAGAAAATGAGCTGGATGTCGCTTTTGTTCAGGGTTATCACGCAGCTTCGGCACGGTTTTTCCAAATGGACTTTAACCGCCGTGCAGCAGGTGGAACGCTCGCTGAAATGATGGGTGGAGCAGCGCTGGCCAGCGATATTCAACTGCGTACCTTGGGGCTGGGGCGTGCAGCTATTGCCACCTTTAAGAAACAAAATGTGCAGGTTAAAGGCGTATTGCAGGCTTATGCTAATGGTGTGAATTCCTGGTTGGAAAATAATAACCTACCACCCGAATACAGTGTACTGGAAATCGATAAGGCGCGACGTTGGACACCGGTGGATTCAGTGCTGATAGGTAAAGTACTGGCATTCCAGCTTGGTTTTAGGCTCGATACTGATGAAACCATCCTTCTGGGGGCCTACCAGCAGGCGGGAGAAATTGGTGGTTTTAATGGTCTGGCATTATATGCAGAAGATCTAATGCGTAAAGATAGCCCGGATACAACAACAACCATCGATGGCTTCCTTAGCTCTATCGGTGGTGTAGGTGGAGCGACTGCTGTAGTTGGTACAAAGAAACTTTCTAAGAAAGCCGCCCGGCAGCAACGAAAACTTGCGATTAAAACCGCTTTTGCTGATAACTTCAAACTAAGTCAGCAGGTTATCGATTTGGCGGTAGACCTTAAAGCTAAAACTATTGGTGTACCCTTACTGGACAGCAGTGAGCGTGATGTAAAAGGTGAGAATGGCTCAAACTGGTGGATGATCAGTGGCGGCAAAACCGCCAGTGGCCATGCTATGTTAATGAACGATCCACATCTTGGTCTGGGAGCACCCGCTATTTTCTATGAAGTTAGTCTAGTCTACAAAGATACCGACTGGGCCGTAAGTGGTGTTTCTTTTGCTGGGCTACCCGGTGTAGTTCAGGGCTGCAACTCCTATCTTTGTTGGGGATCGACAGTAAACCCCGTTGATCAGACCGATACTTTCTTCGAAGAGTTTCAGCTGAATAAGTTTGGACTGCCTACTCATACCATGTATAAGGGTAATGCTGAGCCATTAAAAGTCATCTTCCAGAGCTATTATGTAAATCAGGTTGGCGATGGTGAGATGAGCAATACCGAGCGTGCTGAGGTAGGTTATGACGCTGGTGGAATCACCTTTGTAGTGCCACGGCGTAATAATGGTCCAGTTGTTAGTATTGACGGAACCGGTGGGCTGTCGGTTCAGTACGCAGGCTGGGGAGCTACTTTTGAGCTACAGGCATTCCTCGAAATGAACCATGCCCGCTCGATGGATGAGTTTAAAGCTGCATTGCAGTACTTCGATATCGGTTCGCAAAATTTTGGGTATGCAGATATAGACGGCAACATTGCCTACTTCGCCGGTGCAGAAGTACCTATTCGCTCTGATTTGCAAAAAGGTATTGTTGATGGTGCGCCACCGTGGATAATTCGTGATGGTACTGGTGCTGCTGATAATGAATGGATGCCGGTAACTAATCCGCAGCCTAATCAGGCGGTACCGTTTGAAATTTTACCGTTTGCGGAAATGCCGCAGATAGTAAACCCAGCCTCAGGCTATATTGCTAACGGAAATAACGACCCGATTGGTGTAACCATTGATAATAACCCGCTGAACCAACTGCGCCCGGGCGGTGGCATTTATTATCTGAGTGATAAATATCATGATTTCCGTGTTGGTCGTATTGATCGGGAATTACGCGCATTGTTAGATGATAATATTCTGATTGATGGCGCTAATATGGTGGAATTACAATCCAATCATCAACTGCTGGATGCGGAAATTGTTATCGGCTTAATCGAGCCCTACCTATTGGCTGCCGGTTTGCCAGCGCAACACCCAGTAGGTGAGGCCATTAATCGCCTGCTTGCTTGGGACTACAGCTCTCCAACGGGTATCCAGGAAGGTTATGATCCGGGTGATGATCCCAATAATCTTCCCATGCCGACTCAGCAGGAAATTGATAACAGTGTTGCAGCTTCGATCTATGCAATGTTTCGTAGTCAGTTCCTGAAAAACAGTATTGACGGTACACTGGACTTTATTGGTCTAGGTGACTTTAAGCCCAGCAGTACCCAACAGTGGAATAACCTGATCCATTTATTGAAAGTATTCCCTGAGCAGGGTGGCGTTGGTGTTAGTGGTATTCCGTTTATCAATGCCCCTGAAGCAAATTCCCCAGCAGAAGCTTTAACCATGGTTTTACTTAAGAGCCTGCAAGATTCCTTGGATCGTTTAGCCTCGGATGAGTTTGCACCAGCGTTCGCGAATTCTACCAATCAGGATGATTACCGTTGGGGTAAGTTGCATCGGATTGTATTCAGACATGCCTTTGGTTCAGATCCATTTAATATACCCAATGGTGGTGGTTTCGCACAGCTTGGCCCTGATTTACCCGGGGTGGCTAGATCAGGTGGTTACGGTGCAGTTGATGCATCACACCACTCCCCACGGGCTGAAAGCTTGAATGACTTTATGTTTACCAATGGTCCAGCGCGGCGTTTTTGGGGCATCATGGATCCAATGGGTATTGATGGGCATGAAATATTACCAGGCGGGAATAATGGTATCTTCCTGCACCCTTGGTATTCCAACCAAATGGGTCGTTGGTTAACCAATCAGTACCACCAATTGCCTTTAGGTGAGGATGATGGTGTTAATAATGCGGTGATAGTGACCGATTTTCAACCACCTTCACCATAACCATAAGCCAACGCGTAGTCTGAGTAAAATCAACTACGATAGAAAGTTAGCGGCCCGGTATCTGATTCGTAAGGATCAGCAACTGGGCCGTTTTATTTCCAGTCTTAAACAAGTCCCGCCATTACCTAAACGGGAGACGAATTTATTCCTCTCTTTATCGCGTTCCATTGTTTACCAGCAACTCTCAGGCAAGGCAGCGGGAACTATCTTTTCTCGGTTTGCAGCTATGTTCCCAGAACAATTACCCTTGGCGGCGGTCGCTCTAAATTTCACGCTTGAAAAACTGCGTGCAGTCGGGCTTTCCAAAAATAAAGCCTTGGCTGTAATTGACCTTGCAGAAAAGATAGAAGCCAATAAATTACCGAATAAATTACCAGGCAGACGGCAGCTTTTGCGAATGTCTGACAGTGAAATTATCGACACACTGACCACCGTGCGAGGTATTGGCCCATGGACGGTGCAGATGTTTTTGATTTTTAATCTTGGCAGGGCCGATGTGATGCCAGCCGGTGATCTTGCGATTCGCAAGGGTTATCAGCAGTTAATGGAACTGGAGGAGATGCCGGATGCAGCAAATTTATTAATCTTGACTGAGCACTGGAAGCCTTATCGCAGTGCGGCTGCTTGGTATTTATGGCGTGTGGTGGATGGTGATAATGACAATGCTGATGATTGGTGAAGGTTAATTCTCACGCCAACACCAGTGCCAAGGCTCCCAAATAATTCCATAGGGATTATCTTGCGGATATGACAGATGAAAATCAAAATCTTCGGCATTAAATTTTAGCCATTGAAACGCTTTGCACTCAGCAAATTCATTTTCTAGCGGGGCACAAATACCATCGGTAATATCGATAGCTCGGCCCGTATGGTGTTCGCTGAAACCGGGAGCTGCGGAAACCTTAAGAATGTTTTCTATGTTTTGGCCAGCGTCAAGTTTGCGCTTAATCAGGCGGCTTTGATAGTCAATGCTACGGAAGGCAGAGACCGGCATCAGGCTAACATTATCATTGTCTGCACTATGTTGCATAAGCGTCCAAGCGGCGGCCGCGCGGGGTAACATCTGTTGCGGCCTTTGCCAGCAATCCAGTCCGATTTCAGTCAACTCATCAGCATCTTTATGGAGACGCAAGCCCCGACTAATTCCATAATCTAGGGGGATGTTCAAAGTTTTTTGCAGATGTTGAATTCGCTGCTGGAAATCTTGCATCCAGCTTGTCAGGCTAAGGACATGAGCTGATGTTTTCTCGCCTGCGTGAATGCTGTTAAGAAATTGCTGGGCTACTGGACTGTCTGTCAATTTCGGTGGCAAGCAGACTTCTGAAGCACCATAATCTAACATAAGGCTTACAGTGCAGCGAAATAATCGACTACCAATGCCGCTGCGCCGATGCTCGGGCTTAACATAAAACTCGAGTAGCCTGTTACTACGGTCACTCAGGTTGCTCCAGCCGATGATAGCGTGGTTACAAGAAGCGATTAGAATTGGAATATGCCGCTGTGTTTTTAGTTGTCGCTGTAAACTAGCAGGCAGATCGCCGACCCAGTCGTCCCGATACCAGAGGGGTTGAACTTCTACTTTACCCACATCCATTGAACCGGTTTCCTAAGTGATTGCCTAAATGGTTAACTAAGTGATTAATCACTGGATTTTACCTGAATTTGGTAGAACATGTCTTTTCGCAAGGCCTAAGGCAGACAAACAAAACTGCATTTCTTGTTGCCTGCCCTAGGAGACCTATTATTTCTTTGGTTTTTTATGGCCTTTGTTGTGAAGATTTATGTTGTTCACGCTTATTTTTACGGTTTGCACGCTTATTCTGACGGACATCCTTATAGACCTGCATTTTGATGCGTTGTTCTGCTGTCAGTATCGCATAGATTTTTTGCTTAATAGCGGCCCTCTGCAGGAAGCTTTCGGTAAATAAATCACCCTGTGCTTCTGCCAATGACTGAATTTTAGCTTGATCGGGGTTATCACTGCTGATAAGCCGTTCGAGTGCTTCCCGATTAGCCTGCATCGCAATTTCTCTGGGTGCGTTAGCTGTTTTTTTAGCTGACATTATGGTTAGAAATTCTTCACGCTGTTGCTCGTTTAAGTCAAGGCGGTCAGCTATTCTCTGAATATGCATATCGGAGGATTGACCGCCGGGTGTAAAGGACTTAGCCAATGCAGATGAGCTGAGTATTGCCAGTAATATGAATAATAAATAGTTTTTGTAACTGCTCAAGTAGTTGTGGCTCGTAGTATGAATTTTAGTGTGAACATTAGTATATTGCATGGTCTTCTCCTGTGCAGTGAAATAGGCTCAAAATTGAGAAATCCATACTACTCCCTGAGCGTACTTGGAACTGTCGAAAAGTGTCGAGCTAGTGTAAAGAAAAGTAAAATTCCCCATTAGCTGCAGAAATTGCTTAAAATTCAGTTATGACATTAATTGAAACAACAGTCGCTAAGCTACCGCATATCTTGCTGGTAGATGATGATATAGAGCTGGCTGAGCTATTGGCTGAGTATTTTCGTCGGCATAAATTCGAAGTCAGCTTGGCTCATGATGGCAATGCCGGCCTGCAAATGGCACTAGAAAATAACCCGGACCTGCTGCTACTGGATATTATGTTGCCGGGATTGGCAGGGACTGAAGTGCTACGAGAACTTCGCAAAAAATCCCAACTTCCAGTATTGATGTTAACGGCTATGGGCGATACGACCGATCGGATTATTGGTTTGGAATTAGGTGCCGATGACTATATGCCCAAGCCGGCTAATCCGCGTGAATTATGTGCGCGGATAAACGCGATTTTACGCCGCGCGAGTAGCAGTCCGGGGAATAGTGAAAAAATTAGAATCGATGATATTGAACTTCGACCTGCATCTCGGCAGGTCTTATGTAAAGGCGAGAACATCACTCTGACCAGTACGGAATTTAATCTGGTGCACCTGCTCTTGCAAGAAGCCGGGCGGGTGGTCTGCAAGGACGAGTTGTATCGCCAGGTACTGGGACGCGAAGCGGTGGCCTTTGATCGTGCAATTGATATGCACATTAGTAATATTCGTCGCAAACTGGGTCCAGCAAGCGACGGTGCTGAACGGATTGATACCATCCGTGGAAGCGGCTATCAGTGGCTCAAAAATGCCTAAGTTATTCTGGAGGATATTCCTCATTCTCTGGTTGAGCATTGTTGGGTTTTCGAGCTTGGTTGTGGTAATCAGTGATCAGGTGGCGCGTAATAATGGTATCCAGGATATCAATGAAGTCCTGAAGATTCGGATGACACCCTTATTGAGAGAGCTAAAACAAGGCCTGGAGAAAGAGGGTCCACAATCTGCCCGCAGTATTCTTCGGCAGGCTCCGCCCAGAATTAGGAATCTTGTTTTTGTTATCGATGCAGAGCAAAAGGAACTCCTGGGTCGCAAAAAATTTAAAAAACGGCTGCATAAAAATAAAGGAGGCCAGCCCAACAGGTCACTAACGGCAATTGATCCAGCAGGAAAGCAATGGACCATTCAGGTGTCAGCGCTGGTTCCTCCGCGAGCGCTGTTAGCTTCCAGTAGTCGCGGAACTCTTTCGCGTTTATTGCTGGCTGCATTACTGAGTGCAGTCATCAGCTGGTTGCTTGCTCGTTCTCTTGCCCGGCCATTGTTGCAACTAGGCTTGGCATCGGTAGCGCTTGCGCAGGGAAAGCTACAGTCACGGGTAAAGGGAAAAATACTTAGGCGACGGGATGAAGTGGGTGATTTAGCACGCAGCTTTAATCAGATGGCTACAGACATTGAAACGCTGGATAGGTCACGCCAGAACTTACTGCGTGATGTTGCGCATGAATTACGCTCACCGCTGGCGCGCATGCAGGTTGCAGTGGAGTTAGCCCGTGATAAGGGCGATCACGAGCAGGACGATAACGAGAAACCCCCGGGCGCGAGTGGCCAGCGGGAGTTAAGTATAATTGCCCGCGAAATTCAGCGCCTGGAAAAAATGATTGCTGAGGTTTTGGTTCTGCTGCGTGATGCAGGCTCTGTTAAAGATATGGAAAAAGAAACTTATTCCTTGGCTGCATTGTTGGAAAGCCTGGTTTCGAGGGTTAATTACGAGGCTGATGCCAAAGAATTGGGTAGGGTAAGGTTGATTCAGGAGAGCGATATTGAGTTGTTCATCAATCCGGAATTAATCTATCGGGCACTTGAGAATTTACTCAGGAATGCGTGTCGATTTACTGATGTTTCCAAAGGCGTGGAGATTACAGTTGAAGCGGTAACAGCAGGGGCTGAGTTTTGTTGTATCAAAATTCGCGATTATGGCCCCGGAGTGCCTGAGGCGTTTATTTCACAGATGTTCGAGCCATTTACACGCCTGTCCTCAGCAAGGGAAAGAACAACAGGTGATGATGGCTGGGGTTTGGGGACCGCGATTGCGGCGGCTGCGATTAGCCGTCATGGTGGTGAAATTGAAGCCAACAATATGCCCGAAGGCGGGCTTGAAATTACTATTCGTTTGCCATTTGAAGGGTAGCTGGTCTCGTTTCTGTTGGGTCGGCTCAGGCCCTGCTGGAATCAAAGCTGATGCAGTCGGCGATCTGATTACAACCAGTTAGTACCATCAATAGGCGATCAAAACCGAGTGCCACACCTGCACATTCAGGTAAGCCCTGAGTTTGTGCTGCTATCAAGTTTTGATCCAGCGATACCTCAGGCAAGTTTTGTTTTTTTCGTTTCTGGTTATCCCCTAAAAAGCGTTTTTCTAGTTCAGCGGCGTTAGTTAATTCCTGATATCCGTTTGCCAGCTCCTGTTGGCCCAGATAAATTTCAAATCGGAGTGCAGTTTGACGATTCTCAGGGTTAAGTTTTGCAAGGGCGGCTTGGCTGGCTGGAAAATCATGGATTATGGTGATGCTATCTTGGGGCAGGCCCGGTTGGATAACCATACTCATGATGAAGTCCAGCCACTCATCTCGCTGTAAATTATCCGGGCTGTGGATGAGGTGTTTTCTAGCAAGTGCTGCAAACGCCTCCAGGCTGGCTGAGAAGGGGTCTAATTTGGTGTAATGCTTGAATAATTGCTGGTAGCTTAGCCAATCAATTGGCCACTGCTGGAGCTGTGGCTTATCGGTTTTGGAGGCTAGAAAACAGATCAGTTTGACGACTTCCGCAGCCAGTTCCCGCCATGAGCAATCCGTCCGGTACCATTCAAGCATAGTGAATTCCGGATTATGGAATTGCCCGGATTCGGCTTGGCGAAAAACCTTGCCGAGTTCATAGCAGTCACCATAGCCTGCGGATAGTAGCCGTTTGAGTGGAAATTCCGGCGAAGTCCTAAGATACATTTTACCCTCACCGGCGGTAACAAAGCTTTGTATGTTTGGGTCGGGGTTGCCACCACGGGATAAAATTGGGGTTTCAACTTCGAGAACATCGCGTTGTTTAAAGAATTTGCGTGTGGCGGTTAGCAGCCGCGCTCTGAGTTGTAAATCCATCAGTGTGGCGCTAGGTTTCCAATTTAAATCCGAATTTGTAGTCATGTGGATAAATCACATGTCGGGTCGGTCTTTAGAATTAATTCAAAGCCAAGGTTTTCCAGTTGGCTGGTTTCTGCTTGCAGATCGCTTAGCGCGAGTGCGTGTTTTAGTTGCCAGCTTTTGGGCAGGTTGAGGACTAAGCGGGTGGCTTTTGTTTTGTTTAGTTGCAGTTCCAAATCAGGTAATGAAGCATCGTTACGGGATCGGCATAAAACGATACTGAGCCGGAATATTGCAATTAATAAAAATAATTTTTTCTGCCGAGTAGGAACTGATTCGCGAAGGTCTTCAGGCAATTCTCGACGCTGGGATAGGATCAATTTAGCCAATAATTGCTGGTCTTGATGAGAAAAACCGGGCATGTCACTATTTTCAATCAGGTAAGCCGAGTGTTTTTGGTAACTCTGATGGGAAATTGCCAGACCAATTTCATGTACCTGGCAGGCCCAGACCAGCAATTCATGGTCGTTCTTTTTCAGCCCACCATCAGTAGAAATTTGCTCGAATAAATCGCTGGATACTCGCAATACCCGTTCAACTTGTTCGGAATCCACAGAATAGCGTTTACTTAGCTGGTCAATGGTTTGCTGGCGCGGGTCAGTGAGGCTATAACGCCCGATTAAATCCAGTAGGACACCTTCACGCAGCGCCCATTTTGATATTTGCATGTTCTTCAGGTCGAGATCCTGGAATAAAGCTTCAAGTAGGATAACTCCTCCAATAAACACTGGGCGGCGGCGTTCAGATAAACCGTCTAGAGAAACCGCCTCGATAGACTTAAAATCGAGCAGGTGATCGCGGAGTTTTAGCATGGCTTTGCGGGTAATGCCTTTGGATGTCCAGCCCTGTTGCAGGCAGACTTCATGGATTGCACGGATGGTGCCGGAACAACCAACGGATTCATCCCAGTCTATATTTCGGTATTGGTATTTATAACGCCGAAAATTTGTTCTGAATGAGTTTCTGGCGGACTGCCAGCGACGGCGGCTGATTTTCCCATCTGCAAAAAACTTTTGGGTCAGGGAAACACAACCGAATGAGAGGCTTTCAAGTAATTCGGGCTGCCCCTGGCTGCCAACGATCATCTCGGTAGAGCCGCCACCGATATCCACAACCAGACGGGTAACAGGCTGGGGCTGACTCATAAAACCGGTAACTCCGAGAAAAATTAGTCGGGCTTCTTCCCTGCCGGCAATAATTTCAATGTGGAAACCAAGCGCTGTTTCAGCGGCATTTATAAACTTTCGCGGATTGCGTAAACGGCGCAATCCCTGGGTGCCTACGATTCTGACTTGCACCCGTGGTATTCCTCTCAGGCGTTGACCAAATCGCTGTAAACACTGTAGCGCTCGTTCTTCGGTGTCTTTATCAAGCTCTCCACGGCTAGAAATGCCACCACCCATTCGCACCATTTCTTTGATCCTGTCGATAACATGGATTTCACCCCCAACTTCGTCTTGGCGCACGATAAGCAGGTGAAAGCTATTGGAGCCCAAATCGCAGGTAGCATGGTAGGTATGCAGATTATCAGAAGTCAAAATATTGGCGTCCGCTCAGGGATTGCAACTGAGTATACAGCTTGCGGTGCAGGATTTTAAGGAACCTCTGATTTATTCTGAGTGAAGCAGGTTGAGATTTATAATTTTCAAGAGCAAGGCGGTAAGTACTGATAATAGTAACGCTATTGCTAGTGCTCGCCAACGCATATGTCCATGGATGGATGGTAGTAGGATAATGCAGGAGCGATTATCGAGCCATTGGAAATTATAGGCTCAAGATACTCATTCATGAATAGCTCAGGGGTTCCTTAAGTATCTATGTCGCTGGAAAAGCGATAACCAAAGCCGCGAACGGTTTGGATATAGTTGTCCAGACGAAGTTCCTGAAGGATTTTTCGAACCCGGCGGATATGCACATCTACAGTGCGTTCTTCTACATAAACATTGCCGCCCCAGACTTGATCAAGGAGCTGGCTGCGGCTGTAGGCTCTGTTGGGGTGACGGATAAAAAATTCCAATAAGCGGTATTCAGTGGGTGCCAGTTGGATTTCTTTATCGTCTGTGAGGATGCGGCGAGCATGGACATCTAGTTGCAGTTTGCCTGCGTGTAGTGGTTTTTCTCCGGCGGCAAAGGAGGTGCGGCGCAGCAAGCTTTTAATTCTTGCGATCAGCTCACGGGGCGAAAACGGCTTGAGAATATAATCATCGCAACCGGTTTCCAGTCCATTAACCCGATCATTTTCGGTAGATCGGGCGGTAAGCATAATAATCGGCAGGTCGCGTGTAGCGGGATCCGCACGCAGGCGACGGGCCAGTTCGATACCGCTGGTGCCGGGCATCATCCAGTCGAGCAAAATAATATCCGGACGGTTATCACTTATAACAGCCAGCGCAGCTTGGGCATCTTCCGCTGTTAGGGTTTCCATTTTTGCGCGTGATAAGGAAAACACCAACATATCTC
>JAKITM010000152.1 GCA_021648045.1 Lysobacterales bacterium
CTTTCTTCGCCCGCCCGGCGGCTACTTCACCCATGGACATAATGCGGTTGATTTCTTTGATTTCAGTGACTGAAATCATATGTACTTTTTCGGCGTGTGCAATTTTGATCTGTAAACTGCGAATTTCCGGTTCGAATTCCTGTACCTGAGCAATATATTTTTGCTTACTCAAAAGCAGGTTATCAAGCCACGCCTGGTCGCCTTCGCTGCCAATATAACCATTCACAAATGTGCGTTTGGGCATTTTTGACTGGCGCACACACATATCCATAATCACCCGTTCGTGGGTGCGAATTTTAGTAATCGTGAAACGCAATCTATCAATAAGGTGATCCATCATTCTGGCGGCAAATTTCATCACCAAAAAGGTTTCTGCCATATCCGCGCGGGCTTTATCTACCGACTTGTGAGCATTGCCATGCTTTTTATGCAGGGTAAGGAATTTTTTATACTGTTTTTCCAGCTTGCGGAACCAGGCTTCCAACTCAGGAATGTCCGGGCCGGTCGGGCCGGTGCTTTCGACTTTATCATCGTCGGATTTTTTCTGTACCGGTTTGGAAATTTCTTCGGTTAAAGGCTTAAAATCAACCAAAATGTCAGTCAACCTGGTATTGCCTTGCAGATGACTATTCCACGCGGTCACTAATACGCCGATAGTAGAAGGAAATTTTGACAGCGCCTGATGAACCTGCAACAAGCCTTTTTCGATACGCTTGGCGATAACAATTTCGCCTTCGCGGGTGAGCAGATCAACCGTACCCATTTCACGCATATACATGCGTACTGGGTCGGTTGTTCGCCCAATTTCTGTTTCTACTGCAGCTAGTACCGCTACCGCTTCTTCAGTCGCTGTGTCGTCATCTGAATCGGTATTGGCATCATCATTGAGCAACAGGGTATCGGCATCGGGGGCTTTTTCGAATACCTGAATGCCCATATCGTTAATGGTACTGACGATATCTTCAATCTGATCCGGGTCGACAATATCATCCGGCAAGTGGTCATTCACCTGAGCATAAGTCAGGTAGCCTTGTTCCTTACCTTTTTTGATCAGATCTTTTAACTGTGATGTTTGATTTTCGTTCATACCTAAACCCGGTCAGGCCCCTACAGTTGGGGCAAAATAAATTTATTTACTGCCTACCTAATAACTTACCTAACACTTAATATATCGTAAACATTCATTCGGTAGCAGCATTTTTCTGCTGCAACTCTAATTTGCGCGCAAGTAATTGGCGTAACAATTCTTTCTGTTCTACTGTTAATACACCCTGTCGTTGCTGCTCTATCACCGGCTCTAGCCGCTGGGAGGCAACTTGCAGTGCAATATGGCCCAGGGTTGCCTGCCAATGTACTTCACGGATTTTATCATCTACGAGAAGGTCATCTGCAGCTAATTTCCCCATATGTGCACCGGCGGGATGTTCACGCCACTGTTCTAACAGGCCTGCGGTAGTAATATCGGGTCTAGAAGCACAAAAATCAACGATTTCTCGCAACAAATCCAAACCTTTTAATGAATTAGCCTGTAATTCATCAATTTTAGGCCAACTGACGGCAAGTTTTGGGGTTTGCAGCACTAAAGCTATGGCGATTCGAATCGGCGAATTGGTAATTTTTTGCAGTCGTGCTGTCGATTTTTTTACCGGACTGGCCGAGCTGGTAGCAAGTTGGATTTGATGGCCGACGCGTTGACGCAACTCTGTTAACAACATATCGCGCAATACGCCCTCAGGAATTTTTTCCAAATAAGCCTGCGCTAGTGCTGAAAGACGAGCACGACCTTCAACACTCGTCATATCCGTTTGCGCTTCCATGCGTTCGAAAAAGAAGGCTGACAGTGGTTTGGCCGTTTGAATGCGCTGCACAAATGCCGCCTCACCCTCTTTACGAATTAAACTATCGGGGTCTTCACCATCCGGCAGAAACAAAAATCGGGCCTGCCGACCTTCTTTAATCACCGGCAATACATTTTCCAACGCCCGCCAGGCGGCTTTTCGTCCTGCCCGGTCGCCATCAAAACAAAACACCACTTCTGGGGCATTCCGAAATAACAGCTCGGAGTGTTGTGCTGTGGTGGCAGTGCCTAGGGTAGCAACGGCATATTGGATGCCAAACTGCGCCAATGCCACTACATCCATATAACCTTCGACTACCAGCAGGCGCTCTAGCTGGCCACCTATCTTGCGTGCACGAAACAAACCATAGAGCTCACGGCCTTTGTGAAATAGCGGGGTTTCCGGGGAGTTTAGATATTTTGGGCCTTTATCGGCAAGCGCCCGACCACCAAAAGCAATAACCCGGCCCCGACGGTCGTGGATAGGGAACATGATGCGCTGACGAAATTTATCATAAACGCCCTTGTCACCCTGCGCGGTTAGCCCGGTGGTTAACATCTGTTCTAATTTGCTGTCACTGCTGCCCAGCGCCTTGATCAGACCACCCCAACCTAAGGGAGCATAACCAATACCGAAATCTCTGGCTATTTCACCGCTAACGCCGCGTTGGCGTAAATATTCGATAGCTTCTGGATTTTCCCGCAAGCGCGCCTGAAACCATTGGCTGGCCTTATCTACCAGCTCGTATAAGCCACTGTTATCAACCTGTGGCCTGCCACCGTCTTCTCGTGGTACTTCAAGGCCTGCGCTGCGGGCTAGCTCTTCCACAGCATCTACAAACTCCAGACCGTCGTAGGCCATAAGAAATCCAATCGCAGTGCCATGGGCACCACAGCCGAAGCAATGATAAAACTGTTTCTGCGGGCTTACTGTGAAGGAAGGTGTTTTTTCGTCATGAAAGGGGCAGCAGGCGGAATATTCAGCCCCGGCTTTTTTTAAAGGCACCCGCGGGCTAATAACATCAACCACATCTACACGGTTGATGAGCTCTTCAATAAATGATTCTGGAATTCGACCGGCCACTATCTAACAGTATCGGTCGGAATGGGGTTTTTAGCGAATTTTTTTGTGGGCAATAACACTCAGCTATTGAGTTGGTCCCGGACAGCAGCACTGACCAGCTTCATATCTGCACGGCCTTCTGCCGCGGCTTTAACATTGGCCATCACTGCACCCATGTCCCTGATGGAACTAGCATTGGTTTCGCTGATAGCCTGAGTAATCAGGGTTTTCATTTCATCTGCTGACAAAGGTTCGGGCAGGAATTCTGCTAGCAATTCAAGCTCGTAGCTTTCTTGCGCTGCAAGATCTTCCCGGCCGGCTTTATTATATTGGTCCAACGACTCACGCCGTTGTTTAACCATTTTATCCAGCACAGCTAGAACATCTATATCGGTCAACTCGATGCGCTCATCGACTTCCCGTTGCTTCATTGCAGAAGAAACCAGACGCAGCACGCCAAGCCGTTTGCGGTCTTTAGCCCGCATGGCGACTTTAATCTGCTCTAGAATTTGGAGTTTCAGATCTGACATGAACTACCCCTTAGAAACTGATGAGTACAAACCGATGGAAATGACTATTGAAGAATGACTGGAATAACCCAGCCACTAATACTATCAATATGTCGTTTAGTACATTCTGCGCTGACGATTGCTGGTCCGCGAAACTGCACGCTGGTGGCGCTTAACTGCCGCCGCCTGCTTGCGTTTGCGTTCCTGGGTTGGCTTTTCGTAGAACTCACGACGACGGGTTTCAGCTAACACACCTGCTTTTTCGCAGGAACGCTTAAACCGACGCAGCGCGTATTCGAAAGGCTCGTTAT
>JAKITM010000034.1 GCA_021648045.1 Lysobacterales bacterium
ATATGCGGATTTTAGACCTAGCAGCCAGTGGTTGGATTATCGCCTTTGTGATTTTTCTCATGGTTTATTGGCCAGTACTCACCCGGCCAAGAGTCTAAGCAGACCCCAATTAATCTGCTCTCTTTACTGGCCTACCCGCTTTACTTGGCGTTACCCGCCTGCCAAGCATTTTACTGATCAGTTTCTTAAACCTAGCATCACTAATACATAATTACCATTTTACTATTCCGCTCCCTATGCCGTCATTTTTTTCATAATTTAATGGTTGTTAATTAAATGGCTTAAATATAGAGGCAGTTGAGTACCTAAATAGTAAGGTAAGTTCATTAATACATAGGATTTTCCATTGGGTGTTTTGGCATGGATGATTTCGTATTTTCCTGCATACATTCTCACAGCATAAGGATGGTCGCAGCGTTCAACAAACTGATGTAAAGATTTCAATGTTCCGGTTCTACCAGATTTTACTTCGATGGGTATTATCTTATTATCAACGCTATAGACAATATCTACTTCTGATGAGGCCTGTTTTTTCTCTCTAACCCAAAAACAGGGCATTTGTGATTTGTGTACTTGTAGTGAAATCAATTCCTGAATAATCATGTGGGGAATAATAGCCCCTTTGTAAATTGTGCTCAAATCATCTAACAACAACATTTGTGATGATAACTCTAGTGAATAGTTTACAAGACCTGTATCTAAAAATTGTAATCGGGGTGATTTTCTTAAATCGGCAATTATGGGTGGCTCTAGAGCGGTTGTTGGATACATCAGCTGAATAATCTTGGCAAGATGTAAGTTTCTAAATGCTTCACCCACTTCTCTGGAACGGTAGTTTGAGTTGCCGAAATTTTGAAATTTTATCCTTTTATCAATTGAATAAGCAGCCGTTGCCATGATGTGCTTTATGACATTTTTCTCGGTTGTGTTTCTAGCATACTTTTCAGAATCGCTGATATAGGATACCCAAAGACTTTCATAAATAGCTGTTAAATTTCCAAAAGAGTGTTCTTTTATAAATTCTTCAACAATTTCCGGCATTCCCCCAATGATACAAAATTGATTAAAAAGTTGCACAAGTGTGTTATGGGCTGCTTGCTTTATTGGAATTTTTGTTAAATGTTCAAGCGCAATAGTGTGGCCTAAGGCTTGTAAAAACTCATGGAAATTAAGCGGATTAAGGTATAAAAACTCAACTCTTCCCACAGGAAAGCTGGGCACATCCTTTAATGCAAATTCGAGCAGTGAACCCGCACTAATAACATGCAGCTCAGGATATTCTTCATGAAAATAACGCAACAGAGCTATAGTTTTAGGGGATTCTTGAATTTCATCAATAAAAAGCAAGGTGTTAATAATGTGCTTTGTAGAAATATTATGAGCAATAAAAATGGCTTCAATTATGGTTTTACAGTCATCGCTTTGTTCAAAGAACTGGCGGTGCTTGCTTTTTTCAAGGTTTAAGTAAATAGAATACCCATAAGACTCCGCAAAACCCTTAACCAACGTGGTTTTTCCGACCTGTCGAGCACCTCTGATAATCAGTGGTTTTCTATTGGACTTGGATTTCCAATGGCTTAATTGTTTTGTTAAGTGTCTTTTAAATGGCATTTCTATCTTTTGACTTGTTTTGCTGATTATTCAGAATATATGATGTTTGTTATAAAGTAAAGCCTGTAACCTTAGTTATTTGTAACATTGTCAGTGCAGTTTTTGAAGATATTTGTATTATAGTCAGTGCATTGATGAAGGTTATTTACCTCATTGCGATGAGATTGCAAGTTGAGTCTAAGCAGACCTCAATTAATCCTGCATGCTACAGGAAATGCCTATATGCCAATTGTAGACCTGGCAGCCGCTGACTAGATTATCGCCTTTATAATTTTTCTATGGGTTTATTGGCCGATACTCACCCGGCCAAGAGTTTAATCCCGCGCGCGGATAAAGTCGGCAATAACATCTTCAGGGTTTTCCAGCCCGATTGAGACCCGGATCAAGCCCGGGGTAATCCCCAGGAATTCCCGTTGCTCATCAGTGAAGTCACTGTAAATGGTAGATCCCATATGCAGCGCCAAAGTACGGGAATCACCCAGGTTAGCGGTTATAAACACCAGCTTTGAGTTATCCAACAAACTAAAGGCCTGCTCCCGGCTACCCATGTCAATTGTCAGTAAGGATCCGCAACCGGCCGAGAAATCATCTTTATAGCGCTGATGGTGGGGGTGCTCAGGTAAACAGGGATGGTTTATATTAAAACCGGCATCCGCCAGCCCAATGGCAACCTTTTCCACACTATCAATCACCCGTTGCATTCTCAATGGCAGAGTTTCCATGCCGAGCAGGGTTAGATAGGAAGAAAATGCTGTGGTGCTCATTCCAAAATCACGCAAGGCGCGTTTTTTGGCATTCGGAATCAGCGCCATCGCTCCCATCTTATCAATGAATTTGTGAATATCAGCATAGCGATCTGTGCGGAATTTATCCTCAGACTCCATATTAATCGCTCGAAACACCGCAGCCCCACCTAATACCGCAGCATTCCCGGAAATAATTTTAGTGGTTGAATATACACAGATATCTGCACCAAGTTCGAGCGGACGGAGACTCATAGGAGTGACTGTATTATCAATGATCAGAGCCACCCCGTGGCAAGTGGCAATATCAGCTATAGCCCGAATATCCGGCAGGCGCATATTCGGGTTACCGACACTTTCGAGATAAACAATTTTTGTCTGTGGCGTAATTGCAGCTTCAATAGCTTCCAGTTCATCAACATCAAAAAAAGTCGTGTTGACCCCAAACCGTGACAGAGTTTCATCAAACAGGGCATAAGTACCGCCAAATAAGCCACCGATACTGATGATTTCATCACCAGCAGAAACAATCGACATACAACTAAGCGCCACAGCACCCATGCCGGAACTGGTACAAACAGCGCCGATACCGCCATCCATACGCGCTAGCATGCCCTCTAGTTTAGCCGTTGTGGGGTTCCCCATTCGGGAATACAGCGGTTTTTGTACCGAGCCGTCAAAAATACCTTCGCCGGTGGCTGAATCGCCATAGGCAAAGGCGGCAGATTGAGTAATCGGCGGAGAAATTGCACCCTGTTTAGAGCCAATTTCCTGAACAAATTCTGTTGCGTATTTTTCGAATTTCATTTTCGGGGATATCCATTCACTGAATGGAGAGATTACCGCAAGATTAGACTACTGAAAAGCGCTATATGCCAAATAACTGAGCTCACAGACGAATGGAGCTAAGATGAAAGGGTTTGCGGTCATCAGAAAATAACGCCTTATTTTTAAGTTTCAACCTGTCCTATGGATGTAGCCTGTGGGTGGGGTAACGCTCTCGAAAGCATCATGATTAATCATTAATGCATTCATATAATACTAGTTGTGATATGTATATTTATCATCGGATGATTTGGGAGTATACTCACTTGGTAAAAGCAGGCAATCATGGTGAGATAAATGAACGACCAGAGCACTAAAAAACAAAATATTGCTTTAATAATCGGGCTGTCAATTCCAGTGGCTATGGTTCTATTTGTTGCCATAGCTATCAACGCCCCCAACTGGTTTAGCTCCGTTGAGCCTCCCCAATATAGCTTTCTGTATACCAGCGGGAAGAGCAACCCCTATGCTTCATACTTGGTGAAAGATGGCCGCCTCCAACGCCTTGATATCAAACAATCTGAATCCGTAACCAAGCCAGCTGAATATCAGCAACGTTTTTTTATTCATGATGTGTCTGCCAATATCAGTAGCGAAATTTCAGAAAACGAAGCCCTGGAATTGCACCTAGATGGAGCTGTCCGTTCACCTGATGGGTTCCGGCTGAAATCCGGCAACCGTGGGGGCTGGTTCCTTTTCGGCTATGGCAGAGACTACCGCACCCGGTATCTGGTAAAAGAAAACTACAGCCAAAAACTTGAACTTGAATCCCAGGATGGAAGTTATAGAGCTTATTGGAACATTCAACTTCTAGGCTGGGTTGATCCAAATGGATAAACAACAACTGCTGGGTGAGTTAGCGACAAAAATTCAGGCTGGTGAGCTGACCACGGCAGAAGTGATGCAAACCATCGGGCTAGACTCGACTATCAACACTGAGGAAGATGAAACCACTTCACGCTTATCCACCGTCCTTTATTTCATCGGCGGCGGGGTGGTATTTCTAGGCATGATTTTCCTTATCGGCCAGGAATGGGCGGCTTTTTCCAAGCCGATGAAGATTTTCGTAACCCTGGGTTCCGGTCTGGCGGCCTTTGTAGTCGGGGTGCTATTGACCAACCAACGGCAACTTGGCGCGCTAGGCCCAGCATTTTTTCTGATTTCCGCTCTACTGATACCTTTTGGGTTACTGGTAGCTTATGATCAATTCGGGGTTGATGTTGACGCAATTATAGTAATGATCCAGATAAACGGCATTCTCTTTGCCGCCTATCTGGCAGCCTACCTACTGATGCGGGAAAATATCCTACTGACATTTGCTCTTATTTTCGGTAGTTGGTTGTTTATGGCCTGCATGGACTATATGGTACGCGGTGTTGCTACGCTTGATCACTGGCGATTTTTCAGTTACACCATCTTGCTTGTGGGGCTTACCTATATGCTAATGGCCTATAGTTTCGCCAACACCAAACGGGCTGTTCTAAGTGGCTGGTTATATAGTTTTGGAGTCATTGGATTCCTTAGTGCAGCACTGGCATTAGGTGGCTGGAAACCTTCCCAAAACATTTTCTGGGAAGCCATTTACCCCGGCTTGGTGTTTGCCATAATCTTTCTGAGCACCCACTTAAAAAGCAAGTCTCTACTGATTTTCGGCTCCTTGGCTTTAGGCGTTTATTTGACTAAAATTACCGCTCAATATTTCAGCGACAGCATCGGCTGGGCATCTTCTCTGGTACTTATTGGATTTATGCTAATGGGGGTTGCGTACCTAGCAATGCGTTTGAATCGGCGTTATGTTTCATAGATGAACCAATAACACTTTCCCAGCATTCCTTTTTGGTTCCTTTTTAGGACAGACGCCACTTAGAAAATATCCTGCACCGATTTCAGTATTCCACCGATAATTTATTTGCCCCAATTAACTCACAGTAAGGTTTTTTTGAACAGACACGCGAAAGCGCGAATGGCAGCCGTGTAATTTAAAACCTTTGGAGGCCAGTCCGACTTGGGCTAATTGGTAAATTTACCCCGGCGAATGCGTACCGCTTCCATTTGCTCAACCTCACGGGAACCGGAAATAACTATTTCGGGATCAGGCACATAATCAATATTATCATTGCCGCGCTCGTAGGGAACTGCGTTTAAAATGGTGCGCATCGCATTCAGGCGCGCATCATGCTTATTATTCGAGCGAATTACAGTCCACGGGGCATGGTTGGAATGGGTGCGTCTGAGCATTTCATATTTTTGGGTGGTGAAATCATCCCAGCGATCTTGTGCCTGTAGATCAACTTCACTTAATTTCCACTGGCGTAGGGCATCATGCTTGCGCCGGTTAAAACGATGCGCCTGTTCGCTCTTGGTGACACTAAAATATAGCTTGATAAGAATCGTGCCCTGGCGAACCAGGTCTTTCTCAAACCCGACCACCCCTTTCATGAAAACCTTATACTCTTCCGGCGTACAAAAACCGAAAACCTGCTCAACCATTGCTCGGTTATACCAGCTGCGGTCAAACAATACAGATTCACCGCCGGTGGGGAATTTTTCCACATAGCGTTGAAAAAACCACTGGCTACGCGCTGTGTCACTTGGTTTTCCCAGCGCCACTACGCGGTAGTGTTTCTCATTCATATACCGGGTTATCCGACGGATTGTTCCACCCTTGCCCGAAGCATCGCGACCCTCAAACAGAATAATCAAGCGGCGCTTACTCCGCTCAAGGTGTTTTTGCATCAAAATAAGCTCTGCCTGATAAGGTTTCAGTGCTTTTTCCTGATTCGATTTTTTCAGTGTGCTGAGAATTTTTGCACTACCGTATTGTTCAATGCAGTCTCGTAATTCTGCACTCTGCTCAACAATATTTTCAGCGCTTTTAGGCTTTTCAGTCACAGCTGCTGATTTGGTAGTTTCAGTGTCTTCTAATGACGACCGGGTTTTAGCGGTCGTTTTGGGTAGGGCTGTAACAGATGTCATGATAAGTGCCTCGAATGCTTCTATGCCCCATTATATCAACTCCCGATGGTTAACGACTGTGTTATAAGTCATCTCTATGTGTTTTCCTTAGTGGGTCATAAGCTGCTAATCTGAGATAGAATCACAGCTATGAAAAAAACCCTCCTCATTAGTTTCCTGACCCTGTCTCTCAGCCTAGCTACGTTTCTGATGTATCCATCACCAATTGATTCAGCGGCATGGAACCCACCCCCGGCTCCGGCATTATCAGACTCACCGCAAACCGCAGCCAATACTCGACTGACAACAGAGTTACTCGCTGAAGGTGAAATTTACGGGCCGGAAGATGTTGCTGTTGATAGCCAAGGGCGGGTATATGCCGGCACCCAGGATGGCCTAATAAAACGCGTGCTGACCGATGGAACGGTAGAAACCTGGGTTGATTTGGGTGGTCGACCTTTAGGTCTGCATTTTGACCGTATCGGCAAACTTAAACTAGACAACTGATTTATGGAAATGGGCTTTAACCCAACTTATACTCAGAGAACCCTCATACAAAACAGCTGTCTAGTGATGTATATGAAGCGTGTTAACCACGGTCGTAATGATCAACTAATCAAGTTATGGAGAAGAATATGAACTCTAAAAATAACAGCGGCCACTCTGGTCACGGCATGCCTACGGGGGATGCCCGCGCCTTAAAAATTACTGGGTGGTTAACTGGCGTTTACTTTATTGTAGAGTTAGTGATTGGTTACTGGAGTGGCTCAGTCGCGGTTATTTCAGATGCCTTTCATACATTTTCAGCAGTTGGCGGGGTTTTAATTGCTCTGGCAGCGGGTTATTACTCAAGTCGCCCAGCCTCACAATATGCAAGCTTTGGCTTAATTCGGGCCGAAATTGTCGGCGCGTTATTAAATGGCGTGTTTTTGTTGCTTATGGCGCTTTATGTTTTCTGGATGGGCTATCAGCGGCTTCAGGCTCCGGTAGAAGTCCCCGCTGGACTAATGTTGTGGGCTGCGGCTGGTGGGCTTGTAACTGAAGTTATTGCGCTGTGGCTATTGTTTGGTAAGCAGAAAGACAACCTCAATATGAAGGGTGCAATTTGGCATGTGGTGCAGACCTTTGTCGGCAGCCTTATCATTATTGTTGCCGCTTTGGTTATCAAATTCACCGGGTTTTATCAAATTGATCCGATTTTAGGGATGCTATTTGGCGTGGTTCTGTTCTGGGCTTCATGGGGAATAATTAGGCAAGCGGTGAATATTCTGCTGCAAACTGTACCTGAAGATTTAGACCTGGCTGAAATAGTGGCTGTGATAGAAAAATATGATGAAGTCAAAGATGTTCATCACTCACACGCTTGGGCGCTAACTACCGGAAAAAATATCGTTTCTATGCATGTGCTGGTCAGAGAAACAGCAGATCAAAATGCAGTGCTTAAAGAAATTCATCATTTACTGAAAATGGATTTTTCAGTTTACTTTTCAACCATTCAAGTTGAAACTGAGTGCCCGGAAAGAGATGAAGCCGCTGGTATCGACTTTAGCTCCCATTCCCTGCACTCCAACAAATCCGGATAGCTGCATAAACAGATACTAGCTGGTGGAAGAACGAACCCCTCAAAGCATGCGCTTACCCAAACCACCATGCTCCAATAGAATACTTATTAAGCGAGAAAAATACTTAGACAAAAGGTGTGTGCTATGAAAAACAAAACGGCCTTTTCAACGGCCTTGCTGGCATTTCTGTTCAGTAGTCAGGCCTTAGTGTCATTCGGGACAGACTGTCCGTATTACTGTGAACAGCCCAGGACAATCAGTCAATTTGACAAGGCGCGCTAGCAGGTAGCTTAATATCCTTCTCACCAGATTTAATTATTGCCGCCTTTAACGATTCACAGTTCTCAAGACTCATGTTGGCAAAACTAGCCTCACCACCCATGGATTCCACCTCGAACAGGAAGGTGCCAATTTTAGCATTTGGGTGTCGCGCTTTATATTTCGAAGACTTCATATATTCAACCATTTCATCTGTGAGCCAGTTAGCTGGAGTCTGGGACTCAAGTATTTGTACATTATACAATTGGCCATCACGCCGGATTTCTGCGCTAAATATATATTTTCCACTAGGCACCGGTTTTCTCACCACTCCTATCGCAACTGCAGCGGGTTCAAAAGAAACCACTTCCCAATCTTTCTCAAACTCTCCTGCTGAAAACGCTGGGGTCTCTTTATCGGCTAGAGATTTTGCCATTACTACGGAAAAACTCAAAATTACTGTTACTAAAACTAGGGTAGAAATAAATATTAACTTAGTGAATGATTTCATAGTCTGTTGTTCCTTTAGGATAACTAATCTCTGTAAATTAATGCTGTTGCTTGAAACTTTACTAGATAAATAACCTTGATGCTCGAGCGCACCTGTGTATAAAAGTTCGGCTAAACCATCCCGATATTTATCTGCACCAAATTCTTTGCTGGCGATCAAATCACACCGGGCTTCAAGCAATAAGTAGCTCTGCTTCGCCACTATGCTAACTATTGGATTCCACCAATAGAGTGACCTAATCACTTCAATCAATAATATCCAGTAATTATCGCCCAGCTTTTTATGTATAAGTTCGTGCGTAATTATTAATTCATAGTTTTGTGAATTAGGCAGGTCAGGATTAACCCAGATGCTCGGGCGAATAAAACCAGCGAGCAGCCCGGTTTTCACTTCAGGTGAGGCATAGATTTTTGTACCCGACCTTGTAGCAATATATTTGGCTTCGTTATGGTTTTTTATTCGAGCCTGTACTTTTAGGTGTAGGAGCAACTTAATCAAGAAATTGGCACCACCAATAATCGAAACCAGAATGAAGCCATTGGTTAATGTGTAGATGTCAGAATGGCTTGCAGCCGCGCCTATATTTGTTATATACCCTGCCTCAAAAGTGGCTGGTGCAAACTTTATGATCTCCGCGCTTAATTTACTCGGAAATAGATAATGGATATATGGCAAGGGCAGAACCCAGGCAATTAATGCCAACATGGATGCTAGTAACTTGCTAGTATTATTAGCTTTTCCGTACCTTAAGAACAGCAGAACGATCAGACTTATAGCTATGTTGCTGACTAGAAAAAGAATTAGCATTTACTTCAACTCCTGCTTGCGCAGCTTGAGAATTTCTTCTAAATACTGAATATCCTCAGCAGTAAGTGATTCCGACTGGAGAATATGCGCAGCAAGCGGTCGAGAGTTCCCAAGAAACACACGATCTATAAAGCTGTTAACCAGTGATTTGTTATAGTTTTGTTTTCCTATTAGCGGGGAATACAAAATAGTTCTGCCAGATTTGCTTTTACGCTCTAATGCGCCTTTCTTTTCCAAACGATCGATAATTGTTTTAACCGTGGAATAGCTGACTGGTCTTTTTTGTTCAAGCGTATGATGAATCGAGGGAGCCGTTGACTCCTTCTTTTCCCAAAACAGCTGCATTAACTCAAGTTCAAATTCTGATAATCGCATAATCTCTACACCTGTAGACTTCAATATCTACAAGTGTAGAGATGAATGTATAAGCTGTCAAATGTTTTCTTACTAGAAGCAACTTTAAAAGCCCCTCTCCAGTTCGCACTCACCGAAGTTACTGTGCAAGCCAAGGAAATAATGCGGTAATAAAAACGCTGATGCCAAATTCGAAAAATAGCAGCTGGTTTGGGAAAAACACCTATGCTTTCGTCGACTTGGAAATCATGCTGCCAAAAACCATCGCATTAGAGATCAGCGACAGTAGCGGCGACCTCAGCATCAGCCATGTCGCCACGCTCAGCTTGGAGGATTCATCTGGCGATCTTGAAATCGCACATGTGTCCGGTGATCTCACTGTTGATGATTCCTCCGGTGGTATCGACATTGAACATGTTCTCGGTAGCGTTAGTGTTAGCGATTCATCAGGTGGCATAGACATCAGCGATGTTGGAAAAGATGTGTTGATTCGGGCCGACAGTTCGGGGGATATCTACATAAAAAATGTGAAAGCCGGAGTACATATCAAACGCGACAGTTCAGGCTCGATTTATGTCAAAGATATTGGCGGTGATTTCAGGGTAGATCGTGATGGCAGCGGCGGAATTACACATAAAAATATTGGCGGCAAGGTCGAACTGCCAACAGAAGACTAATTACCTAAGCATTATTAGTGCGATATTCTAAGCTGCTTATCCGGGACCAGCTGCTCGCCATTTGGCAGGGTAAAACTATAGGGCAGTGACACCAATTTTCCACCGACATTTTTCTGAATTACAAAATGCAGGTGTGGGCCTGAAGAAAAACCGGTATTTCCGGATTCGGCCAAAGGATCACCAGCCGCCACCCGCTGGCCGAGGCGAACCTTTGTACTATCAAGCTTTAGATGTGCATATACCGACATTGTTCCATCATCATGCAGCAACCGAATAATATTGGCTTTGGATAAATATTTTTGCTGCTGTTTTCCACCCTCAAAAAAATCATCGTCCATTTGCATTACCACCCCAGCTCTGGTTGCCAACACCAAAGTACCTTCGGGCATGGTGATATCGATAGCATATTTTGTCTGCGCATCAAGGTGAGTTTGTGTACCATAGAAAGGTTGTGACACCCAATACGCCTCACCCTGGGGAAATGGAATGCGATTCATGGCTATCGAGTCAAGCTTTGCATCCGGGTCTCCGGGAACTGAACTGTATTTCCACTTAAACGAACCAGCTTCGCCAATTTTAGAGGAAAATATTTTCAGCACCGTGCGTTCCTCACCAGCAGCCAGAATAATGCTGGCCGGCAATTCAGGTTCCGAGCGCACATAAATTGACTCGGTAAGTGTGAGTAAAACTTCTACAGGCCCAGCGAGATGATTACGAATAGCATAGGCAGGCTTCGCTAGGGTACCAGTATTACGCATGCTCAGCACATCTGATGCCGGCATCCGCATGGGTCGAGTTTCAACTTTCTGCTCAGTTATTGGTTTTTTATCGGAATAATGAACAATGCCCTGCTCATCGGTGTATTTGTACATCTGCTTGGCATCAGCAGGCATGCTCGCTAACAACAATAACAGCGGTATGGCGCACAGGCCTGACTGCCGCTGGATTAGCATTCAATAACATTGACGGCCAGCCCGCCGCGGGATGTTTCTTTATATTTTGTTTGCATATCTGCGCCAGTCTCGCGCATGGTTTTAATCACCTTGTCTAAAGATACAAAGTGCACACCATCTCCCCGGGCTGCCATTCGCTGGGCATTGATTGCTTTCACGGATGCCATTGCATTGCGCTCAATACAGGGAATTTGCACCAACCCGCCGATTGGGTCGCAGGTCAGCCCTAAATTATGTTCCATGCCAATTTCGGCGGCATTTTCCACTTGATTCATACTCCCGCCCATAGCAGCGGTCAGGCCACCGGCAGCCATCGAGCAGGCTACGCCAACCTCACCCTGACACCCAACTTCAGCACCAGAGATGGATGCATTATTCAAATACAAAATACCGATTGCACCCGCTGTGAGCAAGAACTCAAACACGCCGTCATCACTGGCTCCAGGCACAAAATTCACATAATAGCTGAGTACGGCAGGAATAATACCGGCCGCTCCATTGGTAGGTGCAGTAACTACCCTGCCGCCAGCTGCATTTTCTTCATTTACTGCAAGTGCGTAAAGATTTACCCAGTCAAGAATTGACAAGGGATCCTTTAATGCCTGCTCCGGACGCCGGGTTAATTCCCGCAGCATGGCGGGGGCACGCCGAGTCACTTTCAGGCCGCCGGGCAAAACGCCCTCGGCTTCACAGCCGCGTTTAATACAAGCCTGCATAGCGTCCCAGAGTGTTTTTACCCCAGATTGTATTTGCTCTTTTTCTCGCCATGCCTGTTCATTACGGTAAACAAGTTCCGCTATGCGCAAATCATGTTTTTTGCATTGTGCCAATAATTCTTCGGCGTTCGCATAAGGATAGCGCAACGGGGTAACATCCTGAATAATCCGGTCATCGGAGGCCTCATCCTCGTTAACCACAAAGCCACCACCTACCGAATAATAATCGCGGCTGTGTAGCAATTCTCCCTGCTCACTAAAGGCACTAAAACGCATACCATTGGGATGATAAGGCAGTGATTTTTTCTTATTGAATATCAGATCCTGCTTTTCATCAAAGCTTATTATGTGCCGGCCAAACAGCTTAATCTGTCCCGACTCGCGAATAGTCACTAAATCAGCGGCAATGTCATCTGGGTCTATCTGATCCGGCAAAGCACCACCAAGCCCCATCATCACCGCTTTGTCAGTTCCATGGCCACGACCGGTGTGGGCAAGCGAACCAAACAGCTCAATCCGAACCCGGGCAACGGTGTTTAACAAAGCCTTTTCTTCCAGGCGTTGGGCAAAAGTACAGGCCGCGCGCATGGGTCCAACCGTATGCGAACTGGAAGGACCGATGCCAATCTTGAATAAGTCGAATATACTGACACTCACGATTCATATTCCATCAATAGATATTAGTGCAGATTTTACTCTGCATTGTAGGGTAAAAGACAATGAAATTATTAGTATATTCCCGGCCCGAGTGCCATCTTTGTGATTTAGCCGCCGCTGAACTGAAAGCTGCCGGGCTATTAGAGTTTGTAAAAGGGGTGAATATTGAGGATGATCCTGAGTTGCTTAAGCGTTATGAACTGACCATCCCTGTGGTTCATAACCCCGCAACCCAAGTTGAACTTGGCTGGCCGTTTACAGCACAATCACTGCGCAAACATTTTCTTGCGCCCGAATAAAAAAGCCTAAAGAATCCGAACCAGAATTAAATAAAACACAACTATGCGTTGCGTTTTATTTTGCTTGACTCTATTTGACTACGACCCCCGCAGCACGATGTTGTCGCGCAATAATCTAACTTTCGGATTTTTCACCGTATTGTTTTAACGCAGGAATGCGCTCATTTATCCACAACCACAAGCCTTTAAAGAAGCCACTGGTCCGTTCTCGAGTTTCATCCAAAACATAGCCAAGGACAATATAGCCAATCAACGCCGGCAGGGAGAACAACAAACCGGCAAGAATGGCAATTACCCGGGTTACCCAAGGCTCCAGGTTGAAGCGCTTGGCCAAGGCCAAACACACACCCAGCACAATGGGCTGGCCGGGCCGGCCATTAAGTCCTTGGCGAAAATCATCAAATGCATCATGCTTGCTCATACTTCACTCCTTATCAATAGTCGTTACAAGTATTAATATGCGAAAATCATGCCATACATAAACCACTAATAGCAGTGCCTTTAGTCACCTTTTAAGTCTTAACACTGGTCGATTTCACCACGGAATGGTCAAATATAGGCGTAGAGGTAATATTTAGCGCCTGTGATACACTGCGAACAACCAACTAAATACCAACGATAGTAATGCGTAAAACCACTCGTAAAATTGATGGCAACCTATTTAGGCAACTACTCATTGCCGGCTTCCGGGCTACCATTTCGGATAAGGAATACCTCAATAAAATCAATGTATTCCCGGTTGCCGATAGTGATACCGGTACGAATTTGGCGATGACTTATGAGGCTATCCTCGATGCAATCAATGGTGCAGACCAGCCGGCGCTAAGGCCGCATGCCTTACTGACCACAATCGCCGATCTTGCCGTTGATAATGCCCGTGGTAATTCGGGCGCGATTATGGCCCAGTATTTCGAGGGCTTGAGAGCCTCCACCGGGAGTCAGCGAACACTGAATGCGGCACAACTGGCAGAAGTTCTAACCCATGCAGCGGAACAGTCGTGGACGGCCATGAGTAAGCCTGTTGCAGGCACCTTGCCTACTGTCTTAATCGCCCATGCCGAGGCCTGGAAGCAACTGTCCACGACAGAAAATGACTTGCAAATCTTATTTTCTGCTGCCTATAAAAAAACCCAAGAAGCATTACAAAAAACCACCGAACAACTACCGGCTTTACGCCAGGCGGGTGTAGTAGATGCCGGCGCACAAGGTTTTGTGGATTTGTTGACTGGCATGCAAGAATTCATCGAAAATGGTTGCCACGCGCCAGAAAACACCACAACGATAGAACATGATGCAGAGCCAGCTGCTACAACCAACAAGCCTAACCAAGACACTGACCCCGTGCATCATCTCGATAACCAGCCCGTCTACCGCTTCTGTACCGAATGCGTGGTTGTCAGCGACAAACTGGATCGCCCGGGGTTGATTGCCGCACTGGAAAAAACCGACTGTGATTCATTGGTCGTCGCTGGTACAACCGGTAAAGCCCGAGTTCACCTGCACACCAATAATCCAGCTGAAACTTTCTTGCTCTGCGAAGAATTTGGTCAGGTATTACGCCAAAAAGCGGATGATATGAAGCGCCAGCACAGCCTGCAAGCACATACCGGAAAAGTCGCTGTAGTCGTCGATTCTACCGCTGACATTGATGCAGATGATATCGATCGCCTGCATTTACACATGGTACCGGTGCGCTTGATGTTAGGCGATACCGAATACCTCGATAAAGTTTCTATCAGTCCGGCGGAGTATTATAAAAAGGTAAAAGCCTTAAATACCGTGCCGAAAACATCCCAGCCCCCGCCCGGTGATTTTCGTCGTCAATTCGAACTACTTACCAGCCACGGCTATAAAGTTCTTTACATCGGGCTTTCAGCGGCACTCAGCGGTACTTTTCAGGCGGCTATAACCGCCGCTAAAAACTTTGATAAAGATCAAATAGTCTGCTTTAACTCCCGCACAGCTACAGCAGGCCTTGGCCTGATGGCCAGTTATGCGGCAGAGGCTGCTGCCCAAGGCATGGATTTAGAGAAAGTGCTAGCAGTTACCCGAAAAATTCGCACACGCACCACCACCTCCGCATTAATAACCGATCTGAGCTGGGGCGCACAAGGTGGCAGAATTCCGGCCTTAGCATTGTGGCTGGTAAAACACCTGCGCTTGTCGCCGTTAATTCACAATTCGCCAGCGGGAGAGTTAAAAGTTTACCGGGTACTGGTGGGGCGGAAGAATCGTTTTCAGCGTTATGCCAAAAAACTATCTGCTGAACTCAACCACCAACGGGTTTATCGAATTGTTATTGCGCATTGCGATGCGCTGGAAAATGCGAAACTCATCCGCCGTCAACTGCTTCAGCAACACTCGGGGATTTATTCCTGCCAAATTGTTGATATTAGCCCTGCCATTGGTGCTCATGTGGGACTCGGTGGAATCGCTGTCGGTATTCAGGACTATATTTCACCAACAAATATACTCGAAGAAGGCGCCGACTAATGCTGTATTTGATGCCCGTCCTGCTGGCTTACTTGATCGGCTCGGTATCCGGAAGTTTACTGCTAGGACGACTGCGTAATGTTGACATCCGCACTCAAGGCAGCGGCAATGCCGGCGGCACCAATGCCTTTCGTACCCAGGGTTTGATTTTTGCCCTCGGTGTCATTTTTATCGATATTGGCAAAGGTGCATTAGCCGTTGCCATTCCTAGCTTGATGAACATCTACCCCACTGAACCCATGCTGGTGGCAGCCTGTGGCTTCGCGGCCATTATTGGGCATTGTTACCCGCTATGGCATAAGTTCAGAGGCGGCAAAGGCGCAGGTACTTTTATCGGCGTAATGCTGATGCTCGCGCCTGTTTATATTCTCCCGGCTTTGCTGGTATGGCTAACAGTATTGTTCATCAGCGGTTATGTTGGCCTGGCAACTATAATTGCAGTTTGCGCACTTATACCCTTGGTCTTAATCGATTCAAGCAGTGATTACGCGCTTAAATTATTGGTGTTTTCAGCTGCCGTTTTAATTATTTTTACCCATCGCGAGAACATCCGCAAACTCCGCAGCGGCACTGAAAATCGCTTTGAAAGGGCTCGCTTTGAAAACTGGTTTAAACGCCCGAGTGACGGATGAACCCGCAACAGTTACAACTGCTGCAATTACTTGCAAGTGCAAACACTGTAAGCGGGCAACAACTAGGAGAGGTGCTAGGCATCTCCCGGAATGCAGTATGGAAACACCTGCAAAAACTGCGTAAACTCGGTCTGGAAATTAAAGCGGTTTCCGGCAGTGGTTACCAATTACTCAGCCCTTTGGAACTCTTTGACAAAGATCGCATCCTCGCGCTAATCGCACAGAATTCGCTGCAGTTGCCTGGGCAGCTCATTCTAAAAATGACAACCGAATCAAGCAATGATGACCTCAACAATTTACCCCACGACCAGCACCATGGCAGCGTGGTTATTGCAGAGCACCAATCCGCCGGCCGCGGTCGCCGGGGGCGTACATGGGTATCGCCTTTTGGGCGAAATATCTATCTTTCTATGGGTTGGGAATTCCAACATGGCATTAATCAGGTTGCGGGCCTATCGCTACTGACCGGTGTTGCGGTAGTTAAAGCCTTAAGAACATTCCAGGTTAAGGATACCCAGCTTAAATGGCCAAATGACATATTACGCGGCTCAGATACGGCGCTTGCCAAATTGGGGGGTTGTCTTGTGGAAGTCAACGGCGATATCGCTGGCCCCTGCCAGGCCACTATCGGTATAGGGCTGAACCTACGGCTGGCTGATTCATCTCAAATTGATCAAAGCTGGGTAGATTTACGCGACCATGAAAGCTTATCCCGCAATGCACTTGTGGCTGAAGTAATCAGCCAGTTGCTACAACTACTACCAGTGTTTTCCGCCCAGGGCTTGCAACCATTTATCCACGACTGGAACAAATATCATGCCTACGCCGGCAAGCTGGTACAGCTAACAGGGCCGGAAACAAACATCAGTGGTATCGCCACAGGCATCGATGAGCAAGGGGGCTTATTAGTCAGCAATAAAACAGGGCAAACCACCATTCACAGCGGTGAAGTGAGTTTGTTTCCAATTAATACACATCCTCAAGACTAATTTTCTGTGATCACACGAGCCTATACGACTATAATGACAGCTCATTCCATTGATGTATTACTATGCTGAGTCGTTTTCTCCTAATCATTCTAATCGTTATCAATATTCTTGTAGTCGCTTGGTTTATGGCTCAACCGCCTGCAACTGAGAATATTGACACCCCACAGGCAAACACACAGCCTGAAAACCTACTGACTGATGGGCAGAGTGTTATTGATCTTCAATTGCTTTCCGAAACCGACCCGAATACCGAATTTGGCAGCATTTGTGCCACCATCGGCCCGCTGGAAAGCGCCGCCATGGTTCGCCGTTTACGCGACCGCCTGAGCGCCTATGCATCACGCATCCGAGAGCGCCAGACAGAAGCCCGGGTAGAACGCGGGTTTTGGGTTTATCTGCCCATCGCCGATTCCCGCAATGCCGCCATCGAATACACTAACCAGTTGGGATCCATGGGAATCAATGATTACTTTGTGGTTACCTCCGGTGAAATGCAGAATGCCGTATCCCTAGGCCTGTATAACAATCTTCCGAATGCTGAAATGCGACAGAAACAACTGCAAGCCTTAGGCTTTAACCCGCAACTGGGCGCCCGGCGGGAATATGAAACCCGCTACTGGCTTGACTACCAACTTTTGGATGATGTCGAGTCACCCTGGAAGAGTATTTCACACTCCACAGCGGATGCCCGTCGCTTCCAAATTCAATGCTGGCAAGAGGACAGCCTGCCTGAAACCAGTGAAGATAGTATGGAAGTGGCAATTAATTAACGCTTTATTTGTAGCAAATGATTGCCAAAGCGGCTGTTTTTCCATACAATGCACGCCCCCAAGTTGTTTGTGTAAACAACTTACATGTGCCGGTATAGCTCAGCTGGTAGAGCAACTGATTTGTAATCAGTAGGTCCCGGGTTCGACTCCTGGTGCCGGCACCATTTTTTATACCCCCGCGGGATAACTTAACCGTATAATCATTCACTATGATTGGTATCTTTGAGTTTCCATATACAGTATTAGGCGCAGACATTGATGAGCTTAATCATGCGGCGAACTATCATTATTTGCGTTGGATGCAGGGTGCGGCTGTGGCTCATTCGAGCGCCAACGGCTGGAGCCCGCAAAAATATCTAGCCCAGGGGTCCGGTTGGGTAGCGAGATCACATAACATTGTTTACCTCAAGCCGGCCTATGAAGGCAATGCGCTGATTATAAAAACCTGGGTTAGTGCTATGAAATCCGCCACTTCACAGCGACATTATGAAATAATGAATGCTGACGGGGAAATGCTGGCCAAAGCTGAAACCAATTGGGCTTTTATCAAGCTCAGCACCCAAAAGCCTACACGGATACCCATTGAAGTCGCAAAATGCTTTAAGATAAAGAACGCTGCCTAGATTGTGTTTTACACTTTTATTATATACATTAATTAGTTCGCCCAAGGAGAGCTCTCTTGCTTCAAACCAAATCAACCATCAGAAATTTATTAATTGCCTTAACTCTCGGTACCACATCTTTTAGTGTTGCTGCTACCAATGTGGTCATCCAGACAACCATGGGCGATATTGAAATTGAGTTGTTTGATGAAGAAACACCGGGCACTGTCAGCAATTTTTTAAACTATGTAAATGATGGCGACTTTGAAAACTCCATAATTCATCGTAGTGTCCCCGGTTTTATTATTCAGGGTGGTGGTTTTACTTTTGCGGATGGCGTGCTTGGTAGTGTACCTACCGACTCGACAATCGCCAACGAGTTCAACCGATCGAACCTCCGCGGCACCATTTCCATGGCTAAACTTGGCGGCGACAGAAACAGCGCAAGCAGTCAATGGTTTATTAATCTTGCCGATAACCCGGGCCTTGATGGGGATGACGGTAATGGTGGCGGATTCTTTACAGTTTTCGGTCAGGTCATTGGCAATGGAATGGTAACTGCCGATGCCATTGCAGCTTTACAAAGAGTGAATGCCGGCGGTGCCTTGACTCAGCTACCCGTGCGGCATTTTAATGGCACCGTACTGGAACCGAACCTAATTTTTTCTGACATTAACATTATCGAACGAAACTTCAGCATTAACGCAGGAATTAGCGATGTCTGGGCTAATCCAGCGGCCACAGGTCAAGGCTTCTATATTGTAGTGTTCCCTGAAATCAACATGGTTTCACTTGCGTGGTTTACCTATGATACAGAGCTTCCTGCTCCAGAAACAGTCTCCAATCTTGGCTTTGCCGGCCACCGCTGGTTAACCGCCCTTGGACCAATCAACGGCACTGCAGTTGAAATGGATATTGATATCGCCAGCGGTGGACTTTTTGAAACAGCCACTGAAATTCAACACACCGACCCTGTTGGTTCTGATGGTTCAATAACGCTAAGCTTTACGGACTGTAACTCGGGCACAATTGAATACAACATTCCATCAATTAATCAGTCTGGAAGCATCCCTATTCAACGAATTGTTAACGACAACATTCAGCTCTGTGAGTCCTTATCACCGCAAACAATTCAGTAACAACGATTGGGTTTTATTGGCACCCGAGGATCAAGCCAGATTTAATTTCTCCCTGGGATTGAATTCAAGCTCATCGCGCATTTTCTCATATAAGGCTTTTGCCTTATTGTCGCTAACAGGTGGCAATACAACTTGCAGCACCACATAAAAATCCCCAGCAGGTGCGCCCGGTAAACCACGGCCTTTAATGCGCATTTTTTTACCTGTTTGTGAGTCTTCAGCAATTTTTAATCCGACCTTGCCCTGTGGTGTCGGCACTTCAATTATTGCGCCTAAAGCCGCTTCCCACGGTGCTAGGGGTAAGTTCATGAAAATATCCTTACCCTCTAATGTGTATAAGTGGTGTTTTTTGAACTGCACCTCAAGCAATAGATCGCCGTCCGGTCCATCACCCGTACCGGGACTACCCTGGCCTGCGAGACGGATACTTTGTCCTTCGCGGATACCCTTGGGAATTTTCACATTTAGACGGCGGAGTTTTGCGACTGGCCTGCCATAGTCATCATGCTTTGGAATCTGTAAGCTGAAATTACGCGTGATTCCATCAATAGCGTCTTCGATATCGATGCTGACACGAGCGCGTATGTTTTCACCACGGGCGCTATAAGCCTGTTGCTGACCGCCGTATTGCGCACCGCCTCCACCACCGAATAAGTCTTCAAAAAAGCTACTAAAACCCGAGGCGCCACCGTGTCCGCCGCCAAAACCGGTTTGCTGTTGCCAGCCTGGAGGTCGCTGAAAACCCTGTTGCCCGGCTTTCCAGTTCGCACCTAACTGGTCATAGGCTGCGCGCTTATCTTTATCCTTCAGAACTTCGTAGGCTTCACCAACTTCTTTGAATTTTTCCGTGGCGTCAGCTTCTTTGCTAACATCGGGATGATATTTACGCGCCAGTTTTCTGTAGGCTCGCTTAAGCTCATCCTGTGATGCTTTGCGCTCAACCCCTAAGATTTTGTAATAATCTTGATATTCCATTTATTTCCCCTGGACCACCCTAGGCTGCTATGCACACAGAGGTCCTGATTAATTCCTACATACCAGTATAAATGCGGGTTTTTAGGCGCTTTTTCAAGCGTAAAAGCAAACTGATATTAACCCTGACATAGGCTACAGCAAACACCTTATTAACAGGAGTTTATCGTATAATCGCAATATGTCGATATGGGTAATTGGTGACATTCAGGGCTGCTACGGAACATTTTCGCGGCTACTGGAAAAAATTCAGTTTGATCCGGTCGCCGATCAGCTCTGGCTCACTGGTGACCTGGTTAATCGCGGCGGTCAGTCGCTGGAAACTTTGCGTCTTATTTACAGCCTGCGCTCGGCAGTTACCAGCGTGCTCGGAAATCACGACATTCACCTGCTCGCCGAAGATTATAAATATCCGCAAGGCGGCACTAGCAATAAAGAATTTGAGGCTATCTTTAAAGCCCATGATCGGGAAAATCTAATCCAGTGGTTAAACCGACGGCCTTTGTTATTTCAGGACAAAGCCAGCAAGCACCTTTTAGTACACGCCGGACTGCTGCCGCGTTGGAAAGTCAGGGAAGCACTGAAAATGGCGGGGGAAGTTGAGTCCCTACTACAGAGCAACAGCCGCGCAAAATATTTTGCTAAAGTCTATGCTCAGCATTCCAGCGGCTTGGTACCCAAGCTCGGAACCTTCCGGCGAATGCGCCTGGCAACCAGCGTATTTACCCGCATGCGCTTTGCCAATGCTAGAGGCCAACTGGATTTAAAGTCTTCAGGCCCTCCCGGTTCACAAAAAAAAGGTTTTAAACCCTGGTTTGAGGCAAAAACCCGGCGTAAGAAAAAGTGGACGGTTTTATTCGGGCACTGGGCCGCACTGGGCTTGTATCAGGGCAATGGGGTTATTTGTCTAGACAGTGGTTGCGTTTGGGGCGGTAAGCTAACCGCCATGCGCCTGGAAGATCGGCACATTGTTCAGGTTAAACGCAAAAAATCCTGTCTTAAATACTCTGCCTAATAATAACCCAAACGATACTTGTAAGACTCAACCTCAATTCATCTTCTCGCACGCAAAGTTAATGCCTGGTTTTCTTTGCGCTCTTGGCGCCTTTGCGAGAAATAATGTTTTGACCTTCAGCAGCATCAATCCCGACGACGCAAATCAACAATATCGTAGCTCGAACTCACTCCATCATCTACCGCAACCGTCTTACGACTAATTTCCTGCCACTGCGCCGCTTGCCATTGCGGGAACCAGGTATCCGCCGGGTAGTCCCCGTCTACTAGGGTTAGCACCATGCGGGTTGCCAGCGGTAGTGCCTGGGTGTAGAGCATGCCGCCGCCGATAACCATCGCTTCATTACCCTTGGCTATCTTGAGCGCATTTTCCAGACTGGTAACTACTTCACAACCGCTGGCCTGATAGCCCTGCTGCCGGGAAATAACAATGTTTTGTCTACCGGGCAAGGTCCGACCTATGGATTCCCAGGTCTTTCGACCCATAAGAATCGGTTTGCCCATGGTAGTTTGCTTAAAGTGTTGCAGTTCACCCAGCAAGCGCCAAGGCATATCACCCTCGAAACCAATGCCGCGCTTTCGATCCATGGCGGCAATCAGGGTAATAGTAGTGGTATTCATACTGCAATTGGCGCTCTAATTAAGGGGTGGCATTGGTAATCAAGCAGTTCAAAATCCTCATATTTAAAGGCAAACAAATCACTCACATCAGGATTAATCCGCATGCTCGGCAAGGCGTATGGTTTGCGGCTGAGTTGTTCTTTGACTTGATCCATGTGATTGGAATAAATATGCACATCACCGAAGGTATGTACAAAATCACCTGCCTCAAGACCACTAACCTGAGCGATCATCATGGTAAGCAGCGCATAAGAGGCAATATTGAAGGGCACACCCAAAAACACATCCGCGCTGCGCTGGTACAGCTGGCAGCTTAAACGGCCATTATTTACATGGAACTGAAACATGGTATGACACGGTGGCAGCGCCTGCAGACCCCGACTGGCGTTTTCCTGTGGTGCAATACTTTCATCCGGCAACACACCGGGGTTCCAAGCAGAAACAATATGTCGGCGGGAATGGGGTCGCTCCTGCAAATCGCTTAAAAGTGTTTTGATTTGGTCAATATGCCGCCCATCCTGAGTCTGCCAATGACGCCACTGGGCACCATAAACCGGCCCTAACTCACCCTTCTCGTCCGCCCAGGCATCCCAAATTTTAACCCCGTTGTCATTCAGGTATTGAATATTGGTATCGCCGGCCAGAAACCAGAGCAATTCATATATGATCGATTTTAAATGTATTTTTTTGGTGGTTACCAGCGGAAAACCCTGACTCAAGTCAAAGCGCATCTGATGACCGAAAAGACTGATAGTACCCGTGCCGGTACGATCGTCTTTGCCGGAGCCATGCTCAAGAATATTCTGTAACAGCGATAAATACGGCTGCATGTTTTACTTACCTGTTTTTATAAATTGCGGTGAGTCGGAACGATAGGCATAGAGGATTAAAATAGCACCTGCAATTACCATCGGCAAGGATAATAACTGCCCCATCGTCAACCAGTCAAAAGCTATAAATTGTAGATGTTC
>JAKITM010000035.1 GCA_021648045.1 Lysobacterales bacterium
TACATATAAGGATTCAAAATGAAAGGCGACGCTAAAGTTATTGAACATCTCAACCAGGCTCTGTTTAATGAGTTGATTGCGATTAACCAGTATTTTCTACATTCACGGATATTCCAGGACTGGGGTCTTCACGCTCTAGCTGAATATGAAAAAGCTGAATCCATCGATGAAATGAAACATGCGGATATTTTAATCGACCGTATTTTATTTCTGGAAGGCATGCCGAATATGCAAAATCTCGGGCGCTTGAGAATCGGTGAAACCACCAAAGAAATGCTTACAGGTGATTTGGCGCTGGAAATGGATGCCATTCCTGACCTCAAAGCCGGTATTGCCTACTGCGAATCTGTAAGTGATTTCGCCAGTCGCGATCTGTTGCGGTCTATTCTGGTTTCTGAAGAAGAGCATGTTGACTGGCTGGAAACCCAATTGGACTTAATCGAGCGGGTTGGTGAGCAAAACTACCAGCAATCGCAAATTAAGTAAGTCTGCGTAACGGCTAGATCATGTATTCACAATCTTCAGAACCGGTCCGCTTCGAGCGCGACTGCGCTGTGGTGATGATTCCCAGTGGCGATCATGTTGAAATTCCTGCGGGTACACCGGGGTATATCACCCAGTCGCTAGGGGGTTCCTTTACTGTATTTGTTGATGGCAATCTTTTTCGCATAGCGGGTGAAGATGCTGATGCCATTGGTAAACAGCCTGTGCTGCCACCAAGCCTGGCCGAAGATGCCAGCGACACCGATGTTGAAGCCCTGATGTGGTCGCAGATAGAAACTTGCTATGACCCTGAAATCCCAGTCAATATCGTCGATCTTGGACTCATATATTCGGCTAAGTTGGAACGCACCGGCCCGGGTCATCGTACCGCATATATCCAAATGACCTTGACCGCACCCGGTTGTGGCATGGGTGAAATTATTGTTGATGATGTGCGTTCAAAAGTTGCCATCATTCCGACCATCGACAGTGTTGAAGTTGAGCTGGTGTTTGATCCACCCTGGAATACCCAGATGATGTCGGAAGTCGCTCGGCTTGAAACGGGGATGCTCTAGCCCCTGCCTCAGTAGTTTAATCATTACTGAATAAAAACCAAACCTATCTCGCAAAGACGCAGAGATCGCAAAGAAATGCATATGCTAACTTGGCGGTCTCTGCGTCTCTGCGAGAGCTAAGTTTTTTATTTATATTCTTCGTTTTTACCCTCAAAGTTTTACTTACTGCTATAATCCCCGTCCCGGCAGCTAGGCTGCCGGACAAGTTTCAGGTGATGCCTGCTCAGCAATGAGTTTGAGCAGCATTGAAACGGGAAGCCGGTTAAAGTCCGGCACTGCCCCCGCAACGGTAAGCGAGGATGCGATACTTCAGAAATTATTTTCTGGCCGCTGGATTCATCTGGGAAGGCGTATCGCAGAACCATTAATCGCAAGTCCGGAGACCGGCCTGAATTTTATTGAACGGCAAATCGCGGCGGGCGATTTTGGTCAGTTATTCTGCCCAAATCTTCCTCCCACTTGCCAATCGCGGGTGAGCGTAACGGAGGATTTCCATGAAAACCACTACCCTTAAAATATTACCAGCCTCGGTGCTGGCGTTTGTATGTTTCCCTGTATTATCTTTACAGGCAGAAGAATTATCGAATCAACAAAGTTATACCAGCGAGACCTTGCTGGTCACAGCATCGCGGCTGGAGGAGTCCACGACTGATACCCTCGCCAGTGTGAGTGTTATCGATCGTACTGCCATCGAACTATCGCAAGCCCCCGACCTGCTGGAATTGCTACGCCTGCAAACCGGTATTGATATCGTCCGTTCAGGGCCGGCAGGTACACAAACCAGTTTATTTATGCGCGGCACCAATTCCAATCACACCCTGGTGCTAATTGATGGTGTGCGGGTAAATTCGACCAACACCGGATCCTTGGCTTGGGAAAACTTACCACTGGCACAAATTGAACGCATCGAAATCGTGCGCGGACCACGCGCCAGTTTTTACGGAGCTGATGCGATTGGCGGGGTAATTCAGATATTTACCCGTGAAGCAAACCGGGTAAGTAGTCGCCTGAGTTATGGGAGTTTTGGCAGCAAAGAAGTCAGCGCCTCGGTGGGCTACCATCAGGACGACAGCGCTTTTAGCATGACCGCCGACTGGCGCGACAGCGATGGGTTTTCTGCTCAAAATCAGAATGGCTTCGCCTATGATCCCGACAAAGACGGTTTTAATACTTGGAATGTTTCCCTGCGCGGTCGTTACAATGTGACCGAGGGTAGCTCTCTCCGCTATAGTTTGTTGTATACCGACAATGAAAATGAATTTGACCAGGGTATTTCCGACTCCCAGCAACGAGTCCTTGGTCTGAGTTGGAGTTTTTGCAACAGTTGTAATTTACAGCAGTCACTCAACTTAGGTTATACCAAGGACAATCTGAACACCCAGACAGCCTTTGGTGCCAGCGCATTGACCAGTGATCATTTATCTGCTGATTGGCAGGGGCGTTTAGATCTAGGCCAACAGCAACTGACCTTCGGGCTTGATGTTGATAGCGAAAGTGGTCGCAACCGGGGTAATTACAATAACAGCCGAAACAATATTGCGGCCTATACAGGGCTGGATATTGAAACCAACTTTGGTGAAGGGCAGTTTGCCCTACGCCTGGACGACAGCAGTGACTATGGCAGTAATTTCAGCGGCAGTGCAGCATGGGGACTGGCGCTGGGAGAGAATTTAAAGCTCATCGCCAGCTATGGCACAGCATATCGTGCACCGACCATGAATGAGCTTTACTCTCCGGGCTTTTTTGGCTTGTTCGCTGGCAACCCCAATCTAAATGCTGAAACCTCAGATTCTGCAGAGTTAGCATTGCGTTGGAATATTTCCAGCCGTCAAAACCTGAATGTTAGTTTGTTCAGCACTAGAATTGATGATCTGATTGCTTTTGCCGGGGTGGATTTTCAAGCTATCAATATTAACCAAGCTGAGATTGAAGGTCTGGAAGCAGAATATTCGGTACAAACCCAAAATTGGCAATTTACGGTGAATGGCACTCTACAGGACACCGAAAATAAATCCACGGGTGCTGAATTACTGCGTCGCCCGCAACAAAAATATAGCCTGGTCCTAGATCGGCACTGGGATAACGGTGCGTGGCTGGGAGCAGAAGTATTCTATAGCGGCAAACGCGAAGACTTCGGTGCCACACTTGCCAGTTACTCCTTACTGAATTTGCGCGCCGGGATGCCTTTGGGGCATAGTTTCCGTGTTGAGGCTAGAGTGGAAAATGTCCTAGATGAGTTTTACCAACCGGCCTTCGGTTTTAATGCAGCGGATCGCGCATACTTTATCAGCATTAACTGGCAGCAGTAATCAACAAAGCCGAGCACGGTACCTTCAGGTACCGTGCCCTTATTATTGCAGTAAAATAGGTCGAACTAACTTCAGCACATGGCCTATATAGATGTTTAAGAAAAGCATAGTTTTTATTACTTTGATTTGCTCGCTCAGTGCCTGTCAAAAACCTGTAGAGTATGCCCAGTTTTATATTTTCGGTACTCTAGTTGATATTACCCTTGCCGATGTAGATAAGGTGGAGGCGCAACAAATATTGGCGCAGGTGCAGCAGGACTTACAACAGATGCATAATGACTGGCACCCTTGGGAGCCGGGAATGCTGGTAGATATTAACCGGGCGTTTGCCGAAGGTCGTTGCGCACCCTTAGACCAGAAACTAAAAGAATTAATTGTCGCTTCACAAACGCTGGAAAAGCAGACCGGTGGTAGCTTCAATGCAGGTATTGGTGGCTTAGTTTCGCTCTGGGGCTTTCATACTTCCGACTATCCAATTCATACACCACCACCCTCAACGGCTGCCATCGATAAATGGCTGCAATTCCAGCCGAGCACACAAAGTGTGTACTTTCAGGGTGATAGTGTTTGTAGTAGCAATCCGGCTACTCAGCTGGATTTTGGGGGTATTGCCAAGGGCTATGCGGTAGACCTTATTGTCGACAAACTAAAAGCCGCTGGTGTGGGTGCGGCTATTGTGAACACCGGTGGAGACTTGCGCGCTTATTCTCAAGTTGAGCGCCAGTATTGGCATATCGCTGTTCGCCATCCCCAACAAGGTTTAATAGGCTTGATTGAAATCACTGCGGACGATGCTGTGTTCACATCGGGCAATTATCAGCGCTATGTTGAGCATCAAGGCCAGCGATATGCACATATTCTGGACCCTCGTACTGGTAGGCCGGTTAGTGATATTGTTTCAGTTACGGTATTGGCTAGTAGTGGTTTACAAGCCGATGCTGCGGCAACGGCACTAATGGTTGCCGGACTGAAGGGTTGGCATGAATTATCCAAAAGCTTGCAATTGGAAGCTGTGTTGGTGGTTGATGAAGCTGGGAAACTCTATATGACCCCAGCGATGGATGCCCGACTGGCATTGTATGAGCCTGATGAGGACGAAATTGCAGAGGTGGAAACAAACACTGAGAAAACCGCCAAAGTCGGTTGGGAAATTGAAATAGTAAAATAAGTTTGCCCGGGTGGAGAGACTACCCGGGTATTATTTGCACAATAGCTGTACGGTAATAACGACTTATGCGGCGTTGGCTTTTTCCCTAGGCAAAGCTTGTGCTGCTTTAATTTCACTATGATCGAAATCATCCACTGCAATAACTTCCAGGCGCAAGGCACGAGCCTGCTTGAGGATTACTGCTTCATCTTGAGTAATCAGATTTTGCAGCATGGCATTCTGTAAGCGTTCTTCCCAGGTAAGACCTTCAATAGCCGCGCTGCGGATTGCCTTGATGAATTTTTTCTCTACAGATGCAGCGGCAATAATGATGGGTAATGCAGTTTCCATTTTACCTATCGGGTGGCCTGCACGATCGGATGTATATAAGTTACTGCAAAGGCGGTCGCGGCTTTCAGAGGGTGTCATTAATAATTCGGCAACTTTAGTGCCGAGCTTATCAGAAGGCAGTTTTTGGCGAGCACCTAAGGGCATCACCAGCAATTTCAAAGCGAAGCCGACTGCAGGGTTCGGGAAGTTATCGACAATTCCCCGCATTGCTTCTTGTAAGCGGTAGAGGGTATCTTGCATTGACCATTGCAGTAATGGCAGGTCTGCAGCAGGGCGGCCTTCATCTTCAAAGCGTTTAAGGATGGCAGAACCAATATACAAGTGTGAAAGCATGTCACCCAGGCGGGCAGACAGGCGTTCTTTGCGTTTTAATTCCGCACCGAGAGACAACAGGGTGGTATCGGCAAGAAAGGCGAAAGCTGCGCTGTAGCGACTGAGCTGCTGGTAGTAATGGGCGGTTGCAGAGCCTGTAGGTGCTTTAGCTAGACGGCTGCCGCTGAGTCCCAGCACCAATGAACGAACGGCATTGCTAACGGTGAAGCCAATATGACCAAACAGCAGTTTGTCGAATGTATCCAGGCGTTGTTCATGGTCTTCAATCGTGGCTGCTTCCATTTCCTTGAGCACATAGGGGTGGCAGCGAATCGCACCTTGGCCAAAGATAATCATTGAGCGGGTAAGGATGTTTGCGCCTTCAACCGTGATGCCAACAGGCACACCTTGCCACATTCGCCCAAGGTAGTTTTTTGGGCCGAGAATAATACCCTTGCCGCCGTGCACATCCATTGCATCCTGAATGATTTGGCGGGTTAGTTCGGTGGTGTGATACTTGGCAATTGCAGAAGGTACCGATGGTTTTTCACCGTGATCAACCGCGACAGCAGTGGCTTTTGAGAGCGCGCTGACGGTATAAGTATTGCCGCCAATGCGTGCTAGGGCTTCCTGCACACCTTCAAATTTACCCACCGGCTGGTTGAACTGAGTACGGATACGGGTATATGCCCCTGAAGTTAGGGCTGCGGTTTTAGCACTACCTGTAGCACCTGCTGGTAAGGATATGGCTCTACCAACGGATAAACATTCGACCAGCATAGCCCAGCCGTGGCCAGCCATTTCCGGCCCACCAATGATGGTGTCTAGGGGAACAAAAAGATCTTTTCCGCGTACAGGCCCATTTGAAAACGGGACATTTAAAGGCAGGTGGCGGCGGCCGATATCCAGCCCTTTAAGATCTGAGGGGATCATGTTCAGGGTAATGCCGAGTTCTTTTTTATCTCCCAGTAGTCCGTCTGGATCATACATCTGGAAGGCGATGCCTATCAGCGTGGCATCCGGTGCCATAGTGATATAGCGTTTGTCGAAATTCATTCGCAGGCCAAGCACGGTTTTGCCTTTCCACTTGCCCTTGCAGACCACCCCGGAATCGGGGATCGAGGTAGCATCAGATCCGGCTTCCGGCCCGGTCAGGCCAAAGCAGGGGATTTCCTCACCTTTTGCCAGGCGTGGAAGATAGTAGTTTTTTTGTTCATCAGTGCCGTATTTCAAAATCAGCTCTGCCGGGCCGAGGGAGTTTGGTACGGAAACCAGAGTGTTAGCAACACCGCTTACGGTTGATATTTTTCCAAGTACAGCCCGATGCGCCAATGCTGAAAAGCCCAGGCCGCCGTATTCTTTGGGGATGATCATGCCTAAAAAGCGGTGGTCCCTAATATACTGCCAACCCTCAGGGCTTAAATCGGCCTCTATATGGGTAATATCCCATTCGTTGATTAAGTCACAGAAACCCTCAACCGGTCCGTCCAGGAAAGCTTGTTCTTCGGGGGTTAGCTTGGGGGTTTGGGTATCCAGTAGCTTTTTCCAGTCTGGGTTACCGGTGAACAAATCACCTTCCCAGCCCACCGTGCCCGCATCGAGGGCAATTTTTTCGGTGTTTGACAGCTTGGGTGTCATTTTGCGGTAAATTTTCAGGAACGGAGCAGACAACCACTGTTGTCGCATAGCCGTATTATTCAGGAAAATAGCGGCTCCCCCAAAAACAATTGCCAGTAACCAGAAGCTAAAGTGCCCAAGGCCACCACTAATCGCGAACAGGGCAATCACTGCAGCAATAGCCAGCGACCAGGTTTGCAGGCTGGTAGCCAGAAAGGCCGCAATTAAGGAGACTGCGAGCAGACTAAGAAACATTGTTAAAAGCATGGCTTTATCCTATAAAACTTATCATCACATTAAAGCTAATTCGACGGCCTGAAATCAGTTGATTCCCATACCACTTGCAGCTTGATAATATTTAATTATGGTCTGCTCGGTTTTGCTTGTCAATACGCTTGCGTATGGTGATTTTAAAGTGGATTAAAAACAAGCGGATAGGCGTGCTGGAATAGCTGAGCTTTTTTGTGTTTTACCTTTATCAGCAATACAAAGCTGGCAAGTTCGAGAGTCCAGCATCAATTTTGGATATTTTTAAGTATTTCTAGACTTTGGTGTCATCAGCGCTGGTCTAATCCTATTGACAGCAACAGCGGTGCTAGCCACAATCTTACCCATGCCTGATGACCTCGAAAATTGAGCCGGAAATGACCAGCCTGAATGCAGCTTGCCCTTGTGGCAGCGGGAAAAAGTTTAAACGCTGTCACGGAAAAGCACCGTCAAGTGGCTCACCAAACCGCACACCGCAGCAATTGTTAGAGCACGCACGGTCACTGGCTGAGAACGGTCAGGCCGATGTCGCCCTGCAGCAACTCCGACAGTTGCCACCGGCACCTGCGCGTTATGATTTAGAGGTAAAAATACTCCAAAGACAGGGTGCAGTCGGAGTGACTAAAGCTGAAAAAGTTTTACGCAAGTGGCAGCAAAGTGATATCGAAAACCCTGACCCTGTGTACCGGCGCATGCAAATCGCTTGGCAACAAGGCCGGTTTGCAGACGCGTTAAGGCTCACAACTGATCTTAACGGGCGTAGTCATAAACTAGTTGAGTATTACCGTGCGGTGGCATTTCAGTTGGCGGGGCAACTGGATGCGGCAATGACCGCCTACTCAGCGGCTGTAAGTGAGCATTTAAATTTAGATATGGATGTGCATACGCAGACATTGGAAGCTGCAATTCAGATGTACGACACGGCAGCGGGTCGCTACCCGGGGAATACTACAAACACAGAAGCCGCGCTGATCGACGCGCAAGCTGAGTATGCAGTGATGAGTCTGGCCGCAGAAAACTGGTGGTCGCAGCGCACGGATTTTTCCAGCCTCGCCCCGGCAGCGTTTGAGCGCTATACCAACGCCATGTATAACCTCGGCTGCCGCGATCAGGAATGTTATGCTCGCAACCACATTGCTATAGACTATTTCGAGCGGGTTTTGCAGATGCAGCCCGGACATATTTTTGCCAGAAGCAATTGGTGTTTTCTGCACAACTACAGGGCTGATATCAGCGCAACTGAAAATGCTCAAGCACATATGCTCGCCGGGCGGGAGTTCAGTCAGCAGGCAAGCCCGGTTAAAAATGATTTCATGCCAGCACCAATCGCCGGTCGGCGTTTACGCATTGCTTATCTTTCGGCAGATTTTCATAAACACTCGGTAGCTTATTTTATTACCCCGGTACTCGAGGCTCACGACCGTGAACGATTTGAGGTTTTTGCTTATCATAATAGTGCACAGGAAGATGGCTGGAGCCATCGGGCCAGGCAAGCTGTGGATGTGTTTCGCAATGTGGCGAGCCTGAGTGATAGTGCCTTGTACCAGCAAATACTGGCAGATCGTATCGATGTGCTGGTTGACCTTAGCGGCTATTCGCGTGGCAATCGAGTGGCTGTGCTGGCGCGGCGGGCAGCCCCTGTTCAAATTAGCTGGATTGGATATCCGGGTAGCAGCGGACTTACAAGCATGGATTATCGGATTGTGGATGAGACTACTGACCCAACGCCAAGCGCAGATGCTTTGTGTTCTGAGGTTTTATTACGCCTGCCTAAAGTGTTTTCAGTTTATACGCCACCCGCTGACTTGCCCGAGCCGGCGGCGCTAGATAAAGCTAAGCAAGGCTTTGTTTTTGCAAGTTTTAATCACTTGCTAAAGCTAAACCTACCGTTACTCAAGCTCTGGGCTAAGATTTTGCACGCCGTTCCGGATTCTCGCCTGTTGATTAAAAGTCAGCTGTTGGACCGAATCACAGCACGGCGGGATTTAAGCCTCGACCTGCAAGCTGCGGGTATTGATCTGGATCGAGTCGAATTACTGGGCAGACTTACCAGCAACAGAGACCATATGGCCTGTTATCGCAAGGCAGGTCTATTGCTAGATAGTTTCCCCTATAACGGCACAACTACAAACTGTGATAGCTTCATTATGGGGGTGCCGGTGCTAACCATTGCCGGTGACAGTCATCTGAGTCGGGTAACAGCCAGCCAGTTATCTGCACTAAATTTACCGGAATTAATTGCCACAGACGAGGATGACTACATCCAACGCGCGGTTGACTTTGCAAACCACCCGGAAAAGTTACATGTTCTGAGCAAGGGCTTGCGTGAGCGGATGCAAAATAGTCCGCTGATGAACGCTGCTGAATTAACCGCAGATGTCGAATCACTTTACCGTCAAACTTGGGTACAATATACGCACAAATCATTCCCTCCACAGATAGAAAATTAAATGGCAAATCCCGAGAAAATAGAAAAAGGCAAACTAACCGCATCCGACTGGGAGCGGGGTGCGCTTGAATTAATCGCAGAGCAGGGAATCAACGCTGTTGCAGTGGAATCGCTGGCCCGACGAATGGGCATAACCAAAGGTAGTTTTTACTGGCATTTCCCAAATCGACAGGCATTAATAGAGCAATCTTTGCTGCGTTGGTTGGAGCATGATGAACGCAACTTGCAATTGCTTATGGATGCCATCGAGGACCCGCGCGAGCGCCTGATTCTTTTCTTCCGCCGCAGTACACAAGTTCATAAGTTAACCCATGATGTATACACCGCGCTGTGTTTCGCCCCGGATCACCCGCTGGTTGAGCCGGTTTTAGCTGCAGTAGCCGAGCGCCGTACCACCTACCTGGCCAATGCTTTCTGTGAGTTAGGCATGGATAGTGAGACCGCAAATTTTCGCGCTCGTCTGACTTATGCGGCCTATGTAGGCTACTTGCAATTGATGCAGCAAGAGCAAGCTCCGGTGCCGGAGAGTCCAGAGTTTGAAGCCTATTTAGAACATGTGATTAAAACTTTGATTCCAACGGTTTAAGCGCGTGTTTTTGCAGGGCAAAGTGATATACTGCCCGCTTGTCAGTAGAGATTTATTTAGTCCGCATTCAAAAGGAATTCCAGATGTCCACAAACACCAGCAATGCTGCCCTGGCCGAATGGGTAAACGCCGTCGCCAAGCAAACCAATCCCGACCAGATTCACTGGTGTACAGGTACCGATGAAGAAAACCGAGAGCTAACCGAGCTGTTATTGTCGGACGGTAGCTTTAAAGAATTAAATCCTGAAACCCACCCCAACTGCTATCTGCATTTATCGGATTCTCAGGATGTCGCCCGGGTAGAACACCTGACCTTTATTTGTACTTCTGAAGAAGAAGATGCCGGACCTAACAATCACTGGATGTCGCCGGCAGAAGGACATGCAAAAATCGATGCGCTTTTCGAGGGGTCCATGCGTGGTCGCACTATGTATGTTATCCCCTATTGCATGGGCCCAATTGATTCACCTCTATCCCGCTGCGGTGTAGAAATTACCGACAGCCCGTATGTGGTGGCCAATATGCGTATCATGACGCGCATGGGTAGCCCGGCATTACTCCGAATTGAACGCGAAAACACTTTCGTAAAAGGTCTGCACTCCATTGGCGACCTTTCCCCGGAGAGACGCTATATCATGCATTTCCCGGAAGAACTGAGCATTAAAAGTTTCGGCTCCGGTTACGGTGGCAACGCATTGCTGGGTAAAAAATGCCATGCGCTGAGAATTGCCTCTTATCAGGCCCGTAACGAAGGTTGGCTGGCTGAACATATGTTAATTCTCGGACTGGAAAATCCAGAGGGCGAAGTACATTACATCGCCGCTGCATTTCCTTCAGCCTGTGGTAAAACCAATCTCGCCATGCTGATTGCACCGGAATCTTATAAGGGTTGGAAAATCTGGACAGTAGGTGATGATATCTGCTGGATGCGCCCGGGTGAAGACGGGCGTTTATGGGCGATTAATCCGGAGGCGGGTTTTTTCGGCGTGGCTCCCGGTACCTCAAAAAGTACCAATCCAACGGCCTTGGAAATGCTTTATGAAGACACCATTTTTACCAATGTAGCAACCACCGCAGACAACCAGCCTTGGTGGGAAGGTCTGGACGACCGAGTGCCGGCAAAAGACTGGCAGGGGCGCGACTATGATCCTGCCAACGGCCCGGCAGCCCAGCCGAACTCCCGCTTTACAGTTTCCAGCAAGCGCTGTGGTTCATATTCCGAAATGGCGGAAGCTCCTCAAGGAGTGCCGATTTCAGCGATTATTTTCGGTGGTCGGCGCGAACGCCTAGTGCCGTTGGTATTTGAAACTAAATCCTGGGCGCATGGTGTATTGGTCGGCGCAGCAATGGCCTCAGAAACAACAGCAGCTGCAACTGGTGCTGTGGGTGTGGTTAGACGCGACCCGATGGCAATGAAACCATTTTGTGGTTACAACTTTGCCGATTATTGGGCTCACTGGTTAAGCTTTACTGAGCGGGCAGATAATCTACCGGGTATTTTTCATGTGAACTGGTTTCGCAAAGATACAGACGGAAAATTCATGTGGCCTGGCTTCGGTGAAAACATGCGCGTGCTCGAGTGGATTGTGGAGCGCTGTAAAGGTACTGTCGATGCTCAAGAAACTGCCATCGGATTTATTCCGAGCACTGATGATATCAATGTTGATGGACTGAGTATTGATGCTGAGCAAATGCAAGAGCTTCTGAGTGTTGACCAGCAAGGTTGGTTGGGCGAAGTGGATCAAATAAATGAGTATCTCGATACTTATGGTGAGCGGTTGCCCGCTTCTATGCGCGAGGAACTACACCGAATCAAGCAGGAGCTTGGTTAAGCCTAAAAATTAGGTATAAGAGTAGGTATAAGCATAAGCATAAGCAATTACGGCTTGTAAATGGCTGGGGTTGATAACATCACTCCGGCCAGCTAGAGCCATTCATGCCGACCCAATGTATTCCCCCGCTTGAGTTATTTTCAATAAACGCACCACCTTGGCGTATAATCCTTGCAAACATGCTATCGGGGAATATATTTGTGGCTGAGGGGAAAACGCAGAAATTGGCGAGTCTATTGCGCATTAGCCGGTTTTTACTACTGACCTGCGGGCTGGTATTAGGAAGCCAAGCAGCACTTGCAGAACAACGGATAAGCACCCCGGTATTCCAAACTTGGAGCATCGATGATGGTCTGCCCTCCGGGCATATAACAGCTCTGGCGCGCGGTCCCTATAATCACATGTGGCTGGGAACCCGTGAAGGCTTGGTGCGTTTTGACGGGCGCGAATTTATGGTGCTGCGCCACGACCCCAAAGACCCAGCGTCAATATTACCCTCCAACAGCATTCAAAGCCTTTTCACCGATTCTAGCGGACACCTTTGGGTAGCCTTTGAAGAGAGTGGTATTTTGGCGCTTGACTCTAAGCTTGAACTAAAACACAAGTTTACCAAAGAGACTGAAAACCCACTGCCTGGGAATGATGTATGGGCAATTGCAGAAGCCTGTGATGGTAGTTTGTGGCTGGGGTTTTACGAAAATGGCCTAGCGCGTCTGTGGCCGGAAACCGGGCAGGTTCGAGTCTATCCTCCTCGGGCTAACGGGCTGAATACAGATACGGTACTGAGTCTGCTGGTTGATTCCGAGTGCCGCCTCTGGGTGGGAACCTGGAATGGGGGGTTATTTCGCCTGAGCAGTGAAAGCAATCAGTTCATTGCGGTTAAAGCAGATGCTGAAAATCCTGATGAGATGAGTGTTGTTACGACATTAATGCAGGATCAAAGCGGGCGAATATGGGTGGGCTCACGCACGGGTGTATCATTTGTCGATGCGCGTACTTTTGAGGTAACTCCGGTTAATCTGCAGGTTGAAACACACCGAAATCATTTGATTACAGCGATCCACCAGGATATTACCACTGCAATTTGGGTGACTACAAAAGTTGGCATTTTTCAATTTTCTGCAGATGGTGAAATACTAAATCGGTTCTTACCGGTGCCGGGTTTATATGGCGGCTTACCCACGGATTATTTCTGGACGATGGCCGAGGATCATCAACACGGGATGTGGTTTGGCAGTCTGGGTCAGGGGGTTGCCAGGTTGGGCGTAGGCTGGCGAAATTTCCAGCGGCTTCAACGCGACCCGTCAGTAACAGGCTCATTGTCAGCTGACAATATTATTTCAACTTATTGGGATGAAGAACTCAAGCGATTGTGGGCAGGCTCTATGGATGATGGCCTTAATGTGATCGACCCAGTGTCACTGGAAACTACAGTATATAACCAGAATAAAAACATCCCCCATTCTTTGACCCGTGAGCGGGTTCGGGTAGTCTATCGGGATCAGGGCGGGCGACTCTGGTTGTCACATTCTGCGGGTATCAGTGAAATGCTCAGCCCCGGTCACTTCAAGCATTGGTTTACAGAACCATATTGGAAATCCGCGATTAACGATGGCTATATCAGTGATATTGCGGAAACGCAGTCTGGTGACCTGTGGTTGGCGGTCTATGGTGGTGGTGCAATATTGTTCAGTAGTAAAAATGGTCCTCAACAGTTGTTTAATAAGAAAATGGATGAGCAGCATCAAATAGCCAGTAATGCAGTGACTTCGGTTGAAATAGCTGCCGATGGTACGGTGTGGCTCGGTGGCAATCACGGCTTGCAGGCTTTATCCAGAGACGGCAAAGTGATCCACATCATTGATGACTATGAGGACCAGATTGAGGATATGCAGATTGCTGCGGATGGAACACTTTGGGTGGCTGCGAGAAATAGTGTCAGTCAGTATCAGTTATCTATTCCCAAGCCCGTGCGCTTACAACAATTTACAACTGTTGATGGAATGCCGCCAACTAGCGCCAATGGGATTCGTCTGCTAAACAATGAGGTATGGGTTACTACTCGGGGTGGACTTGTGCGTATTCGTCCGGATAAAAATGATGTGCGGGTATATGGAAGAACAGATGGCCTGCCATCAATAGAATTTGAAGACCGAACCATGTCGGTCCGCGATGGGCGCCGAATCTATACCGGCACAGCGGCGGGGATTATCTCATTTATTCCTGAAGAGTTACATGACATACTCGTGGAGACAAGCGCTAATGTTTACGCAGTTAGAACTATTGACGCGGAAATTCTCAGAGAAGACACTGACGCGGAAATCAATTTGGCATACGATGCAGCCGTAGTTACCTTTCAGTTTGGTGGCTTAAGCTTTTCAGGCGAAGAGCAACTACGCTATCGGTATCGATTGCTGGGGCTAGACGCAAGCTGGGTACAGGCTCGCGGAATCACTGAGCGGTCTTATAGTCGTCTGGAGCCGGGTAATTATGTATTTGAATTACAGTCTTCTACTTCCTCCGGTACCTGGCCGGATGCTATTGATAGAACAAAGCTGCGCATTCAGCCGCCGCCCTGGTTTAGTTGGCAGGCATATGTCATCTATGCCCTGTTAATCATGGGGGTATTGACCTTGCTTTGGTATCGCTGGAAAATGGAAGGTAAGCGCCGGTCTGCGCTATCATTAGCGCACTATCGTGAGCAGTCAGCTGAATCGCAGCGTCAACTCACCCGATTTCTTACTGAATCACTGGATATGGAAGAAATCATGACCCGCTTTGGCTCCATTCTTCAGCAGCAATTGAATGCCAGTAGTGTGGTGTTGCAATTTCAAGGTGATGACTTGCCAATTGAAGCTTTCAGCACAGGCGAGCCCCAAATAATTTCGAATGTGGACTGGATCGGGCGAATTAAAGAACAGGGGCTGTACCAACCGGACTGGGAGGGTACTAAGGTAAGCCTAGGCAGTAACAATCATGCTTTTATCGTCCCACTGTCGGCAGGTGATGAGTTGCTTGGGCTGGCAGTGATAAGTGGTGGTGTCCAGCAGCCGTTTACCGCAGAAACGCAGGCTATTATTCGTCTTTATTCAAAGGTTGCGGGTTCAGCAATGCAAAATGCCCGCTTATATTTACGCGTTCAGAATTTGGCCGAAGATGCTGATCAGGCGAGTGCGGCTAAGTCCAATTTCCTAGCCACCATGAGCCATGAGATTCGAACACCTTTGAACGGTGTCTTAGGAATGTCAGAGCTACTTTCCGACACTGATTTATCACCTCAGCAGCGAAGTTTGGTGGATTCCTTACGCCACTCCGGAGATAATTTATTACGGGTGTTGAACGAGGTTCTAGATTTATCCAAAGTTGAATCTGGTGTGGTTAAATTGCACGATGGAGATGTAAATCTGAACAGCTTGCTGGAGCAGGTTATTACACTTTACGCGGGAATAGCGTCACAACAGAATATAGAGCTAATCGGGCTGTTAGCGGCCGATGTCCCACTGATTGTTGCCGGTGATCCAGATCGTCTTGAGCAGGTGTTATGTAATTTGTTGAGTAACGCGCTTAAATTTACTGATGAAGGTTATGTGGTTTTTGGAATAACCCGGTTAGAGAGTTGCGAACAACTCCGCTTTTTTGTACGGGATACTGGCATCGGTTTAAACCCTGCTGAACAGGAGAAAATATTTGATGCTTTCGAGCAGGTTGACCAATCGGCGAATCGGCGCTTCGGTGGTACTGGTCTTGGGCTTACCATTTCCCAGAAAATCGTGCAGTCAATGGGTGGCTCTATCAATCTAGAGAGTGAGGCTGGGATTGGTAGTGGCTTTTATTTTGATTTGCCACTGAATAAACGCGCTGGCGCAAGCGAGGACTGGCTGGCAGGAAGCCGATTACTACAACGGAAGTTGGTGTGCCTGGAGTTGGAAAATCCGTTAAAAGAATCCATTAGCGAGTTTTTAGGGCGCTGGAGTATTCCATGGGTTGAGGCCACTAACGATCACCCTGATGCTGAAATTGACACCTTGATAATGAGTGTGGATGAAGGTTTTGCCAACCGCGAGCAAATGGCAGAAGATACCCGTAAATTGCAGAAAAAATATCCGGGCTGTGAAGTTGTATTTCTATTACCGATAAGCTTTGATACCACGCAGTATCAGGATATCCCGCATTGTCATACCTGCCAGCGGCCGGTCACCATGACCGGCTTAGCCAGCACACTAATGGGAATCAATTTAACCCCTACAGAGTAAACTGAGGTGCTTGTAGGCGGTTGCCGCTGAACTCATGTACAGCCGCCACCAGGCAAGCCAGGTGTTCTGGCGGCACATCGGGAGTAATGCCATGCCCGAGATTGAAAACATGCCCCGGCCCGCCACCAAAATCGTCCAGCGTTTGTTTCACATAACGGCGGATAGTCTCCGGATTGGTCAGCAGAATGGCAGGATCCATATTACCCTGCAGGGCGATTCGGTCACCACAAAAACCCCGTGCTTCTGTTAACCGCATAGTCCAGTCAACTCCGGCCGCATCACAGCCACTGTCGGCAATTACCCCAAGTCGGTGGCCACAGCCTTTGCTAAACAGGATTACGGGCACCCGGCGACCTTCATTCTCGCGGATTAAACCGCCAATAATGCGTTGCATATAAGCGAGGGAAAACTCTTGGTATTCGGCCCACGGCAGTGCTCCGCCCCAGGTGTCAAAAATTTGCACGGCCTGTGCGCCGGCACGAATCTGTGCATTCAGGTAGTCAGTGACCGCGTCTGCCAACTTCCCAAGCAGCAGATGGGCAACATCAGGTTGTTCGAATATCAGTGCTTTAGCGCGCGCCCAAGTTTTGCTGCTACTGCCTTCAATCATATAAGTTGCCAGTGTCCACGGACTACCGGAAAAACCAATTAGCGGCACTTTACCTGCGAGTGCTTGGCGAATTTTTTTAACCGCAGCCATGACATAAGGCAGGTCATCTTCCGGGTCAATGGCTGGCAGGTTTTTAATATCACTGGCAGAGCGTAACGGCCGCTCGAATGAAGGCCCCTCGCCAGTGGTGAAGTTGAGGCCCAGGCCCATGGCATCGGGAATCGTAAGGATATCTGAAAATAATATGGCGGCATCTAACGGAAATCGCCTGAGTGGCTGTAAAGTCACTTCACAAGCTAGCTCCGGATTCGTACACAGCGCCATAAAACTACCGGCTTCTGCTCTTAACTGCCGATATTCTGGCAAATAGCGACCAGCCTGGCGCATGATCCAGACAGGCGTGTAGTCGGTTTGTTGGCGGCTGAGCGCGCGTAAAAAAGTGTCATTTATTAAGCTAGTCATGGTTGTTTTCCGTAATCGGGTTATTGGCGCAGAACTGCATAAAGATCGGTATCGCTAACCTGAGTATGTATAAGCGCCTGCCCTATAGATTTGAGCAGAATAAATCGATATTCGCCACCCAGATTTTTTTTATCTAGGCACATATTATTAATTAAATCAGCCGCGGTGGGTAGTTCAGAATCGGTCCCAGGTAAACCCAGTACAGCGCATAGTCGCGACAGGCGCTGCTCGGAATCTCCGCTATCCAGACCCAACCGGGTACTCAGTCTAGCTGCCAAAACCATACCTATGGCAACAGCCTCGCCGTGCAGCCATTGTTTGTACTCGGTTGCGGTTTCAATAGCATGGGCAAAGGTATGACCAAAATTCAGCAAGGCTCTTTGGCCTTGCTCCAGTTCATCGGCAGCCACCACTGCAGCTTTGGCATTTACGGATTTAATCACGGCCTGCATTATGCTTTCGGGCATTCTGGCATTCAGCGAGCTGGCCTGTTGCTCTAGCCAGTCAAAAAAGTGGCTATCGCCAATCGCGCCATATTTAATCACTTCAGCTAGGCCGGCCCGATACTCGCGATCTGGCAGGGTATGGAGGGTGTCACAATCTATGATGACTGTGTGTGGCTGGTGGAATGCGCCCAATAAGTTTTTTCCGGCGCTATGATTAATGCCAGTTTTTCCACCGACTGAGGCATCAACCTGAGCCAGCAGTGTCGTTGGTATTTGAATAATATCAATGCCACGCATCCAACTGGCAGCAGCGAAACCCGCCAGATCGCCAATAACGCCGCCGCCAAGGGCAATAATGCAAGTGTCGCGCCCGGCTTTCATGGCGGCGAGTTTATCCGTTACTCGTTGCCACTGTTCTAGGGTTTTATACTGCTCACCATCGGGGAGGATAATCTGCTCGTGGGTGTCTCCTGGCAGGGCTTTTGTTAGTGCATCGAGGTAGAGTGGTGCAACGGTCTCGTTGCTAACAATTAAGAACCTGCGATTTTCGAGTAAGCGGGACCAGAGAGCAGGGTTATTGAGGATGCCCTGACCGATATAAACCGGATAATTGCGGCTACGGGTTTGTACTTCAATAACTTCCATTGCTTGTTTCCGAGTTGCTATAAACCTGATTCATCTAGGTACTGATTAATCGCGCGCAGCACGGTTGAAGCCATTTCGGCACTATGGCGCCGATCGGTATGTACCGTAATATCTGCGAGTGCCTGGTAAATGGGGTCGCGTTGGGTGAATAAATCGGTCAGTACCTGTTGCCGATCCGGTACGCTCAGCAGGGGTCTTTTTTTATCCATCTGCAGTCTTTGGAGTTGCTGCTCAACGGTGGTTTTCAGATAGATGATGATTCCATTACGCGTCATTCGTTGCCGGTTTTCTTCTATCAGCACCACCCCGCCACCGGTTGCCAGCACAATTTCGCGGCGTTGCAGTAATTTTTCTAATTGGGCCGATTCACGCTTGCGGAAACCTTCTTCGCCCTCAATATCAAAAATAGTTGCGATATCAACACCCGTTTGTCGCTCCAGCTCAGCATCACAGTCGATAAAATCCCTGTGCAGTTTTTGCGCAAGTTTTTTACCTACCGTGGTCTTTCCGGCACCCATTGAGCCAATGAGAATGATACTTTGACTAAATTTCACTAATTTTTATACCTACTGGTGTATAACTCCGTTACCATACAGCAACTTGAATTGATTTTGGGCTGGAAATGATCCGATTTTTTGTATTATTTGTAATTTTATTGGTTGGTCTGTTTACTCTGGAAATTTTACAGCCTGTTCAGGATTACATTATCTCACCCTTTACCAGTGTTTTGGCTAATATCAGCGTTTTTTTAATTCAGCTGTTTGATGACCAGGTAATTGCCAGTGGACGGGTGATCCGCAGCTTGGAAAACGGTTTTGCGGTTGAAATCCAGGCCGGTTGCAACGGTGTTGAGGCTGTCATCATTCTTTTTGCTGCTCTATTTGCCTTTCCAGCACCGTTTAAAAATAAAATGATCGGTTTTTTCTGGGGCTTTTTGGCGATACAACTGCTCAATTTGGTGCGGATTATTTCCTTGTTTTACTTAGGGCAGTGGAGTGACACCGCATTTCGCTGGTTCCACCTGTATTTGTGGCAGGCGTTAATCATACTCGATGCTTTGGTGGTTTGGCTGATCTGGCTGCGCACCTTGCCGGAAAACAAAAACCAAGCAACTGATGATTCTCCCAAGCCAATACCTGAAGAAGTTTGAGCACGCTAGTCTGATTGTAGTTGTTGGCATAAGTGTCGAAATTTGTCATCTAAACAAACACAGCAATACCAGAAGCTCGGCTCGATGGCCTTAAAGTTGAGCCAGAACGCCATCAACTCTGGATGGGCGTTTTGGGTATCAGCGCGGGTTTATCTTTCAGTAAAAAACTGCTGACGAAAATTCAGGTTCAGAGCTTTAGTTTCACCATCCGGTATTATTTTAACCTGAAAGCTGAAGGTTTCTTCATTGTTGATGCGAAACTCACCCAAGTAATAGATGGCACCAGGGTCGTTGTCAGCGTGCGTGGGTTCACTCACTTCGCGCAACTGAATTTGCCGCCGCTGGCCCGTTAGGTTGGTAGCCGCTGCTGTAACTGTCGCGTGGACAGGACGGGTAGTTTCACCGGTTTTTTTCAATACGGTTATATTCAACAGTGCCCGACTACCCGAACGCAAAATATTATTGGCCTTGGCAACCTGGGGTGGTAACAGCTGTGTATTCAGGGCGTTGTAATGCACCACATAATCGCCGAAATCCTGAGATTGCTGGGCTGTTAGCACACCACTAAAGAGCAAAAGTAGGCAAGCTGTGAGGGTTTTAAAGCTCATGTTCATTATGCTTCTCCTTGTTTGAAGGCTTAGCCAATACACTTGTAATGGAACTTGAAATGGTCACAGCCTTATCTAGTAGCCTAGCAGAAGGCGTAGGAAATGTATTGTAATCAAGGCAATAACTGCTGAAAAATCAAAACCACCAGAGCTCGGCAGGAACTTTCTTATAGGTATCAGCAGTGGCTCGGTTAACTGGTAGACCAGTGGAATTATAGGGTGTTTGAAGGATTGCCCCACCCAGCTGAGAATGATGCTGATAATAATTAGAATACTGTAGAGGCTGAGCAGAACCTGCAACACACGAATGATACTGCGCGCAGCAATCAGCATCGGAGTGCTTGCCATCGGGTCCCATAAGGTCACGATAATTGTAGTACACAGAATAAATAATAACAGGCAGGCACTATCCAACCGCCCCCAAGCAGGCAGCGCTTTCCTCAATGGCTTCACTAGCGGGTCGGTTATCATAATCAATAACTGAACCAACGGGTTGTGGTAATCGGCTTTTACCCACTGCAACAGTAAGCGTAATAGCAAAGAGATTGAGTAAAATGTCAGCAGGATCTCAAATAGCCAACTACCTGCATTTTGCAAGTTGTTCATGCGCTGGTTCCGGATAGTTCGCGCGCACGATCACGCGCGGTAAGAACAGCCTGTTTAAAGATAGCATCACAGCTGGCCTCATCGAGTACAGCAATCGCTGCCGCAGTTGTTCCACCGGGCGAAGTGACTTGTCGGCGTAGCTCGCTAACATCGGTATTTTCCTGCTGTGCCAGCTTGCCTGAGCCAACAACGGTATGCAGCGCAAGCTGGGTAGCGGTATCAAAGTCCAATCCGGCGGCCACCCCGGCATCACGCATGGATTCGATTAAATAAAACACATAGGCAGGCCCGCTACCGGAAACTGCAGTGACTGCATCTATTAGGTTTTCCTTGTCTATCCAGATAACCTGACCGACGGTGGAAAGAATGTCCTGCGCCTGCTGGCGGTGTTTTTGCTGGCACTGCTTGTTAGCAAATACACCGGTGATGCCTGCACCAATAATAGCTGGGAGATTTGGCATGGCTCTAATAATTGTCGCTTTGCGCCCAATCTCGGTTTCGATTGTCTGGCAAGTTGTTCCGGCGGCAACAGAAATTAGTAATTGCTCTGTTTGCAGATTGTCCTTGAGTTGCTGGAGTACGAGAGGAATGATTTGCGGCTTAACTGCAAGCACGATAGTTTCGGCGCCGGCGATTGCGTCGCGGCCGTTGGTAAAAGTTTTAACCTGAAATTGGGATTCCAATTCGGCGCGGCCGGCTTTCATGGGCTCTGCAACGCTGATAGAAAGCGATTGCCCGGCTGTTGATTCGCGCGCCAGCAAGCCGCCGATGATTGCTCTGGCCATATTACCACCACCAATAAAACAAATATTACTCATGTCGGGTTCTCCAATGTATAGGTATTACTCTCTGGGGCCGAATAATGCAGTTCCTACTCTAACCATGGTGCTGCCAGTTGTAATTGCGGTTTCCAAATCTGTAGACATGCCTAGCGAGAGGGTGTCAATATTTCGGAATTCCGCTTGTAGGTATCTAAATAAGCCAGCCATTTTTTCTAAACTGTGAAGCTGTTCATGCGCGGGTTTTCCCGGATCAGGAATCGCCATTAAGCCCCGCAGACGAAGTCCGGGCAACTCTGCTACTAGTGCCGAAAGCGGTATTAGGTCAACCGCGGAAATACCGCGTTTTTGTATTTCGTTATCAATGTTAATCTGTAACAAGATGTTAAGCGGCGCAAGTTCGCTAGGCCTATGTGCGGACAGGCGTTGTAACAACCTGGCTGAATCAACACTTTGAACCCAGTCAAAATGGGCTGCAATCTTAGCGCTTTTATTGCTTTGAATCGGACCGATAAAGTGCCACTCAATCGCAAGGTCAGCTAGTTCTGCCTGTTTAGTCAGCGCTTCCTGCAGGTAGCTTTCACCGAATGCTGTTTGCCCCAAATTATGTAATGTGCGGATTTTGTTAGCGGATTGCTTTTTACTGACAGCCAGAAGCTTGACCGTACCAGCTGGCCTACTGGCTGCCGCGCTAGCCAGGGTTATTCGCCGGATTGTGGCGTGATAGGAGCAAGAAATATCGGACATTTCAACTCAAAAGGATTAAAGTATTGTCATTGATGCTTACAAGTTACAGTATATAACTAAAGTATATCGCTAAAGTAATGGATTACAGGGATGCCCGAGCAAAGTTTGCGATTTCTTCTATAATATAAAAATAGAATGCAAATACGGGCAGTAAGCAGCGTCTGAAGATCAGGCGTAGACACTGAGGGAAGCAGATGGATATTAATGAACTACTCGCCTTTTCGGTAAAGAATAAGGCCTCCGATTTACACTTGTCCGCGGGTATGCCGCCACTCATTCGTGTAGACGGAGATATCCGGCGACTGGATTTACCATCGCTGGAAAACAAGGACCTTCTGGAACTGGTTTACAGTACTCTGAATGATCATCAACGGCGTGATTTTGAAGCTAACTTGGAAATAGATTATTCATATTCTGTTCCTGAGGTTGCACGGTTCCGGGTTAACGCCTACCACCAAGATCGTGGAATTGGCGCCGCCTTCCGCACCATTCCTACAGATATAATGACACTGGAAGACCTTCAGGCGCCACCGATATTTAAAGATATTATCAATGTGCCCCGTGGTCTTGTGTTGGTAACCGGCC
>JAKITM010000153.1 GCA_021648045.1 Lysobacterales bacterium
AGTATCCGAGCCTCTTCACCAGCTAGAAATCAACAGCAACTTGAAAGAAAGGTCCTCGGTATCATGAGAAAACTACAAGCCCTTCCGGCTCGGGTTAAGAGCTACTTTTTACATCCAGCAATTCAGTGCGCTGCATAGGGTATTTGGACGCTAGGTTAATAGCCTATGTGAGTTCCATCATCTTCTCTAATGTGAACTCTTAAAAACTTAAGAAAAGCCAGATTTGTATTAAAATTAAAATCTGTTGGAAAAAAAGTACGAAGTCTTATCCACAGCTCATCGCCCTCACCAAGTTCAGATGGAAACTGTTTACGCCCTCCCCAGAACCCAAAGCCTTCAGCACCTTGCTGGATATTCATCTGGGCAGAATTGGTTCCAGCGTACACAACGCTTGTGTCGTAATATGTGTGCCCAGATGCATCTGAAAACTCTGTAACCTGCTCTCCAGGCTCACCGTTGTCAAAATCAAAGTCAAGCGTCCAGCCCTGTGCTGATGTATGCCCTGTTGCTATGAAAAGACTGAAAATAATCAGGGGTATATATTTACCTAATATTGTTTTAAAGCTAGTGTGTTTTTCCATTGTTTAAATCCATCCAAGAGCATTATCCATAATTTAATCCCAGAAGTAATCATGGGGCGTCCCATAGGAAGCGCTCATGGTCTTGAGAATATATTTATGCCAGTTTTAATGGGAGGATTTAGCAAGAGAGGTATCTGCAGCCGCGGTGCTGTAAGTTACAGCTGCCATCCATTTGCCTATGTCATCCATGAGCTATATATTTCACTGGGCTGCGCTTATAAGCATATCGCAATCTGCTGTATCAATCTACAGAAAACACACGGGGCACATAACCTACGGGTTACGCACCTATTAGTTCGATTCCCTTTGTTGCCATGATGTTTGCCGCCAATAGCTTGGGAAAACAGACCTTTTTTGGTTTGAAGTTCGCTCTAATATTCGGTTAAAGGTACTAGCTTTGATTTTCACTCATATCAAATTAAATCTAATTTAATTAGGGAGTAACTATGTTAAGACTTTTCACCCAAATCAATTCACAAGCCCCATTTCCGGTATCAGTGCGTGTTTGCGAACTGACCCAGCTCCAACCGTCAGTATTAGATATCACATTGACTAAACTGCCTGATATCTCAACTATATCGCCCTGCCTAATTCTGCCAATATCACTTTTTACTGAATCGTTAGCAGGGATAAGGTGCATATTTGCACTATGAGTCTCTATTTCACGCCGGGGTATAGGAAACGACTTCACGCGCCATCGGTAAAATCTACCTGATTGTGATATATCAATAGTTTCAAGCACACTTTCATCAGACATTTTGCCCCAACCCAAGGCTAGATCGATAGGTGAAAGATCTGACCCCCGATCAATATAGTATTTTTCCTTCGCCAGAACTTTTGCTTTAATTTGAAACTTTGTGACTTCGGTAATAGTGTATTCATCCACCGTATGAATAACAGGTGACCTTATGCGCCCCTGTTGAGGTACCCCGCTTGCCATTACGCCAGGCCCAAGTGAGACAGGGTTTGAGTGCTTGTAAAATTGCAATCCCGCAGCAATTATTAATATTAGAAAAAATATTTCTCTCATGCGTGCTCTAACTCTATATGAAGAGGCTGGATATAAGTCAATTTACTATGCTTTTATGAGTCATCTTTTACACTTCCGAAAAGCCTAAAGGAAAGAGCACCCATCAAGAATATGTAATTCGACGACTGTATGTGATATTAGCGCCAAGTGGCTATATCAGTCAATTTTAACGGCTATTCCGCTTGAATTCGGGCCGACAGCGACTATTGGGCCACCAGAGTATACAAAACGAAGCCTTTCAGGGCTTATGTAGGATACGATAAGGACATTGCGCGGCACGCCATCTTCCAGAATGAATACCTTACAGGATTGTCCGGTATAGTCTGGGCTTGGCTGGCATTCCATTTCTAGTGGGAAAATGTTTTCGTTAATAAAATTTGTAATTGAGTATTTAACAGTAGCCGTTGAAGAGTCAATAGATGTTTTGCTTACATTGATTACCGGGGACATGTAGGCAGTAGGCGGTCTTGAGCCGTTATAGTAGGCATCGACAATGTTTGAGAATGCCCAGCGCCCGCTTAGATTGATAATCCTGGTGTCCGGGTTATCGTCGATATTCAGCTCTTCATAGCCGAAAACGAGAGTTTTGTAAGGGATAAATTTGCCGTCATTAATTTTCATCCTGAGCTGCCCCTCTGAGTCCATCTGGCGGGTAAATATATATCCACGGGGGGAGTGCCTCAAAGAATAGAGCGTTTCTATCGCTGCCTGTCCGCGATTTCTACGATTTCGACTCACGATTTCACTGATCTATTCGAACTGATCCGCAAATACCAAATCGGTTACAGTTCCAGACCCACCAGTAATACGAATATTATCAAAATATGCCGAGTCATTAAATGAACCCAAACCAACTTTTCCTGCCACAAAAGTATCATCATTAACTTGCAGCACTGTATTGCCACCGAAGCTGACCTCTATAGCTTCCCCTACACGAGTTATTGTTACCGTATTATAGTCATCATTAGTTAACCAGCTATCTGTGGCTGTTGCCAGCAGTTGCCTTTCTCCTTCCACCACACGATGTAACTGCGTATTAGTCGGAGTTCTATTAAACATCATATAGTAGTAATTATTGCCATCTAGGAAGCCAAAAACCAGCGCATAATCTGCATTGGTGTTTCCAGCGGGTTCATTGGTTTTTACATCAACGGTAAAAGTAAAATCAGCATAGCTATCGGGCGAGATAATATGTTCCCCCAAACGGCCAACAGGCAATGCTTGGTAGTTTGTTGTATTCAAGAACAGCGCATTATTGCCATTTTCTATAACTACCGACCATCTGGAGGCAGTAAGCGGAGTCCAACCAAACGGTAATTCGCCATTATCAAAGCCCATCGATGGTGTATATACAACCTCTATAGTACTTCCGGGCGCAATTTCATTTGCAGCAGTTGAGGTATCCTGAATGTTACTTACCGCCAGCGTGTAAACCGTATCTGGCGCAAGAGTATCGGTTTGTAAGTGAACCGTTTTATTATTAGCATTCAGCACTGCGCCCACAACTTGGATGCCAGCGCTAATTTGATAGTTTGCAACTGTTTCAGCCGTTGCTACTGTTATCGACTCACTGAATATAATATCAATATTAGTTTCGTTGCCAGCAAGCGCCGAGCTTATCACTGGCGGCAGGGTGTCAACTTCTATAGTTAGAATTGCCTCACTGCTGGTTAAGCTGCCGCTGGTGTCAGTTACTATGACATCAAACGCAGCGCCTTGGTCGGCCAGATTAAGTACCGTGAAGCTATAACTGGCCATGGTAGCGCCATCAATAGGGTCTCCATTTTTCCGCCATTGATAACTAAGCGCACTGCCAACAGCGGCAACACTAAAGCTGGCTGTCTCACCTTCAGGTACAGTCACTGAGGCGGGTTGTAGCGTTATATCTAAATCAGGGTCTACTCCAGGGGAATGTTTATATAAATGTACACTAGTGTCCCGTTAAGAACGTAAAAAAACAGGCCTGAATCCCTTTGTTTTGTTACAATAGAATCACCACAACTCATTGTAAAACAACAAGGAAACAGGCCATGGCTCATTATAACACTGTGTTCT
>JAKITM010000154.1 GCA_021648045.1 Lysobacterales bacterium
AACTATGAAACCGGCACCGGATTTACTGCAGCGTAACTTTATAACGACTGAAGTCAATAAAGTCTGGGTGACTGATACTACATTTTTCCCGACCCAACAGGGCTGGCTTTATCTAGCCGTTGTTCTGGAGCTGTACTCGCGTAAAGTGATTGGTTGGGCGATGAGTGGCAGTAATAACACCAAGTTGGTCAGTGATGCGTTGACTATGGCGCTTTGGAGGCGTGGAAAACCAGAGGGTGTTATCGTGCACTCTGACCAAGGATCTACATATTCGTCTGGTGATTACCAACAGATAATGAAAGACCATCGGCTTAAGTGTAGTATGAGTCGTCGAGGTGAATGTCTGGATAATGCAGTAGCAGAAAGTTTCTTTGGCAGCTTGAAAACTGAACATGTTGATGATGAGAAGTATCGAACCTGGGCAGAAGCTAAACAAAGTATTTTTGAATATATAGAAATCTTCTATAATCAAAGAAGACGCCACTCAAGTGTTGGTTAATATAGGACACAGGGTGTTGAAGAGAAATTTGTTGCTTAAGTTACCAGTCCGTTTTATTGGGGGAGGCTCAGACGCTCAATAGAAGCATTCCCGTTTTTGCCGCGAGAGAAAGTCAGTGATTGCTGACAAGTAGTCGAGCCAATTGGCTCAAAATGATAAGTTTTCTAGTCCTTAGGGGTCAGGAACTGATTGTTTTGGAGTCTTATGCTTGCAAGAAAGCATTTACTGTAGTCCCAGCTTGTTTCAGGATAGCTCGCAAGGTACCTTCGGGCATATCGCCAGGATGGTTGGGAATAGTGGTGTATTTCTGGCTTGTTGGGTTAAACCATATTTCGTGGCTACCGGCGGCCTGGCGATCAAATACAAAGCCGAGTTTTTTAAGTTTTTTAATAATTTGTCGGTATTTAAATCCTGCCAGTCGTCCCATCAGGTGTTTAAGATCAATGGATATTCAAATGACTTCTTGGTAGCTGTTAGCCGGGCTTGTTGATGGCGTTCAGTTTTTGCTTCCAACAGTTTCTTGGCCACATCTCGTGCAATTTCCAGGGTTTCGGTGATCGTGCGCCCCTGAGCAATCAGGCCGGGTATATCCTCACTGGTTGCCAGGTATATTCCTTCTGGAAGTTTCTTGATGTGTAAATTAGCAATTTTTTCCATGTTTATTTCCGTTTATCCTGTGGCATTGACTTTTTGTTTTAGCTGCTCGGCTTCAACAAAGGTATCGATTAACTGGGTGATCTGTTGACGAGGTTTTGGTCCCAGTTTTTCAATTTGTCGAATCCGGCGTTCCAGGCGACTGCTTACTGGAATGCTTTTTAGGGGTTTGATTCCCAGTAAGGCATCGGCGCTGATATTGAGAGCTTTTGCTAGATCCACCAGCATATTGGCGGGTGGATGCTGGCTCTCAGACTCGTAATAGGCAATCATCCGGCGGGTTGCACCGATTTCTTCGGCTAACTGAGTCTGAGTATACCCGGCAGCTTTGCGTAGTTTAGCCAGCTGGGCACCAAAGCAGCTCATTTTTTCGTTGATCTTCTTGGACATACATGCACCTTTTTGTACGGTATGTCCAATAGTATAAGCCCGGTTTTTGTTCATGGGGGTTGCACGACCTTCGTTCTCGCCTTAGAATGTTCGGTAATCGTACATTTTATTGACATAGAAATCAACTGCAAAAAAACCTGAAAAAGGTCTTGACAAGTTTTTAAGAGGAACTCGAATATGCTGCGCATTCCCAACAATGAACTAAACCACCTGTAGCGAGCCACTCTACCACCGCAAGTTTTCCCAAATTAAAATCATAAGCTTTACCAAACTGCATTTTAACTTTTACCAAATTCTCCTCGTCTATTTCAGAATCAAAAAAGCCAAAATTATGGTTTATGATAATTTTGGCTTTTCAAAAAATGGTTGATTAAATTACGACACTTGCTGCTTAATCAATTCCTCATGACTGCGCCAATGGGGTTGAACCTAATACCCTAATCCTTAATAAGGTCTTTGCAGATCAGGAAACATGGGGAAATGCTTTATATTGAGCGTTGCCAGTTCCAGTGAATTGATTGTTGCTGATCATCTCTTGGAAAAACTTGTGTTCTTCGCATGGTCGTTTCCAATCTGGCTACTTCCACATACACATGATGCATGTGTATAGCGTAGCCGTCAAACTGGAACTGCCGGGCTACTTTTCTATATATTTCCTAAGTCGCTTGATCCTACCATAAAATTTTTTCTGTTCAGGAGCGTATTGCTCATAGGTTGTGACCAAATTTTCCAATCGACCACAATGGCCCGCTGCTTTTTCCAGAGACTGTAGGTACTTATAGTTATCTATTTGCACTGGGAGTCCGATAAGGAATAGCTGCAATGCTAGGTCATATGCTTGCAACCGATAGCAAACCCAGGCGAGAGAGACTGCGGTCTTTGGTTCTATGTTATTTTCTTGCTCATTGATGAATTTCCGCGCAGTTTTGCCTTCGCCTTTCTCCAGCAAGCGTTGTAGATATGTAACCAGCATCTGTGGCGGAATCTCTTCACCCAACTCAGTCAGCATCTCCACCTCTGCAAGCAAATCTTCCGGTGGCAGAGTATGCGAGCGCAGTCGTTGCAACTGAGCCTGGGCAAGAGGGCTATCTGTATACCTGTCAAGATACCGCTGCAAATAGTGAAGTGCCCGTTCACTATTTCCCAGTCGTTCATATAGCCAAGCCAAATCCCGCCCGGTTTGTGGGTGAGAAGTATATAGCTCTAGCAATAGCGCTTCTGCCTCTGGGTATTTCCCAAGCTGAGTGAAGCTCTTACCACGCCATAACTTAGCGCGCCAATGAGGAAATAGGCTGTTACTTTCGGTAAATCCGGCTAGTGCTTGTGGGTACCTTCTGGCTTGGTAGTCAACTCGACCCGCTAGGTAGTGAATTCTGGCGGAGTTGGGATAAAGGTGCAACAGCTGCCCAGCAAGAAGCTGGGCTTCCTCCTGGTGATCGGTGATCAACAGATATTCCAGCTCCAAGCCACGGCACTCTATAGAAAGCGGATCTTCTAGCTTGAGCCGTTGCAGCAAGTTGTCTGCCTGCTCCACATCTCTTATGCGGATCGCCTGTTGCAGGTTTCGGCGCAGTACTTTAATCAGTTTGTCTTTTGTTGCCATAACCATAGTTGATTTAAGATAATACCCCAATCTTCAGATAGAAACATGCATACTGTACATCCCCCATCCCCAGATAGAAACACGGATGTTGCACAGCTATTGGTTCCACAGTGAAGCCAATATCATACATACCATCTCGCGCCTCTATCTGGGGGTTGGGGTAATATGCTAAAGTTTGCTCTATGTCAGAGGAAATTACCAACATCGGCGACCTGCTGGAAGTCAGACCACACCCAACCGTAGTGCGACTAACAGACCTGGAGGCTGAATCAGCGGATTGGTTAACTGATAGTTTTCTAATTACCGCGGAGATCAAAGCCCACCTCCAGGCATTGCGCCAACTGCTAAAGCGAAAACAGGGTGGTGGTGCTTTCCTTATCGGTCATTATGGTTCTGGTAAGTCTCATTTTCTGTCCTATCTAACCCAGCAGCTACGCAGCGGGCAGCTGGTTTCCGGGTC
>JAKITM010000036.1 GCA_021648045.1 Lysobacterales bacterium
ACCTACGGTGTCGGCGATGCCAACCAGTTAGCCGGTGGTATTTCACAGGCGCTGGTTACCACTGCCGCGGGTTTGAGCGTGGCGATACCCTCGCTGTTCTTTTACCGTTATTTCCGCGGCTTGATTTCCGAGCATGTAGTGTTGATGGAACAGCAAGCTATCCACCTGATTGATGCTATCGAGCGCGGTAATGTGGGTAAACACAGGAATCTTCCGGGAGCCTGATTGTGAATTTTTTACGCACTCCACTGGAAGAACCTAAGGTCAACCTGACACCCTTGATTGATGTGGTTTTCTTGTTGCTGATATTCTTTATGGTCAGCACCAGCTTCGAAAAACAAACTGCCTTGAAAATCTCCCTGCCTAAAGCCAGCCAACAAGCTGAATTGAAAAAAGACAATGCCATCGAGGTAGCGATTGATGCAGAAGGGCGGATGTATGTGAATCAGCAAGGTTTGTTAAATTCCCGTGCGGCAACTTTGACCGCTGCATTGATCACTGCAGCCGGCTCAAGCCGTACTGCTCCTGTGATCTTACGCGCCGATGCTGAAACCGCCCACCATTTCGTGGTCACGGCAATGGATGTTTTGGCGAAGATGGGTTTTACTAATTTGTCCATCGCAGCAGCTAGAGAGCCAGAGGAAGGCTAATGGCACAGGCGGAAGATAACGCAGCTGCTGAAGTTCATTCTGGCCGGGTAACCTTTCGCCGCCTGCTGGGCTATACCGGGCGCTATAAAGGCATGATGCTGATCGGTGCGTTTGGCATGCTGCTGGATGGTTTGGCACAGCCGTTATTCTACAAATTGAATCAGTACTTGATTGACCGAGTTTTTGGGGATAAAGACCTAGAGTTCGGTTATATGGTTGCAGCTGCAATAGCGACTTTGGGCGTGGTTCGTATTATTGGTAACTATCTTGGCGTGTATTATCTGGAATGGGTAGGCAAACGCATCGTTGCGGATCTGCGCCAGGAATTGTTTGCCAGTTACTTGCGCTTACCTGCCAGTTATCTTGATCAAAAAAACTCAGGAGATCTTATATCCAGGCTAACCTACAACCTAGAGCAGGTTGCCAATGCGGTAACAACTACAATTGTTTCCGCAGGTAGGGATGTGGTCATTGTGGTTGGTAGCATGATTGTAATGTTCAGCGCTAATGCCAAATTGAGCGCCAGTGTGTTGGTCATGGTGCCGATAATTGCACTGGTGGTTAAACTCGTCAACAGCAAGTTTCGCAAACTTAGTAAGCGTGTGCAAACGGCGATGGGTGGGGTTTCCGATGTTACATCTGAGGCGGTTAATGCCCACCGGGTGATCAAGGTGTTTTCCGGTCAACAGCAGGAACAGCAACGCTTTAATGCTACCAACGAAAATGCCCGTCGCTTTGGTATGCGCCTGGTGGGTATTCGGCTGATTTCATCATCTGTTACTCAGGCTGCAGCAATCCTCGCATTAATGACGGTGCTGTTGATCTCTTTACAACCGACAATGCTAGAAAGTATCAGCCCAGGGGTTTTCTCAACGATCTTTATTGCTTTGATTGCCTCTATTCCGCCGCTGAAACGAATATCCAATGTGCAGGAACAAATTGGTAAAAGCATAGCGGCGGCAGAAAGTGTGTTTGAGTTAATTGATCAACCCGGTGAAGTTGACGAAGGCACTGCCCTTATCGAAAACACCCGCGGTGAACTGGAATTTCAAAATGTAAGTTTTGCCTACACTGGTGATGAAACAGTACTGGAAAACATTAACTTACACCTGCCTGCTGGTACGGTTACAGCACTAGTAGGGCACTCGGGAAGTGGTAAATCAACCATGGCGAATATGGTTGCGCGTTTCTTCAACCAATCTCAGGGCAAGATTTTACTCGATGGGGTTGATATCGCCGATATCAGTCTAGCGTCGTTGCGACAGAATATATCGCTGGTGTCACAAGATGTGGTGCTATTTGATGACAGCATTGCCAATAATATCGCCTATGGTGAACTGGCCGGAGCCAGCCGTGAAAAAATCATTGTGGCAGCCCGGGCTGCCAATGCGCTGGAGTTTATCGAGCGTTTGCCAGATGGCTTGGATACTCGTGTTGGAGCAAATGGTGCGGCTTTGTCTGGTGGGCAACGCCAGCGAATTGCTATTGCTCGCGCATTATTAAAAGATGCGCCGATTTTGATTCTTGATGAAGCCACCTCAGCACTGGACAGCCAGTCTGAACATGTTATTCATGAAGCATTAAATAAATTGATGGCTAACCGGACCACGCTGGTTATCGCGCATCGCCTGAGTACCATCGAACACGCTGATCAAATTGTGGTGCTTGAAGATGGAAAAATTGTAGAGCAGGGCTCGCATAAACTGCTGTTAGCTAAGCAGGGTTTGTATGCCGGGTTTTATCGACGCCAGACAGAAAAGGGCTAATGCGTGCCAGGCTGGAACAATGGTTAACGGGCATTTGGTATGCGAATAAGCAACCGCCCTGGCTTTTACGCCAGCTTGAAACTGTTTACCGGCGCGCACGACCAATAGCAACCCGGAATACGAAAGGATTAAACCGGGTTCCGGTGGTAGTGGTAGGGAATATAACTGCGGGCGGAACCGGCAAGACACCATTAGTTATTGCCTTATGCAAACAATTACAAGCGGCAGGTTTTCGACCTGCCGTAATCAGCCGTGGTTACGGCCGCAAAAGCAAAGGTTTGCATATTGTGCAGACCAATGACGAGCCTTTAATCTGCGGAGATGAAAGCCTACTCATAAAGCTGGAAACTGGGGTGCCTGTAGTGCTCGCAGCAGACCGTCGAGTGGCAATTGCGGCGCTTGATAAGCAGGAAATTGATATTATTATCGCTGATGATGGCTTGCAAAACACTCGCCTGGATCGGAATTATGAAATTTGCCTGATCGATGGTGAGCGCCAACTGGGCAATGGACATTTACTTCCGGCTGGCCCCTTGCGTGAGCCGGCTAAGCGTCTCACTACTGTAGATTGTCTTGTGATTAATGGCAGTCCGGATCAGTTGCAGAGCTTCCTAGGCGACAATGCTGATCTGGGCTTACAAACACCGGATGCAGTTATTAGCATGGCTCTAATACCCACAAAGCTTGAAGCTTTGGGGGCTGGTGCTATGGAGAAAACTGGCGAGAATATTCAAAGCTGGAAAGGTAAAAAAGTTCACGCAGTGGCCGCAATTGGTAATCCGGGGCGCTTCTGCAAAACTCTGAAAACACTTGGAATGCAGCCGCTGCTGCACGCATTTCCAGACCATCATCAGTATCGTGCAGAAGATTTTTCACAAATGCAGGATTGGCCTATAATTATGACTGCCAAGGATGCGATTAAATGTACTGGGCTCGGTCTCAATAATGCTTGGGTATTGTCAGTAGAAGCAGAGATTAATACTGAGGCTTGGTCAGGGCTTATCAGTGATATAAGCCGCTTGATAGAAGATCACTCAGGGAACCATAGATGAGCTACCGTATTGTTATACCAGCACGCTACGCATCTACTCGCTTGCCCGGCAAGCCCTTAGCTATTTTGGCGGGTAAGCCGATGATTGAATGGGTATATCAAGCAGGTTTGAAGTCGGCTGCTAGGGAAGTAGTGATTGCCACAGATGATCAACGGGTATTGCAAGTTGCCGAGGGCTTTGGCGCCAAAGTTGTAATGACTTCAGATCAACATCTTAGTGGCAGTGACCGGATTGCAGAGTGTTGTCGGCTGCTGGGCTGGGACGAGCAGCAATTAGTGGTTAATTTGCAGGGCGATGAGCCACTGATGCCATCCGCATGCTTGGACCAGGTAGCCAGTTTGCTGGAACAAGAGCAAGTGGCCGGGATCGCTAGCCTGTATTGGCCTATCGCCGATGCGGCAGAATTTAACGATAGCCATGCGGTAAAGGTCGTCTGTGGTGAACAACAGCAGGCTCTATATTTCAGTCGCAGTCCTATTCCCGCTGGTCCGGAACCGGATTATCGCCAGGCAAATCGTCATCTGGGCTTATATGCGTATAGAAATCATGAATTACAGGCTTTATCCCAGTTGCAGGAAAATGCCCTTGAGCGTCAAGAGCGTCTCGAACAACTGCGCTGGCTGGCCAATGGCAAGCAAATTATGATGGCCCGAGCGGTCGAGTTTATTCCGCCAGGAGTCGACTCGCCGGAAGACTTAGCACGAGCTGATTATGCTTTATCTCAACCTAAACCTTAAAATAAATCTAATTTCTAGATATATCTTGTATTTATATGAATAATATACTATTTGTATGCCTTGGTAATATCTGTCGATCACCGCTTGCGGAAGGCTTTCTACGCCATCACGCCAAGCTTAAAGGCTGTGCTGATAGCTTTAATATCGATTCGGCGGGTACTGGTAACTGGCATTCTGGCAAGTCACCCGACAGGCGGGTGATACGCGCAGCAGCAGAATATGGCGTTGATATCTCAGCCTTGCGCGCCCGACAGATTAGCAACATTGATTTTGACCGGTTTCAACACATTATTGCGCTGGATCGAGATAATTTGACTGATTTGGAGCATTTAAGGCCGAGTCCTTCAGCTAATTGTCGGCTCAGTTTGTTTTCTGATTTAATCGATAAGCCTGGGTTTATTGATGTACCCGACCCTTGGTATGGCAGTTATGCAGATTTTGAGTCGGTTTCGCAACAACTGGATAGGGCATGCAAGGCGCTATTAGAAAAGTTATTGACGGATGCCTGAAGACTGATGACTGAGTCGGTAGCAGAAAAGCCTGCGCTTAATACATTCGATGGTAAAGCATTTTGCCGCAACCTGAGTAATCAGGCGGGTGTCTATACCATGCTCGATGAAAAGGGTGTGGCGCTGTATATCGGTAAAGCCTCGCAGCTTAAAAAAAGAGTGTCTTCCTATTTTGATGCGCGGCCCAAGAACAGTCGCCTGAGCCGGATGATTGCGCAAATTCAGCATATCGAGCTGGCTATTACCCAGACCGAAGCTGAAGCTTTAATTCTTGAAAATCAACGAATTAAAGCGCACCAACCGCGTTACAATGTGCTGCTAAAAGATGATAAAAGCTATCCTTTTGTCTATGTCTCAAGCCGTGATGAATACCCGAGGGTAGCTTTTCATCGCGGTGGCAAATCCCGTCCGGGGCGCTATTTTGGGCCTTTTCCCAGTGCCGGCTCAGTACGCGAGAGCATTCATTTAATTCAACGAATATTTCGTTTGCGCAACTGTGAAGATAGTGTCTTTTCCCATCGGTCGCGGCCTTGCCTGCAATATCAAATAAAGCGCTGTACAGCACCCTGTGTTAAGTACATTAGTGTGGTCGACTATCAAACTGATGTCAGTGATGCATTGCAGTTTTTGCAAGGAAAAAATGAGGTGGTTATTGATCGTCTGTCCGAGCGCATGCATCAGGCAGCAGAAAAGCAGGCCTACGAAGAAGCCACGCGTTACCGTGACCAAATTGCAAATTTACGCACAATACAGGCAAAACAATATGTTGATACCGTTGATGACACCGATATTATCGCCTTGGTGGTTGAATCCGGTATCACCGCGATTGAATTAATGAGCATCCGCGGTGGCCGAAACATTGGTAGTCGTACTTATTACCCAAGCGGTGCCAGCGGTGAGAGTGCGGGTAAAGTAATGGCCGCATTTTTAGGTCAGTTTTTTAACAATAAACCGGCACCGGCCATTCTTGTGCTTTCAGACAAAGCCGATGACCAACAACTGTTTTCCGAAACACTCAGTCAGTCTGCGGGTAGGCGGATTAGGATTATTAGCCAACCGCGAACTACACGGGCCAAGTTATTGGCAATGGCAGTCGCCAGCGGGAAAAATGCAGTGGCGCTGAAACGCTTAAGCAAAGCCAGCATTGAACGCCAGTTCCTTGAGCTGGAGCAACTGCTCGGTCTTGAGCAGATGCCGGAAAGAATTGAATGTTTTGATATTAGTCATACCAGCGGTACCCGTACGGTAGCATCTTGTGTGGTGTTTGATAAAAGCGGCGCACTTAAGGGTCAGTATCGGCGTTTTAATTTAACTGGGATCACCCCGGCAGATGATTATGCCGCAATGGCACAGGTACTCAAACGCCGCTATACCCGAGTGGTCAAAGAAGAAGCCATGTTGCCTGACCTGATTGTTGTCGATGGCGGCAAAGGCCAGTTAAATCGGGCTATTGAGGTTATGCGGGAACTCAACCTAACGGAAATTCCATTGCTGGGAATTGCCAAGGGAGTTTCGCGGCGCTCCGGTCACGAGGACTGGTATCGCTCCTGGAATACAACGGCTATTCATCCACCGCCCGATGCAGTAGCCGGACACCTAATCCAGAATATCCGTGATGAAGCCCATCGCTTTGCTATCGCCGGGCATCGGGCGCGGCGGAAAAAAACCATGAAAAAATCTCTCCTGGAAGAGATCGCCGGCATTGGTGCGGGTAAACGCCGTGAATTACTGCGGTTTTTTGGCGGTATTCAGGGTGTGCGTGATGCCAGCCCTGAGCAATTACAAAGAGTGAATGGTATTAATGCCAAGCTGGCTGAACTGGTCTATGCGGCGTTGCGGGAATAATTTATCTGGGAAAACTTTCACAGGCGAACGCAACGGCTGCAATGTGCGATAATGCGCCAACTAAATTAGTAAACATTAATAATAAACCGGAAAATCTGATTTGAATCTCACCATACCAACAATGATTACCCTGCTGAGAATCTTGATGATTCCGGTGTTGGTGGTTTTTTTCTATTTGCCCTATACCTGGTCAAACATCGCCTGTGTGATTATATTTTCGCTGGCCGGTGCAACCGATTGGCTAGATGGGTATTTGGCTCGCACGATGAATTCCCACAGTAGTTTCGGGGCTTTTCTAGATCCAGTCGCAGATAAATTAATGGTGGCAACCAGCCTAGTTTTACTGACCCAATTACACAGTCGTGACTATACCGCAACCAGTATACTTTTCACTATTTCGGCGGCCGTTATTATTGGTCGTGAAATATCAATTTCAGCGCTACGGGAATGGCTTGCCAAAATGGGTGAGAGTTCGCGCTTAAAGGTCAGCCCTATTGGTAAGCTAAAGACCGGCTTCCAGATGACGGCCATAGGTTTTCTTCTCTATCGTGAACCTTTATGGATAATTAATGTGTCCCTGATTGGCGAATTACTGCTCTATATTGCGGCTATTTTAACCATCTGGTCGATGGTGAATTATATCCGCGCTGCCTGGCCGGCAATGCGGGATATCGATACTGATGTAGATGCAGCTACAGATACAATAGATTCGAGCCTGCCCGAGAAAAATGAAAACTAGTACCCGAAATTAGCATCCATATGTAAACCAGACAAACTGATATTTTCCTACCGCCCGTCCGTCAAACTATGTATAAACTTTAAACAATGAAAAAATCCCGCTTAAGCCAGGCAGAATCTGCCGATCGTCATATCCTTTACCAATCATCAGTTCAGGATGTTGAATCTGAACTCGATTTTGTTAGCCAAGCATGGGGCGAATTGCGCTCGCGCCGGGCGGAACTCTTGCGCGAAGATTTTTGTGGAACTGCAAATACCGCTTGCGAATGGGTACGGCGCGGGCAACATCATCAGGCCATCGGTATAGATATGGATGCAGATGTGTTGGCTTGGGGTAGGCAGCACAATATCTCTAGCTTAAGTGCCGAGCAGCAACAGCGCATTATTTTACTGCAAGATAATGTGCTGGATGTGTCTGAGGACGCTGCCGATATTATTCTGGCGATGAATTTTAGTTATTACCTGTTCCTCACGCGGGCACAGCTACGCGATTATTTTCTCAGTACCCGCCAAGGATTATGCGAAGATGGTTTGTTAATCATGGATGCTTATGGCGGTTATGAAGCCCCAATGGAGCTTCAGGAACCTAGAGAATGTGTAGGATTTACCTATATTTGGGATCAGGCAAGGTTTAACCCGATCGACTCGCTGATGGACTGTCATATTCACTTTGAATTTAACGATGGCTCGCGGCTCGAAAAAGCCTTCAGCTACCACTGGCGCTTATGGACACTTCCGGAAATAAAAGAAATTTTACTTGAGGCCGGTTATAGCCGGGTTACCATCTACTGGGAGGGTACCGATGAAGACAACCCGGAAGAGGGCGATGGTATCTATGCAGCGGCTACTGAGGGTGATGCTGACCCTGGCTGGATCGCCTATATTGTGGCGGAGGCCTGAAGTGTTTTGAATGCCAGTATAAAAAACGGGCCTCAGAGGCCCGTTAATTTATCTTTCGGTGCAAGCTTTAATTACTTAATTACCACCGTATAACTGACCTAACATTTTTTTGTAACCGACATAATCAGCCGCGTCAGCCGCAATTATTTCAGTCGCATTAATCTCATGCAACGCAGAAAAGGCTTTCTCGTCTTCATGCAGTTTCAGCAGGGCTTGTGTAATCGCCGCTTTGACTTCATCGTTAACATTGGCAGATGCTGATAATGTCAGGCCCGGGAAGCTTTTAGAAGTATATACAGGATGCAGGTTCTGATATTGCTCAACTAACCAGAAAGGAGCTACCGCAGCATCTGCTTCCATACTGAAAGTCATTTCTACACCATCAAGCCATGTAGCGGCGTTTGAAGTGATCACAGGTTGAGAAAATGGATTCGGGAAGGCATCTAGCAACACTAGATAACCGAGACTGGGAGCAGCCAGCGTGGATATGACTCTACCCACAAACTGGTCCAGTTGATCGTCTGCATAAGCACTACCGGTAAGTATGGAGTAGCTGACTTCCTCTTTTACCCGTACTAGCGGTGTATAGCCCTGGTTTTGAATCCGGTAATCAGTAATGGGCGCATCTTCCAGCACCAGATCAGGTGTATCGCCATTGCGAACACTTAACCAGTGCTGCTGGAAATCACGCGGGGACTTCAAGGTGATGGTATGCCCGCTGGTAGCGTTTAGATATTCAATTAAAGGTGCGTATACTTCAGCCGCGCGTTCTTGCGGGTAGCTAGGCTGCACCATCAAGGTGAGCTCTTCGGCACTGGTTTGGCTGGTCAATAAACCGCCAAGCAAAAATAAAGAAATTGTTAGTAAGGCTGGTTTTTCAGTAATGTTTTTCATATTGTTTTTTCTTCTTTTATATTCATCAACTAACCCCTCCCTGGGTGATTTGAAACCTTATAATACTCCATCTATTGAAAAAGTCGAATTTTGTGATCAATCAACAGCGGTGTTATGCCTGATCGAAGACAATATTCCCGCCTATGTGTTGAGCATTATCATCGGTAAAATTCAATTCGCTACCTGCGGCAAGTGCAGCACAACTGACCACAGTTAGACCATGGGCTTCACTGCCTAGACTAATGCTGTTCAAGCGTTGACCCTGGCGTTTACCAGAATGATCACGGAGATAATTCGCCGCAGCAAGCGCGTCACTGTTGATGTTAGCATGAAATTTTTGAGTGGTATGTTTAGCTTTGCCGAGATACTTGAGCCGGGCAATGATTTCCTGACCAGGATAACAGCCTTTGTCAAAATCAACCGCGTTATTTTCTATCAGACCAAGTGACTGCGGCAGGTGCTGGCAGCTAGTGCGTTGATCCAACCACACCATTCCGCTATCGAAATCTGCTATCGACCATGCCGCCAAGCCCTCGGCGTTGACGGGTTTATCAGCTTTCAGCGTAGGTCCTATGCGAAATGATCGTGATTCATCTAGGGGGTGCGGAAAGATAATATCGGTGCCTGCTTTATGCTCATTACTGCCATAAACTTGGCTATCTACAATAAGCTCAAATTCAACCTTTGCCCGAAAGCGATATTTTAACAAAGTGTTTAATACATCATCTTTGAGCACAGTCGGAATCAACATATAAAAGCCCCCATCAATGAATGCCAAAATCAAGGTGCTAATTACACGACCCTTAGGTTCGCAATAGGCACCGAGGCGCGACTGCCCATTTTCGATCCGCTCGACATCGATAGTCAGTTGGGATTGTAAAAATGTGTTGGCATCACTGCCATGTACTTTTAAACAGAGCAGGGTGGTTAGTGGAACTTTAGGCATTAATTTGTTCATTATAAAGGCGAGACCAAACAAGAATGATTTTCATTTAAGGGGCTATAATACTCCTAATAGCGTAGGAATTCATTCTTACTGGCGATAAAACCTCTACGAAAAGAAATTAAAATTGATTATCGTCTACACGAATTTATTATTAGCGATATAATCATGCGATAACATATAATCGTGACCAGACTCACGCATGCGGTAATACATTCAATGCAGCAAGACTCAAAAACAATTGGTGGTATACAAATTGCCGGCGAGCTTAACAGTTCAGTAACTTCTCCTGAGAAGCTATCCGCTGCTAGCAAACCCTCCCAGTTGCAGGTGGATGATCAGGCTAAGCCAACAAATTCTGCGCGTGAAATTGGAGGCCCTGCCGGCCCAGAGCCCACTCGCTATGGCGATTGGCAGGTCAACGGTCGTTGTAGTGATTTTTAGGCGTTTATTCAATGGAGATCAATAGATAATGGCAACCGAAAAAAATACGCCAGAGCGACACCAAAGACCAATATCGCCTTTTATGATTGGTCCATATTATAAGCCGCAACTGAGCTCCATTCTGTCGATAGCCCACCGCGCAAGTGGGGTGTTTCTGTCAGTTTTTGGTTCGGCACTTTTAATATACTGGCTGGTTGCACTCAGCCAAGGTGCGCAAGCCTACCAAGCTGCAATGCTTTGGCTTGTATCTATCCCCGGAATGCTATTGCTAGCCACCCTGTGTTTTGCCATTTATTATCACTTTTTCAATGGTATTCGCCATCTGATCTGGGATACTGGAAGAATGCTGAAGATTGAACAGGCCAATCGCTCGGCGATTTTTGTATTGTCGGGTTCATTCATTGCATCTGTACTAACCATTGCTACAGTAGGAGGTTGGTTATGAAAATGCGCCATCCCTTAGCCCATGCCCGTGGCCTTGGTAGTGCCAAGTCCGGTACCTCTCATTGGTGGGGGCAGCGGGTTACAGCCTTGTTATTAATCCCGTTGGTTATCTGGATGTTGTATGTGGTAATTGTTTATGCCGGACAGCCTTTTCAGGTGATACAGACCTTTTTTAGGCAAACAATAAACAGCATTCTTGCCATTCTGCTGGTCCTCACCATGCTCCGGCATGCGCAGTTGGGTATGCAGGTGGTTATTGAGGATTATGTACATTCACAGCCGCTGGAGACCATTTTGCAGTTGCTGGTAAAACTTTTCGCTTTTGCAGGTGCAGTGACCGGCGTGCTGGCGGTAATTCGTCTGGCAGTGCAGTAGGAATTTAATTCATGTCGAACGCTTATAAAATACAAGAACATAAATATGATGTCATCGTAGTGGGTGCCGGTGGTGCGGGTTTGCGCGCGACAATGGGGCTAGCTGCGGCCGGCCTGAAAACAGCGGCATTAACCAAGGTTTTTCCCACTCGCAGTCATACCGTGGCAGCCCAGGGAGGCATGTCAGCGGCACTGGGTAATATGGGCGAGGATGACTGGCGCTGGCATATGTATGACACCATTAAAGGTTCAGATTGGCTGGGTGATCAGGATGCTATCGAATATATGTGTCGTGAGGCAGTTCCAGCAGTTATAGAATTGGAACATTATGGCGTGCCGTTTTCCCGCACCGAAGAAGGCAAGATTTACCAACGCCCGTTTGGTGGTATGACCACTAATTTTGGTGAGGGCGGCGCGGCTCAACGCACCTGTGCTGCTGCTGATCGTACCGGGCATGCGATCTTGCATACCCTGTATCAGCAAGCCTTAAAACATGATGCTACTTTTTATATTGAGTATTTCGCCTTAGATCTGCTGATGGATGATGATGGTGTATGTAAAGGCGTGTTGGCTTGGGATTTGTCGGAAGGTACATTGCACCTATTTCGTGCTCATGCCGTTATTCTTGCCACCGGCGGCTATGGCAGAACTTACTTCTCCTGTACCTCGGCACATACTTGCACCGGTGATGGTGCAGGCATGACCCTGCGGGCAGGTTTGCCGCTGCAGGATATGGAATTTATTCAGTTTCATCCCACCGGTATTTACGGCGCTGGTCCGCTGATAACCGAAGGTGTGCGCGGAGAGGGTGGTTTTCTAACCAACTCTGAGGGCGAGCGCTTTATGGAACGCTATGCACCTAGTGCTAAAGATCTGGCTTCCCGAGATGTGGTTAGTCGGGCAATGACAATGGAAGTTCAGGAAGGCCGTGGCGTCGGTCCGGAAAAAGATCATATTTTCCTTAACTTGCAGCATCTGGGTGCAGATGTAATTAATGAACGCTTACCCGGAATTGCAGAGTCTGCGATGATTTTTGCTAATGTAGATGTCACCAAAGACCCGATTCCTGTATTGCCCACCTGTCATTACAATATGGGCGGCATACCAACCAATTATCATGGCGAAGTTGTGCATATTAAAGACGACGATCCGGATGCCGTTGTGCCGGGGTTGTTCGCCATTGGCGAGGCAGCCTGTGTTTCTGTACATGGCGCTAATCGTCTTGGTTCCAACTCATTGCTTGATATCGTGGTGTTTGGGCGCGCGGTCGCGCATCGCTGTGCTGAAATTATCAAGCCGGATACCAAACACACCGACACCGATCAAGATAAGCTGAATGCTTTAGTGGAGGATTTTGATCGCTTACGCTATGCCGATGGGTCTAAATCCACATCAGAAATTCGCCTAGCTATGCAAAAAACCATGCAGTCGAATGCTGCTGTGTTCCGCACCGAAGAAACCCTTCAGGAAGGCTGTAACAAAATCAGCGCGATCTGGGATTCATTTAGCGATGTAGGCGTTAGTGATCGCTCTTTGATCTGGAATTCCGACCTAGTAGAGACCCTAGAGTTACGCAATTTACTCGGAAATGCCATCGCTACGATGTATGGCGCTGAAAACCGTAAGGAAAGCCGCGGTGCCCATGCACGCGAGGATTATTCCGAACGCGATGATGAAAATTGGATGAAGCATTCGCTATTGAGTGTTGATACCAATGGCAAGGTTGATATCCAGTATCGCCCCGTACACATGTATACGCTGACCGATGAAGTTGAAGTGGTTCCACCAAAAGCTCGTGTTTACTAAGGATTGATTAAGGAATGATTATGGCAGAGTTAAGCCTACCCAAAAATTCAAAAGTCTCTAAAGGCCAGCATTATCCCGCAGCGCAAAGTGCTGCGCGAATTAAGACCGTCAAGGTATATCGCTGGGACCCGGATACCGGTGAAAACCCGCGGCTTGATAGTTTTGATATTGACCTTGATAACTGCGGGCCGATGGTACTTGATGCGATTATAAAAATAAAAAATGAAATCGATCAAACCCTAACATTCAGGCGTTCCTGCCGCGAAGGCATTTGCGGTAGTTGTGCGATGAATATCAACGGCACCAATACTCTGGCCTGCACTATGGCAATCCGTGATATTAGTGGCGACATCAAAATTTATCCGTTGCCGCATATGTCCGTGGTTAAAGATCTGGTTCCGGATATGACCCATTTTTATGCCCAATATGCTTCTATCAAACCCTGGTTGCGCACCCAGAGCCCAACCCCCGCAGATAAAGAACGCAAACAGTCTGTGGAGGCCCGTAAACAACTCGATGGGCTGTATGAATGTATTTTGTGTGCCTGCTGTTCCACATCCTGTCCCAGCTATTGGTGGAATGGCGACAGATACCTCGGCCCCGCTGTTTTATTACAGGCTTATCGCTGGATTATTGATTCGCGGGATGAAGATACAGGTACGCGCCTGGATGAACTTGAAGACCCGTTTAAATTATATCGCTGCCACACCATTATGAACTGCACCAATACCTGCCCGAAACATTTAAACCCAGCCAAGGCGATTGCTGAAATAAAGAAACTGCTGCTTACCCGTCGGGGTGTCTAAATCACTGATCTAAGATTAAAAAAACTGCGTTGGCGCAGTCGGCGTGGGATGCAGGAACTGGATACGCTGTTGAATGACTATCTAGACGCGTTTTACGCCAGATTAGATGAGCCATCCATAGATTCCCTTGAGCAGTTGCTGGACACTGAAGATGATATGCTATGGCTCTGGCTTTCAGGCCAGAAAGCCTGCGATAACCCCGCGTTTACACGCTTGATTGATGACATTCGACGCTAAGATTAATCTCCAGCCTGGCTTTCCAGTTCAGTACTTACTGGGATTTATCCTGGTCGCAGCTGCCGTTCCGATTTACCTTGCTTTCAAAGCCTACCAATCAGAACTTGACTGGATCTGGAGTGGGCTGCTGTTGGTTATTTCCCTTTTTACTGTGTTTAGCATTTTCCGTGAACAGCAGAAACAACAACAATACTATTTGCTGATTGAAGGTTCTGCGCCGCTAGTATTGCGCCAAAGGTGTAGTGGAACAGACACCTCCTTTACAATTAGCCGCTCTGATTTCACTCTGCAGACGAGTAATATTATTTTTGCCAAACTGCAGTTAGACAAGGGCAGTACAATACATCTGGTGTTTCATGCATTCTGCAATCATCCGCATGCGTTCAGACGCTTTAAGGTGATGCTGAAAATGTCTGGTTCATCTGATTTTTAAAGCGGGTATAACTTACTTTGATGAAATCAAGTAATTAATGGGTTTGTCTTTAGTAAAAAAAGTTGTATGGTATATTCTGGAAGTTACTTCAACAGTTGAACTCAAGACATAAGATAGAAATAAATATGCAAAATCAAAACGAAAATCAAAATCTTGGCCCATACTGGATGCCATTTACGGCAAACCGTTCCTTTAAAGCCTCCCCGCGGATGGTGGTTTCCGCTCAGGGCCACTATTACACAGCAGAAGACGGTAGCAAGATATTAGATGCGTTTTCGGGGCTATGGACAACAGGCGCGGGCCATTGTCACCCGAAAATCGTTGAGGCGGTACAGAAGCAGGCGGCTAAACTAGATTATTCAGCGGCATTTCAATTGGGTCATCCACAGGCTTTTGAGCTGGCTGAACGAGTTTGTGAACTGGCACCAGAAGGTATTAATCACTGTTTTTTTACCAATTCTGGTTCAGAAGCCGTTGATACCGCATTAAAAATTGCGCTTGGCTATCATCGTTTACGCGGAGAAGGCCACCGTAACCGTTTAATCGGCCGGGAACGCGGCTACCATGGTGTTAATTTTGGTGGTATTTCAGTGGGTGGTATTTCACCCAATCGCAAAATGTTTAGCACCTCACTGCTGCCTAATGTTGACCACCTGCCGCATACCTTCAATCTGGAAAAACAGGCGTTTTCTAAAGGCCAGCCGGAGTGGGGCGGGCACTTAGCCGCAGAACTTGAGCGTCTGGTAGCCTTGCACGATGGCAGCAACCTGGCGGCTGTTATCGTCGAGCCCGTTGCTGGGTCGACGGGTATTTTAGTGCCACCAGTAGGTTACTTAAAAGCCTTGCGTGAAATATGCGATAAGCACGGTATCTTATTGATATTTGATGAGGTTATTACAGCATTCGGGCGAATTGGTGGAGCATTTTCCAGCGATCGTTTCGGCGTAGTGCCAGATATCATCACCTGCGCTAAAGGCCTAACAAATGGCTTTGTGCCGATGGGCGCGGTACTGGTAAAGGACGAAATATACCAGCAATTCATGCAGGGGCCAGAAAATGCGATTGAGCTATTCCATGGCTATACTTATTCCGGCCATCCGCTAGCTTGTGCCGCCGGCCTTGCAGCAATGGATATATACCGTGATGAGGGTGTTTTTGAGCAGGCACGATCGAATGAAAAAATCTTTGAAGATGCACTCCACAGCTTTAAGGGTGTGGAGAATGTGATTGATATTCGCAATTTCGGCTTGATGGGTGCAATTGAACTGGCGCCATCCGACCAACCCGGTGCCCGGGGCTTTGCAGTGCATACCGAGTGTTTCCGTCAGGGCTTATTTGTTCGCAATGGTATGGATATCTTGCAGTTTTCACCTTTCTTTGATGGTGACGAAGACTACTATAGTCAGATCTTTGATACCGTCCGTAAAATAATCAACACAGTCTAAATTTGAGATAACCATGATGATACAAGTACAATGACACATACCATAGGACACTTTATCTCCGGCAAGTTACAAGCGGATGAACAACGGACACAGGATGTATTTAATCCGGCTCTAGGGAAAGCTGTTTCCCGGGTGGCGTTGGCTAGCGTTGCGACAGTTGATGAAGCCATTACTGCAGCCCAAGCAGCATTTCCTGCGTGGCGCAATACACCGCCGCTAAAGCGGTCTAGGGTTATGTTCCGCTTCCTCAGTTTGCTAGAGGCGCATGCCGATGAAATTGCAAGCCTAATTTCTGCCGAGCATGGAAAAATACACCATGATGCATTGGGCGAGTTCCGGCGTGGTCTGGAAGTAATTGAATACGCTTGCGGTGCCCCGGAGTTTCTTAAAGGCGAGCACAGCAAAAACGCCGGCCCAATGATTGATTCATGGAGCGAATTCCATCCCCTGGGTGTGGTCGCTGGCATTACCCCGTTCAACTTCCCGGCAATGGTGCCGATGTGGATGTTTCCTATGGCAATTGCCTGCGGCAACACTTTTGTCCTCAAGCCTTCGGAAAAAGACCCCAGTGCGATTATGCGAGTTGCTGAACTGTTCACCGAGGCAGGCCTTCCCGATGGTGTGTTTAATGTGGTCAACGGCGACAAGGAAGCAGTGGATGCATTGTTAAATGACTCGCGCATACAGGCAGTAAGTTTTGTAGGCTCCACCCCAATCGCAGAATATATTTATACCACTGCAAGCGCTAATGGTAAGCGCGTGCAGGCTTTAGGTGGGGCGAAAAACCACGCCATTGTTATGCCCGATGCCGATATCGATAATGCTGTCAATGCACTCATGGGCGCGGCCTATGGTTCTTGCGGTGAACGCTGCATGGCGATATCAGTCGTGGTTGCAGTCGGTAACGAAATTGCCGATGAGCTGGTAGCAAAGCTCACTGTGCAGTTGCAGGGCTTGAAAGTTGGTCCTGGAACGGATAACAGTATGGAGATGGGGCCGTTAATCAGCAAAGAACATATGGCTAAGGTTGCAGCTTATATCGGCATGGCGGACGAAGAGGGTGCCGAACTGGTCGTCGATGGCCGAAAACTTACCGTTACAGGCTATGAAGAGGGTTATTTCCTCGGTGGCAGTCTGATTGATAAAGCCAAGCCGGGCATGAAAGTCTATGAAGATGAAATCTTTGGCCCGGTGCTTTGTGTGGTGCGGGTAGAGACGATGGAGGAAGCCATGGATCTAATCAACGTACATGAATACGGCAATGGTACCTGCATATTTACCCGCGATGGCGAAGCCGCACATTATTTTTGTGACAATATTCAGGCAGGCATGGTTGGCGTAAATGTACCCTTGCCCGTACCAGTAGCGTTCCACAGCTTTGGCGGTTGGAAACGCTCACTGTTTGGCGATCTATACGCCTACGGCCCGGATTCAGTGCGTTTTTACACCCGCCGCAAAACCATCACCCAGCGCTGGCCATCAGCGGGCGTGCGTGAAGGTACCGCTTATACTTTTCCCAGCACTTAGCAAACCCTCATGAAAAGGTTGAGGATTATATAAATGGATTAATCAGTATTTTAGAGGAGGGCTGGTCTCTCTCTGTGGGAGCGTGAAATCCTTATTGTCATATGTTTCAGAAAACAAGCTAAGCGCAAAATCTCCCAGCTTTTCCGGTCTGCTGACGGCTTGTTTTATTATTTGACGAACTTCTTCTTCCATTGAAACACCATGCCTAGCGGCTTGTATGCGTAAGTTCAGAATAGTCTCATCATCTAATTTTCTCACGCTTAGGCTAGGCATATAAGTTTCCATGCATGTCACAATATGCTGTCAATTATACGCTTTCGCTATCAATGGAGTCAAAATGATCAAATTGACAGCATTATTCACTGAGCTAATGATATTGAAATCAACAATTACCTCTCTCTATCTCTGGCGGTTATACTGGCGGGGCATAATATACCCAAACAACAAATTGAGCGTCGATCAACTTACTACCCTGAAATACGCCCCCAATCTGGATACTATTTAATGACTAATATTGCTGAACATAACTGGTTAAACCGCCTGCCAAAAGTAGAGTTACATATGCATCTTGAGGGCAGTTTAGAGCCTGAACTGATGTTCGCATTGGCAAAAAGAAACCAACTGGAATTACCTTTTTCCAGCATTGAAGCTGTTCGAGAGGCATACCAATTCAGTAAGCTGCAGGATTTTCTCGATATTTATTACCAGGGTGCCAATGTGTTGCTCCAAGAACAGGACTTCTATGATCTGACATGGGCCTATCTGTTGCAGTGCAAAGCCCAAAATGTAATCCATGTCGAACCATTTTTTGATCCGCAGACACATACCGATAGAGGCGTGCCGTTTGCAACGGTCATTAACGGCATTAATCGTGCCTTAAAGGATGCTGAATCCCAGTTGGGTATTAGTAGCCAACTTATTATGTGTTTCCTGCGACATCTCGATGAAGACGCCGCATTTATAACTTTGGTGCAGGCAGAAGCTTATCTAGATAAAATCATTGCAGTTGGTTTGGACAGTTCCGAGCAGGGGCATCCACCGGAAAAATTCAGCCGTGTATTTGCCAAAGCCCGGGAAATGGGTTTGCTAACGGTAGCGCATGCCGGAGAAGAAGGGCCGGCAGAGTATATCTGGACCGCTTTGAATGATTTAAAAGTCTCACGCATTGACCACGGAGTACGCGCCGCAGATGACCCAGAATTAATGCGTCACTTGGTCGCCAATAAAATCCCGCTAACCGTCTGTCCGCTTTCCAATACTAAATTATGTGTGTTCGAAGATATGTCAAAACACAATATCCTTGAAATGCTAGAGCAGGGTGTTTGTGTCACTGTAAACTCAGATGATCCAGCTTATTTTGGTGGCTATATGAACGAAAATTTTATCGCCCTAGCTGATGGCCTAGGGTTGACTCAAAAACAATCCTTGGAACTGGTGAGCAACAGCATTGAGGCTAGTTTTGCAGAAACCCAGAGGAAAGTTGAAATGCGCATTAGACTTGAGTCGTTCGGAAGTGAGAAATCCAAGTAATCACTTGCGAGCAAACACCCAAGTATTACCTTGCGATAGTTTCTGGCTAAATTTATAGCCATCCACATTAAAAGATTTGATATCTTCAGGGTCATTTAACTGCTGTTGAATGATATAGCGACTGAGCAAGCCCCTGGCTTTTTTCGCATACACGCCAATCATTTTATACTCGCCGTTTTTATATTCTTTGAATGCCGGGGTAATAATTTGCCCATTGAGCTCTTTGGGCTTGAGCGCTTTAAAATACTCGTTTGATGCTAAGTTTATTAGATACTGAGAGTTAATTTCTTCTAATTGATCGTTTAAGCTTTGAGTAATACTTGAGCCCCAGAATTCATATAAATTACACCCCCGATCGGTGTTTAGTTTAGTACCCATTTCCAGTCGGTAGGCCAACATCAAATCCAGCGGCCGCAGCAAGCCATATAAGCCTGAAATAATCCGTAGATGTTGTTGAGCAAAGTCGAAGTCAGCAGGGGTAAATGAAGCAGCATCAAGACCGAGATAAACCCCACCCTTAAACGCCAGCAGTGCTTGCCTAGCACCCGCCTTACTAAAGTCTTTATCCCAGTTTTGGTAGCGATCAAAGTTAAGCTCGGCAATTTTTGCACTAACCTTCATAAGCGCGCTGATTTTTTCGGGCGAGAATTGCCGCAAATACCCAATTAATAGTTCAGCATTATCGAGAAAGCTCGCTTGACTGGATAGTTTGGTGCGAACCGGGTTAGTGTAGTCGAGAGTTTTGGCGGGCGAGATAACAAGCAGCATGGTGTATGTGTCTTTCTGATAAATGGAACCCCATTGTAACAAAAAGACCTGGTATGTATGAATGAAATAGGGTTCAGACTGAACTCCTGAATTTTCCTTAATTGATTTGATGTGTCTGTCCACGATCTGATCTCACAGCCGCCAACTACAATGCCTTGGGTCAACGCAGCCAACTGTTTGATCCCAACATGGGCAACTGGAGCTTTAACTACAACGGCCTAGGTGAGTTGCTTAACCAGCAGGATGCCAATAACCAAACCGCGGAATTCACCTATGACCCACTGGGGCGGCTGATTCAAAAAACCACCGCAGGCCCCACGCTAGATACAATCATTGATCGTTGGAAATATGATGATGATGAGGTACCCGCAGGCTTACCTGGGCAGCCCGGGCAGGCACCTGCTTTTAACCAGTTTACCGGTTTGTTAGGCAGCAGCAGCCGCGAGGTGGGAGGTCAGCTGGTATATGCACGGGTTTATGCTTATGAATCCAATAAAGGGTATTTACCTGCGGGTCATCATACCCACATGCAGGTTGCTGGGAGCCTGCCAGAATCCTATACGCTGGGTATCGATAACGACCCTTATTTTGCGCGCCCCAAGGCGATTATCTATCCCTACACCTTGCCCAATGGCGAGCCGGTGTTTAGCAGTTTTATACGCTATAACAAACAAGGTTATATCACCCAAGAAGGCGGCTCTAAACAATACGCTGCGGGTGGTTTTTATCGCCAAGTAGAAAGCATGAATGCCTATGGCAGTGTAACCCGTGAACAATACGGTAATGGCTTGTATCAAGATGCCGTGGATTATGCCGCCACCGGTCAGTTGGCTGCGCGGCATGTAACAACCAGCAATGGTGCGGCACGGCTGGATTATAACTACAGCTATGACCGCTGGGGCAATCTTAGCGAGCAAAAAACAGAGGGGCTTGCTCGTAAAGAAAGCTTTAGTTATGACCAGCTGCACCGTTTAACCGCCAGTGGAAACTTGAGCGGAAACTTGAGGACACAAACTTGAGGACAGACGCCTAATAGAGCCATTCCCGTTTTTGCCACGAGAGAAAATTGATATTAGCTGACAAAAAACCGAGTAATTTGACTTAAAAATGCAACCTTATGTCGACACCCTAAACACAATCACCGACCCGCGCGAAGGCCAGCTATATCGACAAGCTGTATGAACGCATCAACCAAAGCACCCATAAACTGTATCTGGGCGATTACGCCATTTTAACCTACGGCGCGGTTGATCCCAGTACCGGGCTGGTCTACCAGCACCGCGACCGCTTGGGTTCCATGGTGGGGCTATCGGATGCCAGTGGCGAGCTATACACAGATGCCGGCAGAGCCTTTGATGCCTTTGGTAAACCCAGAGAAGGCGACTGGCAAGACAGCGACGGTCAGGCATGGCCAGCAAACGGGCAGAGCGGTGATTTAAACCGCGATGACATCACCACCCGAGGTTTTACCCAGCACGAGCATTTAAACGGTTTTAACTTGATCCATATGAACGGCCGGGCGTATGATTACAACTTGGGAAGGTTTTTGAGTGTAGATCCGATAATACAGTTCCCGGAGAATAGTCAGAGTTTGAATCCGTATAGTTATATAATGAATAATCCGATGAGTGGGACGGATCCGAGTGGGTATGCTGCTAACTGCACAGGAACTCGTATTGCTGGGGCATGTGGTATGTTTTCACCCTCTCAGGGGATTGTGCCAGTAAACGATAATGATGATCAAAGGAGAAGTCCGAGTAAAAGCGGTAATGATAATGTACAACTGACTGCTGTGGGTACAGATAAGACAACTCCGGAAGATATCAAAAGCATTCCTGGAAAATATGTTGAAAAAATTGTTCAAGGTACCCTAAAAAATGGGCAAAAATTTACTGAGGTGCATATACGCGCTGGGACAGGTTCAGTATGGGGAATTACTGGGAATGTATATTGGGGTGCCTTCTATTCCTTTACCTCTCTACTTGGATATAAAAACCCAGATGTAACCATCAATTCTTTTCGGCCTACCGTCCAAGATAATGCAGATATTGAAGCCTTTAATAATTTGGGTGGAGGGTATCTGGGTGCAGCTGTAGGCCTTGCTAAACCATCTGGTAAAATTAACCTCGTAAAGAAACCGCTAAATAGAGCTATTAATAAAGCATTACGTAAAATGCGGAAAAATAAGGGTAAAACTATTGATGATTATACGGCAGAGTTTGCAAAGGCAAGAAAGGTTAAAAAAACTGGGTCGTTAGATGTGAGGGCATCAGATCGACTGTTTTACGAAAACCTTAGACGAGTTGAAAAAGGAAGGTTTGATAGGAAACGTACATTTATTGAGAAGGTTGCTGATTGGATCGATGAAATAGGAAAGAATTTTGAATAGAGTGTATA
>JAKITM010000155.1 GCA_021648045.1 Lysobacterales bacterium
AACTGGGTATTGTCGATGGTCTTAGTGGCCTGGAAAAACAGTGCGTCAAGGATGGATTTGAGCCATTAGCAGAAAATATTGAGGCTTTGAATCGGCAGCTTTATGCGCAAATAACAGAAACAGACTCGAGTAACTGGAATGGTAGTGATTTATACCAGCAGTTCAATCTTTGGTTGAAGGCAAAAGCAGTTTCCGATAACAAAAAACCCGACAGCGAGAGCTTACCTCCGTTTTATCCGCAATAGCCACGGCATTGGTAAGGAAACCCAAAGTATGATGCTAGAGGACATTATTGAGTGTGCATAACGACCAAGGGCGGCGAATAGCCGAACCCGGAAACCAGGGCTTGTTTCACTAACTCTTCGTTGCAGCCTGCCTGGTTTTAGAAAACTTTAACCACAACCGATAGCCAAGTAATACGCTCAAAATCCCCGCATAAATCAGTGGCTCACGAGTATCCAGTTTCACCTGCCAGAAAAAATGCCATACCCCTAGAATAGCGATCACATAAACCAGCTGATGCAATTTTTTCCAACGGCGACCCAATCTCCGCATCCAGCCATTAGTTGAGCTTATTGCCAGCGGTATCAGCATAAGCAGTGCGATCATGCCCAGTGTGATATACGGGCGTTCGACTATATCTTCAATAATCGCTATATAACTGAGCCCCTGGTCGAGAATGGCGTAGCTAAGAAAATGCAACAAGATATAAAAGAAGCTGAACAAGCCCAGCATTCGCCGTAGTTGTAATAGCCAGGTTTTTCCGCTGAGTTGTCGCAGCGGTGTTATTGCGAGGGTAAACAGTAAAAATCTGAGGCCCCATAAACCCAATTGATGCAGCAATTCTTCTATTGGATTGGCACCCAATGATTGTCCGGCTAGGTTAAAAGCTGCCAAGCCTAATAGTACAAAAGGAATCAGGCAGGCAGCAAAAACCAAGGTTTTCAGCAAGCGAATATTTTGCATGGATCAGAAGTTTTTACGCAGATTCAAACCGGAATATAAATGGGCCACCTGATCAGCGTAACCGTTAAATACCAGCGTGGGTTGCTTTGCCACAAACAAACCATTGCCAATCAGTCGTTCGCGAGCCTGTGACCAGCGCGGGTGATCCACCTGTGGATTTACATTGGCATAAAAGCCATATTCACGCGGTGCTGAGAGCGCCCACGAAGTTTGTGGTCGTTTTCGAGTGAATGATATTTCAACAATGGATTTTATGCTTTTAAAGCCATATTTCCAGGGCACAATTAAACGCAGTGGTGCGCCGTTTTGGTTTGGCAATGTTTTACCATACAAACCGACCGCTATGATGGCCAGTGGGTTCATCGCCTCGGCAATGGTTAAGCCTTCATGGTAGGGCCAGGCTAACACCCGGCGGCCAACTCCCGGCATTTGCACAGGGTCGTTAAGTGTAGTGAAAGACACATATTTGGCCTTTGAATTGGGCTGGAAACGCTTGAGCAAGTCGCCCAGTGGGAAGCCAACCCAGGGAATCACCATCGACCAGGCTTCCACACAGCGTAGCCGGTAAATCCGTTCTTCTAATGGGTGCGGTTTTAGAATATCTTCGAGATTGTAGTTTCCGGGCTTGTCACATTCGCCTGAAATTTTGACCGACCATGGATCAGTAATCAGGCTTTTGGCATATCGCGCTGGATCATCTTTTTCGAGGCCAAACTCATAATAGTTATTGTAGCTAGCAATGTCTTTATAGCTGTTGGGTTTTTGGCTGGTGCTGTATTTGCTCGAGATTGTTTTTAACGGTTTTACATCCGCCGCAGAACGCCCAGGTATTGCGGCAAACGCCGCGCCTGCAGTGGTAATTCCAGCTAACTGAAGAAAGTGTCTGCGCTTGAGATAAACGGGCTCATCGGTAATGTCTGTTGCGCGGATTTTATTATCGGATTTATCTTTCATTTATTTCACACTCTGCACCCTAGTAATGATAACAGACAGGAAATTCGGGTAATTGCTTACAAAGGACGAATTAATAGAGGTGCCCTTTAAGCAAAGCAAAGTTTGATTAGGCACAGCATAATGCTGGTGAGAGTCAAGCGGACTTCGCTTAACTCTCACCAATGAACCCCCGAGCCGACTCAGAAAATGACTATCTTGTCATTTAATCAGGCGGATAGCATAGGGTACACGGAAGGCTTTGCCACTGGATACGGCGATGGCACCCATGATACAGAAAACCACATGGATGATAGCAAGAATGAACATCAGAAAAAAGCCGATAACTACAAACATCAGGATCATGCTAATGCCATAGCCAATCAGCGCTGTAATTGCCCAGTTGAGGGATTCTCTTGACTGGTCTTTCAGGTAGCTGTCGTCTGTTTTAAGCAGGTAGATAATCAGGCCGGGTATGAAACCAAAAAAAATGGTTCCTATCCACATTAACAAAGCCAGGTTTTTACTGTCCTGGGAAATTGAGTTGTTTTCGTTGTTTTCTAAATCGGTCATAATTTTTCCTTTTCTATTTTACTTGATAAACTTTGGAGTCAATTCCGCTGCCACTCAGGCGTTTGCGGGTGCTTTCAACTTCGCTGGCGCTTTTGAAGGGGCCCAAGCGTACGCGTTGCCAGGACTTGTCATTGATGGTGACTTTCTGGATATGTGCTGTTGCGCCTAGGAATGCCAGTTGGGCTTTCATCGATTCGGCATCTTTCGGGTTGCGGAAAGAGCCAACCTGAATGATATAACCACCTTTGCTAGTGGTTTTTCCAGCAGGCACTGTTGTATCCGCCGGTTGTTTGGCTTCGGTTTTTGCTTGTTGCCGGAGTTCTTTTTCAGGCACTGCTACCTCGACCTCTTCCAGTACTGTAAAGAAATCGTAGTGGGGTTTTTTAGCCGGCGTGCCTTTGTCGCTGCCTTCAAGAATGGCTTGCCGGTCTTTTGCACTGCCTTTATCGGGGGTGGGTAGTTCTTGTTTGCTTTCAGCGCTTTGTTTTGGTTGCGGTATGTATCCCTGTAATACAGCCCAAGTGGAAACGCCCAGGCCAATTAAGATGCCTGTAAGTAGCCACAGCCAGGCAGGTGACTGCATTTTTTTAGCCGTTGGCTTACGCCTTGTTGTTTTTCTTGCCATGTGCTCAGTTTACAATACTCTGTGGTCAGGGGCCTACATCTTTTCAGGTGAAGCGACACCGATAATTTTTAAACCGCTGCGGAACACTTGCCTGACGGCATCAATCAATGCCAGTCGGGCGTTACGCAAGTTTTCGTTCTCAACCATAAAGTGATGAGCGTTGTAGTAGGAATGTAAACCATTTGCTAGGTCCTGCAGGTAATAAGCCAGTATATGCGGTGAGCGAGTGCGTGCGGCTATTTCAATGGTTTCCGGATAACGGCTTAGTAGCCGGGTCATGGCAATTTCATGCTCTTGGGTAAGTAAATCCAGAGAAGCTACACCGATGGCGCGGTTGTAATTCATGTCCAGTTGCTCGGCTTTCACAAATACGCTGCAAATACGCGAGTGGGCATATTGAATGTAATACACCGGATTATCATTACTGCTGGATTTGGCCAAGTCGAGATCGAAATCTAGGTGCTGGTCGTGTGAGCGCATCACAT
>JAKITM010000156.1 GCA_021648045.1 Lysobacterales bacterium
AAACAACCGTAAAAGCATTCTCGTTACGCCAGGCCGCTACCCCAGCCTGCTGTAAACACTCAACTGCAAAAGCTGCAGTTTTCAGTGCTTTGCTGGCGCGTTGCTGCAAACCCTGCTCACCGGCGGTTTCGATAGCCTGCCACAACATTAAGGGGGAAAAACCATTGCGCGAACCGGTCACTGTAGTATCACGCCCGCCAATATAGGAGATTGTTCTCGATATGCGTTCCACATTATCTTTTAAAGCCAACACTATGCCGCAGGGAATGGGTGAGCCGATAAATTTATGCCCGGAAATAGAAATAGAATGGGCGCCATCGGCAAAATCCCAGTGATTCTGGTGCTGGATAAATGGCAGATACCCGCCTGAAAGCGCTGCGTCACTGTGGATATAATATTTTGTAATAGCAAACTCTTCAAAAATCGACTTAATTCGGCCAATGTCATCCCGCGCCTCGGTCATGGTTGTACCGATATTAGCAAATATAATCGGCGGGACATCGCGGCGTATCCGCAGGGTTTCCCGCAGATCGGCGTAATCTATTTCACCATTGTCCTGTGACCTGATCATGATGTTTTTCATTCCCAGGAAGTGTAAATTTTTACTCACGCTATAGTGTGTGTCCTGCGAATGATAAACAATGCCATCGGGATAGAGTTCACGTGCCAAATACAGGCCATATAAATTGCCCTCGGTACCGCCGTTAGTCACATAGCCCCACCAGGCATCATCCGGGGCGCGGGTATGTCGAGCATAAAACTCAACAACATCACGCTCAAAGCTGTAAGTATTCAGCTTATAGGTAATATCGGCAAACGGGTCACCAATATTATTCAGGGAGTAAGCCAGAAAAGGGTAAAGTGCCTGGTAATCAAAATCGGTAGATCCCGGATAGCCCAGCGAATGTTCTGTGGCTTTTTCTAACTGCTTGATTAGTTTTTCGAGTCTAGGGTGCATTAGGCTATCTATTTGTTGTCGTATTAATCATCTATAAGTTGACCCTATTATAGTGCAGTTGCCGCATGCAATGCTCTATACTGCATGTAGGCATGGGAAGGTGATTATGTGGCAGATTTAGTTCTTAAAATTTTGGCGGTTATGCTGGTTGTTGCCGGTATCTTAGGCACGCTGATACCTGCCCTTCCTGGGGCGTTGCTGGTATTGGGCGGGCTTATTCTTATTGCCTGGGTCGATAATTTTGCTATTATCGGCTGGGGTACCATCGGCATACTCGCAGTTATTACAGCATTAACTTTCCTCGTGGATTTTCTCGCCAGTGCGCACGGCACATACAAAATGGGCGCATCAACCCGGGCCATCTGGGGCGCAACTCTGGGAGCGTTTGTGGGTATGTTTTTCGGCTTGCTGGGCTTCCTGCTCGGTCCTTTTATCGGCGCAATGGTCGCGCAGTTTACCGCAGACCGGAATTTAATTCGGGCGGGTAAAGTGGGCTTTGGTGCGTGGATGGGAATGGTGGTTGGCATTGCCCTCAAGCTGGCTCTAGTCTTTCTGATGATTGGCATCTATGCAGTTGCCGCTTTTATATAGGTCGATGTATGCACTATTCCATTCGCAAAATTCAACCCGTCGATAACCCCCGAGTTAAAGACATTATTACAACAGTGATGACTGACTTTGGCTGTGTCGGCTGTGGTTATTCCATTAATGATCCTGAGGTCGCTGCAATGTCGGAACATTACTTACCACCAAAAGCAGCATTCTATGTGATTGAGATAGACGGCGTTATCTTTGGCTGCGGTGGCATTGCCCGGCTCGAAGGCGGCCAATCGCATGTTGCCGAAGTACGCAAAATGTACTTCCTACCTGAATTGCGTCAACTTGGCGCGGGTTCCGCCTTGATGGAACGCTGCCTGAAAGCGTCAGTCAATATGGGATACCGCTATATTTATCTTGAGACCATGGAGAATATGACAGCGGCCAGAAAGCTATATCGCCGTTTTGGTTTCGAGGATTTAAAACAAGCGCTTGGCGATACCGGTCACGGATCCTGTAATTCGTGGATGGGAATGACGTTGGAAAACGCATAAGTCGCGCGCATCAATAGAGCAATAAAAAAGGCCGCAACTGCGACCTTTTTGTAAAATTTAGCTTAGCTAGCCAAGAAATCAACTATCTCCGGACTTAATCTTAATGGATCCGTTAACCGTCTCGATCTCCAGCATTGCATTACCGGCGCCAATCTGGCCATTAAGATCAGAACCAACATAACGACCTTTGTTGGCATTAAGGTTAAAGTCTCCGGCTTTAATGCTACCGTTGACAGTTTCAGCACTTACAGTAACTGAGCTATCTTCCGGCAAATAAACAACCACCGACCCATTGACTGTATCAATAACTGCTTTTTGCTCACCATTAAATTGACTAAACTCAACTCTGATGCTGCCGTTTACAGTTTCCAGTACCGCATTCCCGGCTAACCCCGTTAAGTGTAAATCGCCGTTTACCGTCCTGACCTCTGCACTTGAGGTAACACCTTCAATTTCAACATCACCATTGACAGTTTCAATGCTTTTTAAGGCGACGGAAGAAGGCATGCTCACAGAATAAGATACTTGTCCGCTGTCCGAACCACCCCAGTGGAACCAACTAGCTGAAGATTTCTTATGATGCGTTTCTATAGAGATTTCACCATTTTCTTCAGTGACTTCAACCCTGAGCTTTTTTAATGACTCATCATTACCCGCACGCAACTTAGCAATGACCAGAATTTTGTCACCAGCGTGTGCGTTAATCACGATATCGCCATTGATGTTTTCGATGCTTAAACTAGTATTGTCAGTGACATCAAACTCCCACTGTTTTTCTTCAGTAACGGCAGCAAAAGCCCACATTGGTAAGACCACAGCTGCGCCCAATAACAGCCAAAAGGTAAAGTGTTGTCTTTGATTTTTCATGTCTATTCCCACAGAGCTCCCTAAATATGGCTGTATTTTAACCTGACTCAGGCAACTGCCGCATGTGCAGAAGGTCATAGGTCTTTATATTCTTTATTTCTGCACCAGCTTAGTGCTCATTCTGGGCAGGATGTTACAATTATTCAGAATCAAGAGTACTTCGGCAGGAGCTCTGAACCGCTCACTGATGATATCGAGTTAACGGGACAGTGTGATAATTTCCATAAAAAAAGGGGGCAGAAACTCTGCCCTCGTGATTAGTTATATCGAAGTTTCTATTAACTAACTTTTCTTCTAACTATCAACCCTGTCGCAAGCATAGCCAATATCATCAATAGTATTGACTAGGAACTAAGTGACGGTACTGCTACTGCCGCTCTATTTATAGTCACGATGCTTTCTCTAATTGTTTGGATTCAAGGCGATAAGTTGGCGGAAAACCAGCTTTTTGGGGCTGGCTAGTTAGAGCCATCGCAATAACGGTACCAGAACGTTTATTGAAAACATCCTGGCTGAGTATGAGTACAGGTCTATTAACCTAGCGTCCAAATACCCTATGCAGCGTACTGAATTGCTGGATGTAAAAAGTAGCTCTTAACCCGAGCCGGAAGGGCTTGTAGTTTTCTCATGATACCGAGGACCTTTCTTTCAAGTTGC
>JAKITM010000157.1 GCA_021648045.1 Lysobacterales bacterium
CTGCGGTAGAATCGACAATATAAGCCAGCTTGGCACGCGAAACATGAAAACGATCCGTCACCGAGCGCATGGTGTTGCCGACCACCAGCGTGTTGGCATAATCATCAAAGAATATAGCCAGTCCAAGTGTGTAGGTAGCAATAGTGGCGTGTCTTGCGCTATCTGCCCAGCGTACAATGTGATTGACGATGCCTTGCATGCCACCATTACGGGAGATAATGCCGACCATACCGCCGACCATCAAGGAAAACAGAATAATGGCCGCACGATCGCTGTCAGCTAGAGCCCCAAGGATATACTTTTGGAAAGTATCCAGTAGTCCGGTCCAGAGGGCGAGTAGATCACCGCCATTAATCGCCCAAGCACCGATCCACACTCCGGCAAAAAGAGCAGGGATAACCTGTTTAAACCAGAGGGCAAAAAAAATGGCTAGTATAGGTGGCAATAGCGAAATCCAACCGGCATTTGGCAGTGGAACTTCAGACACCTCAGCTGCAAAGGCGGGTGTTAGTACAGCACACAGGCTGAGCAGGAGAGTGATGTGTAAGACGCGGGCTTTTCGTTTCATCATCAGACCATACCTACTGTTTGTTTTTAAGTGTTTAATTGCAGCAGCAGTTCGTCAACGACTGCTAAGAATCGCTGTTGATAGGGCTTGCGAATTTTTTCACTGGTCATTGCAAGCTGATACCATGAGGCTTCCAGGGTTTCGAATTCTTCAGCCAATGGTATGCGCAGCACTTCACCGGAAAGATTATCAGCCAGGCGTTTAATTTGCATCTCCATTCGTGCTTGCTTCTCTGCCTTAGGTGATTCCAGGCCAGCAAGATATTCCAGCGTTAAACACAAGTCCCGGTATTGGTTTTGGGTTTGCTCGCTGGTATCAACTGTCGCCTTATTATCTGCGGCTCCCGCTAGTTGTTGGATTTCCTCTAAGCGTCGGTCGAGTAGTTTGTCGATGCGATTAGTGGATGTTTCCGTTGGCCATTTTTTAACAGCGGCTGCAGTGCTTGCAGCGGCTTTATCTGGCTGTGTAGATAATTTTTCCTGTAGCTTCATCAGCAGCGTATCTTTAAGTTGCCAGTTTTCGCGCTCCTGGATACTCTGTTGTCTGCCCGCATCCTGTAGCCCCTGACGATATAAGTCGTTAGCCGCCTGAAAACGCTGGCTAAGTTTATCATCGTGGCGTAAGGCTGCACCACCTTGTTCCTTCCAGTCTTGCTGCAATGCCGAAGCTTTCCACTGTGACTGCCTAACTCTATAGCGGGCAGTTTTGCAATCGCTTCAAGTTCGGTGCAACAAGCCTTTAACAGTGATAACTGCTGGCGGCTGGCTTCTTTTTCTGCAGTTTGCTGATCGGCCTGTTGTTTGAACAAGGGGTCAAGATGGCCACGGAAAATTTCCCACAGTGCTTGTTCTTTTTTACGACTACCACTGCCGGCGGCTTGCCATTGCCGTTGTAGTTGCTTGGCCTGGTTGATGGCCTGTTGCTGATCTTCGATATGTGCAAGTTGCTCGGCCTGGCGGATCAAGCGGGATTTCTCTGTGGCTATTTTTTCAAACTCAGAGCCGATCCTGACTTGTAATTGATCGAGTTGGGCGCGGATAACTTTGGCCGTTTTTCCGCGCTGTTTTGCGGGAATTTTATCCAGTTCACGAATGGTAGTTCGCAGTTTTCGTTGCTGCTGTATCAATGCAGGTACATTGGTTTCTTCGGATTCCAGAAGTTGTTTGCCATCCGCTAGCAGTTGTCTGTCTTCGCGCAGATGATCGACCTGAATCTCTTGGCGTTTCTCAAGAAAAGGCTGGATGAGCTTGAACGCGAGATCACAGGTTTGATTAAATTCTCGCCACAGGCTCGCAGGTGCGTGAAAATATTTATCACCCGGAAGTTGTTCGCTGGCTTCCAGTATCTGCCATTTTTTCCGTGCATCAGAAATGCTGTTTTTCACCGCATCCGGGTGCAGGTCAACGGTGGATATTGACTGCAGTTGAGTGATCATTTCGCTGCGAACTTTATTATTCGCCCAGTGTTGGTAATCGCGTAATGCTTTGACTTTTCCATGCAATCTTGATTGGCGACCTTCTAGTGCTGAGAACGCGGATTTAGCCGTGCGGTTATTGCGCAAGGAAGAAAGTTGTTTGCGAATAGACTGCAATTGCTTAACGGCTTGTTTGAGTTCCACCGCTTCAATGCTGGCGGCTAATGCATCCTGCTCGTTGCGAATATTATTAACCGCAAGCTCGGTCTCGGCTTGTTGTTTTGCGCGTGCTTCTATACGGGCTTTATCGCGTTTTTCCTGTTCCTTTTTCTGCTTGATGCTGGGATCTTCGGTTCTAGCTGGCTCTGCTGTAATCGGTTCTGGTGTTGGGTTTTGGCTTGTTTCTTCGGCTTTAATCTCATCGGTGGCGATAACTGCTGGCGTGACTCTGATGGCGCTGCCGTCAGCTGTAGAGGTGATGGTGCTTAACAAGGTTTTATAGCGCTGTTGTAGTTTTGCAGTGGCGGGTATTTTTAGTTGTTGCCATTGAGTCTGCAACGCAGCGGGTTCGGGATGGATGCCGTTACCGGCAGCCTTGAGCATTTCTTCCAATTGCTGACAAATTTCTTCTGCTTGATGATTAGCGGTTTCTGCCGGGTTGCGCTCGGCAGAATCAAATAATCGTTCCTGAATGATTTGATGCAGCTTTTTATCCCGGGTACGCATCGCTTTTGCTACCCGTTCGAGGGTAGAGGTCTGCTCGATCCGGCTGACAGCGACTTGCCTGATGTTGGCATCGCTTTCGCCAATGGCAATATCGCCTAATAAGCCATTGGCGTTGATTTGCTCAATAGCGGCCAGGCGTACCTCAGAGCTGGTAGCTTTTTTCGCGAGTGTTTCGATTGCTTTCGGATTGGCGCTGTTAGTCAAGTAGTTTGTGACCAGCGATTTATCGATACTGAGAATACGCAAGCCTTTGAGGATATGTTGGCTCAACTGGCTTTTGAATTTCTCAAAAAACTGGAGTTGATCCTGTTCTTCGTTGGTGACTGTAGCTGGCAATGAATTTAATCTTTCGAGCATAAATTCAAAGCGTTTTACCGGGTCAGGTGCTTTGTTGCTGGTCAGGCGTTTGAGTGCTGCCAGACGGACCTGATAATCAGGGTCCGAACTGATGATGCCGGGTAGGGCATTCCATAAGCCCTGATCGTTATCTTTGTTTACGCTTTGTAGGCGCTTTTCAAGCTTACGGGATTCCCAGTTGGGTTTGAATATCTTTGCTTTCCAGTTCATTTTTATTATCCGGATTTATTCGAGTATCGGGTTTAAAAGGTAATTTCGTGTAATTATAATGTATCCGCGTGGGCATAAATGCCCACGCTACCATTAACGCAGGCATTTATACCCACGCATTAAGTCATTCCATTTCGTAGATACTATGAAAGCCACAAAAGTCGTATCCTCTAAGATCCAAACAAAATCGGAGAAAACAAATGACTCAAGTGGCTTTCAAACAAGACTTTACATCAAATGACCCTATTTTGTATATGGCATT
>JAKITM010000037.1 GCA_021648045.1 Lysobacterales bacterium
AATGCCATATACAAAATAGGGTCATTTGATGTAAAGTCTTGTTTGAAAGCCACTTGAGTCATTTGTTTTCTCCGATTTTGTTTGGATCTTAGAGGATACGACTTTTGTGGCTTTCATAGTATCTACCCGGTACTCAGCTGATGGCTGCTTTGCAAGGGCGGAGTTAATTGCAAATAAATCCCTGACTGGGTGTAATATGTAACCATCTTTAATCCATGAGAGAGTTAGATGAAATATTTGCTCATCTGTATCCTTATTTTTAGTATTTCCAGCTCGGTGCTCGCCGCCGACCGGGTAACGGGGAAAGCTTTTGTAACCCGCTCGGAAGTTATTGCCAGCGAGGCTATGGCGGCTTCATCACAGCCATTAGCAACACAAATTGGGCTGGATATTATGCGTCAGGGGGGCAATGCTATTGACGCGGCTATTGCTATGAATGCCGCATTGGGGTTAATGGAACCTACTGGCAATGGTATCGGCGGCGACCTGTTCGCGATTGTTTGGGATGCCAAGTCGCAGAATTTGTACGGTCTCAATGCCAGCGGTCGCTCCCCTTTAGGGCTGAGTCGGGAGTGGTTTATTGAAAACCAGCATACATCCATACCCAAGTATGGGCCCTTGCCGGTTTCTGTTCCCGGCACTGTGGATGGCTGGTTTGAATTACATCAACGCTTTGGCAGCCTGTCAATGCCACAAATATTGGCACCGGCCATTGGCTATGCGCGTAAAGGTTTTCCGGTTTCTGAGTTAATCGCTTATTACTGGGATTTGTCGATAGCGACTCGGCAACAATATCCGGGATTTATTGAACAATACACCCTCGCCGGGCGTGCACCGAAAACAGGGGAAATCTGGAAAAACCCCAACCTTGCCAACACTCTGGAAAAAATTGCCAAAGGTGGTCGTGAGGTTTTCTACAAAGGCGAAATCGCGCATATCATTGCCGAGTATATGCAGGCCAATGGTGGTTTTTTGAGTTATGAAGACCTTAGCCTGCACAGCTCGGAATGGGTCACCCCGGTATCGACCAACTATCGTGGCTACGATGTTTGGGAGCTGCCGCCTAATGGTCAGGGTATAGCTGCCTTGCAAATGTTAAATATTTTGGAACCCTACAATATTAAGGCGATGGGCTTTGGCAGTGCCGATGCCCTGCACTTGGTGCTGGAAGCCAAGAAAATCGTTTATGAAGACCGCGCCAGATTTTATGCTGACCCAGCATTTAATAAAATTCCAGTTGAATTTTTGATTTCCAAAAACTACGCACAAAAAAAGCAGGTTTTACTGGATATGCAAAAAGCTGCTAAAAGTTACCCCAGCGGTGACCCAGAAGTACTCCGCGATGGCGACACCATTTACCTGACCACAGCTGACAAACACGGCAATATGGTGTCGTTAATACAAAGCAACTATCGCGGCATGGGTTCTGGCATGACCCCACCCGGATTGGGTTTTATTCTGCAAAATCGTGGTGAGATGTTTTCTTTGGAAGAACAGCATTTCAACCGCTTTGAGCCCGGCAAACGGCCTTTCCACACCATTATTCCCGCTTTTATCACCAAAGATGGCCTGCCCTGGGTAAGTTTCGGGCTGATGGGTGGTGGTATGCAACCGCAGGGCCATGTGCAAATTGTTACCAACCTGATTGATTTTGGTATGAACTTACAAGCCGCCGGCGATGCACCCCGCTGGCACCACTACGGTTCCAGCCAACCCGATGGTGGCACTATGACTGATGGTGGCGTGGTTAACCTGGAAACCGGCTTTGATTTTGAAGTTGTCCGTGAACTAATGCGCCGTGGGCATAAAATTGAAGCAGCCAATGGCCCCTATGGTGGCTATCAGGCGATTATGAAAAGCCCTGTTAACGGCGTTTATTATGGTGCTTCTGAGTCGCGCAAGGATGGTCAGGCTGCGGGTTATTGAAACAGGATGTGGGTCTTTATCTCATTGGCGAGGGAGCCTTTGAATTATTGACACATAGCTCTGTGTAGCCTATTGTGTAACAAGGAGGTAAGCAAAATGCCAACAAACTTAGCCATAGATGACAAGTTGTTACAAGAAGCACTTTCGATTAGCGGCTTAAAAACCAAGAAAGATACTGTTAACAACGCTCTCAAAGAATTTATAAATAAACGCAAACAACAGGAAATACTGACTTTATTTGGTAAGCTGGATCCAGATGCTGATTACGATTATAAGCATGGCAGAAAGTCTTGAAGGTTATTGTAGACACCCCAATTTGGTCATACGCTCTACGCTCAAAAAAGCCCGAATATGCAGTGCATGTTCAGCAACTTGCAGCTTTTATTTCTGACCAAAGAGTCATTATGCTGGGGCCCGTGAAGCAAGAGCTGTTGTCAGGGTATAGCGACCAATCCAAGTTTGAAAAATTGAACGATAAATTGAAATATTTTGAAAATACGCCGATCATTGATCAAGATTATGTTCAAGCTGCAATATTTTCAAATACATGCCGCACTAAAGGAATTCAGGGCTCGCATATTGATTTCCTGATATGTGCCGTAGCATATCGTCTAAAGTCAGCAATATTCACCACTGATAAAGATTTCTCTTATTTTGTAAAGCACATACCTATACAGCTATTTAAAGATAAAAACGGCTAACAAAGTCCATACCGGAAGGTAGGCAACACCGTATCTTTTGACTGTTCTGTTTGCCGCACACTGACATAGCTCCAATCCCCAGATAGAAACCCGCATGTTGCACACCATATCGCGCCTCTATCTGGGGGTTGGGGCATAGTAATAAATCGCTAATTTCGCGCATATCTTGTATAATTAGTCGGCTAAGCCGCCTGTATTCCGACTGAATACTAGGCGGTTATTTATTTTTTATAGTTTTATTATGTGTTTAATAATATAGTCGGCCAAATTATGATTACAAAACTTCGCAATATCGCTATTATCGCTCATGTTGACCACGGCAAAACCACCCTGGTTGATTGTCTGTTAAAACAATCAGGCACCATTGATACCCGTAAAGAAACCACTGAACGGATGATGGATTCTAATGATCTTGAAAAAGAACGCGGGATTACCATTCTGTCTAAAAACACCGCAATTAAATGGGGCGATTACCGAATTAATATCGTTGATACCCCAGGACACGCGGATTTTGGTGGTGAAGTAGAACGCGTACTTTCAATGGTCGATTCGGTGTTGTTATTGGTTGATGCGGTTGAAGGACCGATGCCACAGACCCGTTTTGTTACCCAGAAAGCCTTTGAAATGGGCTTTAAACCTATTGTGGTTATCAATAAAATTGACCGTGATGGCGCCCGCCCAGACTGGGTTATGGATCAAACTTTTGATCTATTCGACCGCCTCGGCGCTACCGAAGAGCAGTTGGATTTTCCAGTGGTTTATGCATCCGCTATCAACGGCTACTCCAGCCTCAGCGATGATGTTCGCAGTGGCGATATGACAGCCTTGTTTGAAACCATTGTAAAAGAAGTTAGCCCGCCGGATGTAGACCGGGATGGTACCTTCCAGATGCGTATTACTTCGCTTGATTACAATAGTTATGTGGGCATTATCGGTATTGGTCGAATTCAGCGCGGCAGCATTAAAACCGGCGCGCAAGTTAAAATTATTGACCGTGAAGCTAAAGTCCGCAAGGGAAAAGTCATGCAGGTGCTGGGTTTTATGGGCCTTGAGCGACTTGAATTTAAAGAGGCTCACGCAGGCGATATTATTGCGGTTACCGGGCTTGATCCATTAAACATCTCCGACACCCTGTGTGATCCAGAAAATGTAGAAGCTCTGCCAGCGCTGAAGATTGATGAGCCAACCATTAGCATGACCTTTCAGCCCAATAGCTCACCCTTTGCCGGTAAAGAAGGTAAATATGTGACTTCCCGGAATATCTGGGATCGTTTAATGCAGGAAGTTAAACACAATGTTGCCCTGCGGGTTGAAGAGGCCGGCGGTGAAAAATTCCTGGTTTCAGGTCGCGGTGAATTACATCTCTCGGTGCTGATTGAAACCATGCGCCGTGAAGGCTTCGAGCTTGCAGTTAGTCGCCCTCAGGTTATTTTGCGGGAAGTTGACGGACAGACGCTTGAACCTTATGAGCAACTCACTGTTGATATCGAAGATCAACACCAGGGTGCGGTTATGGAAGCCTTGGGTGAGCGTAAAGGTGAGCTGCGCGATATGCTTCCAGACGGTCGTGGCCGGGTGCGCATGGACTACCTGATACCTGCGCGCGGTTTAATCGGTTTCCGTACCGATTTTATGACAATGACCGCCGGTACTGGTTTAATTTACAGCGTATATGACCATTACGGCCCCTACAAAACCGGCGAAATCGGCCAGCGCCTCAAAGGCGTGCTGATTTCCAAGGGTATGGGTAAAGCCTTAGGTTACGCCCTGTTTAACCTGCAGGAACGCGGCAAACTGTTTATTGGTCATGGTGTTGAAGTATATGGCGGCATGATTATCGGCATACACGCGCGCGCTAATGACCTCACGGTAAATCCGTTAAAAGCTAAGCAACTAACCAACATCCGCGCCGCCGGTACCGATGAGAACCTGGTGCTGGTACGGCCAATTGAATTCACCTTGGAACAGGCGCTGGAATTCATTGATGATGATGAGCTGGTGGAAGTAACCCCGAAGAACATCCGCATTCGTAAAAAGCATTTGCTTGAGCATGAGCGTAAAAAGGCTGGTCGTGAGAAAACTACGACTGACTAGGTCTCCGTCATTTCGGAGTTGCTAAGTTGCGAGAAGAAACAGCCAACTAAATCTCCCGTCATCCCGGGCTCTGCTATTCGCAGCCCCGGGATGACGCCGCGTATTACCCAGCTCTATTCTTTTAGCTTCTGTCCTGGGATGAACTCTCAATACTCACAATCTGCATCGCCAACTCAAGTGCCTGTTCATAGTTTAGGCGCGGATCTACCGTTGTCGTATAGGCTCTGGCCAGATCGGCTTCGGTTAAGTCACGCGCACCGCCGGTGCATTCGGTGACATTTTCACCGGTTAATTCAAGATGTACACCACCGAGATAGGTGCCCATTTCCTGATGGATTTTTACGGCTTTTTTCACTTCGCCACGAATTTTACGAAAGCGCCGGGTTTTAACTCCGTTGGCTACAGTTTCGGTATTGCCGTGCATGGGGTCAGCCATCCACAATACCGGGGTTTTTAGGCTTTGTACTGTTTCGATCAATGGCGGCAGGTGTTCTTCGATATGGTCAACACCCATGCGATGAATTAATACAATACGACCGGCTTCTTTATCTGGGTTGAGGGTTTGCAATAATTCCTGCAGCCACTGATTGTCCATTCCTGGGCCAATTTTAATGCCGATGGGGTTCTGGATGCCACGGAAAAATTCAATATGGGCCATATCCATAGCCGCCGTACGCATGCCGATCCAAGGAAAGTGCGTGGAAAGGTTATAGAAACCTTCGGCATTAGGCACCTGGCGGGTTAATGCAGTTTCATACTGCAGGTGCAATGCCTCATGGGAAGTATAAAAATCGGCTCGTTTTAGGCTACCGGCGGCACGCCCGCTGATAGCTTCTACAAAATGTAATGAATTGCCGATGGATTCAGCCAGCCGTCTGAATTCATCTGCCAGTTGGGAATGCTCTACCCAGCTGAGATCCCAGTATTCCGGGTGATGTAAATCGGCAAAGCCACCATCCACAAGAGCGCGGACAAAATTGATGGTCAAAGCGGAGTGATTATGCGCCTGTAACAAGCGTTTAGGGTCAGGATTGCGGGCTTCTGGGGTAAATTCCGGCGAATTCACCAGGTCGCCACGATAACTGGCTAAAGTAACCCCGTCACGGCTTTCGGTATCGGAAGACCGTGGTTTGGCGTACTGACCAGCAAAGCGGCCAATCCGGGTAACCGGCTTATGTAAACCGTGCAACAACACCAATGACATCTGTAACAACACCTTCAGGCGATTGGTGATAATGGTTGGAGTGCAATCGGCAAATGTTTCTGCGCAATCACCGCCCTGAAGAATAAAGCGTTTGCCCTGTTGTGCCTCGGCAATTTGCTGACGCAGGTTGTTGACCTCCCAAGATGTTACCAACGGCGGCAGCACTGAGAGCTTATCCAAAGTTTGAGTCAGCAATCCAGCATCTGGGTAAACCGCCTGCTGGGTGATTCTTTTACTTTTCCAACTATCCGGCTGCCAGTCGGCTGCCTGTTTAAGTGGGCTTAATCCTAAATCATTCATTCGCTATATCCATTTCTAAAAATAAATTATATTACTGTTACTGCGTTGAACGCGCCCGTTGCCACATCCACCAACTTGCGATGAAAATTATCAAATATGCTATTAGCGTCCATTCGGGCATGCTCAAGCCAATAAACTGCCAGCTGATTTCAGCGCAACTGCCTGAGCCTTTGAAAATCATTCCCAGTGCATCTGCCAGCGGGAAAGCATCCAACATGTACTCCAAGCCCGGCCCACAATCGGGCACTTTGTCTGCAGGTAAGTGTTGCAGCCAGACATGTCGCCCGGCAACCGCAATACCGACAAGTGCAGTTAAACTAATAAATAGGGTGTATATAAGACGCCCAAGTGCTGCCGGGTTATGCAAAGCTGCCAATAGAGCAAAGCCGCCGATCACCACAAATACTAGTCGTTGGATGATACACAGCGGACAGGGTTCGAGCATATCCACTTCCTGCAACCACATAGCGTATGCCAATAGTCCGGCACAGCCGACAAACACCAAAAAAAACCATTTTCTAATCGTTAACCACTGCATATTATCAACCTGTTGTTATCTATTTGCGCTATTGCTTCCTAACTGGATTGTTGGAGTATAATTCAGCACATATTGGTTTAAATTTGTTTCAATTATCTAATAGGTCGAATAATGAATGTAAGCACCCGCCAAAGCAAGCTGCAATCGCAATCTCCGGGGAAAATTATTGCCCCGCATGGCACTAAACTTTCCTGCAAGGGCTGGCATCAGGAAGCAGCCATGCGCATGTTGATGAATAATCTGGACCCTAATGTTGCAGAAAAGCCTGATGAATTAATCGTTTACGGCGGCACGGGTCGGGCGGCGCGTAACTGGAAATCTTATCATCGGATTATTTCTACCCTGCAACGGCTGGAAAATGATGAAACGCTAATTATTCAAAGCGGTAAGCCTGTGGGTGTTTTTCGCACCCATGATGAAGCCCCGCGAGTACTGATTGCAAACTCCAATTTGGTGCCGCGCTGGGGCAACTGGGATGTTTTCCGTGAGCTTGAACAACAGGGTTTAACCATGTATGGCCAGATGACAGCCGGCTCATGGATTTATATCGGTTCCCAGGGCATTGTTCAGGGCACTTATGAAACCTTTGCTGAATTAGCCAATCAGGAATTCGGTGGCAGCATGCGCGGGCGACTGGTTGTCACAGCCGGTCTGGGCGGCATGGGAGGGGCACAGCCACTTTCAGTCACCATGAACGACGGCAAGTGTCTGGCGGTAGAAGTCGACCCGTGGCGCATAGACCGGCGGGTTGAAACCGGTTACTGCGACCGCAAAGCCACCAGCCTGGATGAAGCCTTGCAGATGCTAAACGAAAATGACGAAGCATTATCTGTGGGTTTATTGGGTAATATCGCTGAAGTACTGCCTGAACTGGTACGACGGGGCATTGTTCCGGATGTGGTTACCGATCAGACTTCTGCGCATGATTTACGCGAAGGCTATATTCCTGCCGGTTACGATCTGGAAGCCGCTGCTGAGCTGCGCGCGCGCGACCCGAAAGGCTATGACAATAAGGTTCTCGATTCTATGGTGGTTCATGTTGAAGCGATACTTGAGTTGAAAAAACTCGGCTCTATCTGCTTCGACTACGGCAATAACCTGCGCGGTCAGGTAGCTGACCATCGTGGTTTAAAACAGGCTTTCGATTATCCGGGTTTTGTACCCGCCTATATCCGTCCCTTATTTTGTAAAGGCGCCGGGCCTTTTCGCTGGGCGGCGCTTTCGGGTAACCCACAGGATATTTACACTACGGATAAAGCTATTCTTGAATTATTTCCGCAAAAAACCTCCCTGCACCGCTGGATAGATAAAGCCCAGAAACAAATTCAATTTCAGGGTTTGCCTGCGCGAATCTGCTGGCTGGAATATGGCGAACGCGCCGAGGCCGGGGAAAAATTTAACTGGTTGGTTAAAAAAGGTTTAGTCGATGCACCGCTGGTGATTGGCCGCGATCATCTGGATACCGGTTCTGTGGCCTCGCCAAACCGCGAAACCGAGGCGATGATGGATGGTTCGGATGCCATTGCCGACTGGCCTTTATTAAATGCCATGTTGAATACCGCCTGTGGCGCATCCTGGGTATCATTGCACCACGGTGGTGGTGTTGGGATTGGTTATTCCATGCACTCAGGCATGGTTTGTGTTGCCGATGGCAGCAAATCGGCAAGCCGTCGACTGAATCGGGTACTAACTGCAGATCCAGGCACCGGGGTAATGCGCCATGCCGATGCCGGTTACCCACTAGCAATAGAAACGGCAAACGAGCGCGGCGTTGATTTACCCATGATTAACGGCGAGGATAAATAACCGTGGCCGCTACCCGCCTACACCTTCGTAATTTGTATGCTGATCTTGATACCAGCATGGCAGCACTTAATGCTGATCACAGTCGGGTCAGTGATTCCCGCAAGGTGGTTGAACAAGCACTAACTTCCGGCAAGGCGCATTATGGTATTAATACCGGCTTTGGTATTCTTGCCAACAAACGCATCAGCACGCCTGAACTAAGTAAGTTACAACGCAATATTCTCCTCAGCCATGCCTGTGGCGTGGGTGATCCGGTGCCGCATAAAATCAGCAAACTGATGTTGCAGCTCAAAATACATTCTCTCGGTCTGGGTTTTTCTGGTATTTCCAATCAAACTTTTGCGCAATTACGGGCTTATAATTCAGCCGACTTAATAGCCCGCATACCCAGCCAGGGCAGTGTCGGCGCATCCGGTGATCTGGCGCCACTGGCGCATATGTGCCTACCTCTTATCGGCTGTGGTGAAGTCTGGAATCAAAAACAAGATGGGTTTTTGCCAGCCGCCGAACGCATGGACGAGCTCGGGCTTACTGCAGTTGAACTAAGCGCAAAAGATGGCCTGGCCTTAATTAATGGCACCCAGCTTATGCTTGCGTATGGCAGTTATTGTGTTGAAAGAGCACTCAAGCTATGTAAAGCCGCCGATATTCTCGCCAGCATGAGCTTGGAGGCACTTCAGGGCAGCGCCGCACCCTATGATGCCCGCGTGCATGCGGTTAGACCACATAAAGGCCAAATACAGGTCGCCGCTAATGTGCGCGCACTACTGAAAGATTCTGAAATTATGGATTCCCATCGCAACTGTGGCAAGGTGCAGGATCCCTACTCCCTGCGCTGTGTACCGCAGGTGCATGGCGCCAGCCGCGATGCTTTTGATGCCATCGTCAACACACTGGAAGTCGAGCTGAACTCAGTCACCGACAACCCACTAGTGTTTCCCGATGGGGATATTATTTCTGGCGGCAATTTCCACGGCCAACCATTGGCTTTATCTTTAGATTATGCTGCCATTGCGCTGGCTGAATTGGCGAGTATTTCCGAACGCCGCTGTTATTTACTGCTTGAAGGCCATGATGGTCTGCCAACCCTGCTGATGAGTGATACTGGGGTTAATTCCGGCTTTATGATTCCACAATATACTGCTGCTGCGTTGGTATCGGAAAACAAAATACTCTGCCATCCGGCTTCTGTAGATTCCATCCCTACTTCATTGGGGCAGGAAGATCATGTCAGCATGGGTTCAATCAGTGCGCTGAAATTACTTAGTGTGTTAAAAAATGTCGAGCGGGTACTCGCGGTTGAACTGCTCTGTGCCGCCCAGGCACTTGATTTTCGCCGCCCAATTAAGCCCGGCAAAGGTGTGGATGCCGCCTACCGCTTCCTGCGCGAAAGAATCAATCATGCAGAAGAAGATTATGAGGTAAGAAATGATCTGGATATCTGTGCTGAGATTCTCCGTAGCGGTGAATTAGTTAGTGTGGTTGAACAGGCCATCACGGATTTTAGCTAACTATGGATGTTTTAACCAATATTTCCCAACTGGCCACCTGCCCGGATAATAATGACCAGGCTGATATCGGCTGTATTGAAGATGCGGCACTGGTATGGGAGCACGGAAAAATACGCTGGCTGGGGAAACAGGTCGATTTACCTGCTGAATATCAAAAGAGCTATGCTCAAGATTGTAGCGGCAAGTTGGTTATTCCCGGCCTTATCGATTGTCACACCCACCTGTGTTTTGGTGGTTGGCGCGGAAATGAGTTTGCCCAAAGAATTGCGGGCAAAAGCTATCTTGAAATTGCAGCAGCAGGCGGCGGGATTGCCAGCACGGTAAAGGCTACCCGGGACACTTCTTTTCAAGATTTAAAACAAAAAGCGACAGGCCTGCTGGATGAAATGTTGGCGCTTGGTGTTACCACGGTTGAATGTAAATCTGGTTATGGTCTTGATTTTGACAATGAAATAAAACAACTGGAAGTCTATGCTGCGCTACAGCAGGAACAACCTATCGACCTGGTTGCCACTTTTCTAGGCGCACATATCATTCCGGCGGAGTTTAAAGATAAGCGAAGTGAATATGTTGAGTTACTGATTGGGCAACTCCTGCCTGAAATCAAACAGCGCCAATTGGCAGAATTTTGTGACTGCTATATTGATGAGGGTGCTTATACGCTTGAAGAAGGCAGGCAAATCTTACAGGCCGCTGCTGAGTTGGGATTCGGATTAAAAATTCACGCAGAACAACTAACCTATACTGGCGCAGCTGCACTAGCGGCAGAATTAGGGGCGATTTCAGCAGAGCACTTAGAGCGCATCAGTTCGGATGATCAAAAACACCTTGCTAAAGCAGGAACTGTAGCCGTTAGCCTACCTCTGGCATCAATGTACCTGAAAGATGACTACATTGATGCCCGCAGCCTGATTGAAGCCGGTGTGCCCGTTGCCGTGGCCACCGATTTAAATCCGGGCTCATCACCCAGCGGTCACCTGCCACTGGCCATGTTGCAAGCCTGTCTTTATCAGGCCATGAGCCCAGCTGAAGTACTAAAAGGCGCTACCAGCATCGCTGCAAAGGCCATAGCTAGAGAATCTACCGTCGGCAGCTTATTGCCAGGCCATCAGGCAGATATCGCGATCATTGATGCCGAAGATATCAATCACTGGATGTACCACTTCCGCGCAAATGCCTGTGTTGGGGTAATAAAAAACGGCGTCTGGCAACACAACCGTCTGTAACGTGGGCATAAATGCCCACCCTACCTATTTTAATCGCAGACCAGACCGCAAACAGTGCTCACTTGATCTAGGCAAGCTTGGGTAAATGCCGTGTCACAACAGCTGGGGTCTACTGCGCAAATGTCGACAACACAGCTGTGACAACCGGCTACCATCGGTTCGGTGCTGACTTCACACAGGCTTTGACCACAAACTTTGGCCTCCATCAAACCACCGGTTTCAACAGTAAATCCGGCACCCAAGGTAATACCTAAACCGGCGGCCAAACTCAGCTCGCCAGTTTCAGTTACATACACTGAAGGGTCGGTTAAAACATTATCACAGGCTTCCACCGCAACGCCCGCACTATTAACCATGCCAGAGGCTGTGGTAACTCGACAGGTGGTAACACAGCTAACCGCCACATCAATTACATTTGCGCCCATCAGTGTGCCACTGCCTGTACTGACACTACAGCTTTGATCGGGAATAGCCGGGCTGCTGTCGATAGTTACCGCATAAACCGAACCGTCGAATAATGCGGTAGCGAAGGTAAAGCTACCATCAGCATTAACCGACAAATCATCACCAGCATTGTTCTGCAACACCAGACCCGGTCCTAAAATTCCGCTAGCAGAACCGCCAATAGTATATGAGTTGGTGACACAAGTGACCTCTACATTACTAACATTAGCACCACTAAGCGTTCCGCCGGCGTTATTGACGCTACAGGTTTGGGCAAGATTTAATGGATCAGTTAATACGCTTACCGCATAATTGCTGCCATCATTTAATGCACTTGCAAAGGTAAAGTTGCCATCGCTATTCACCGGCAAATCATCGCCTGCATTGTTTTGTAGGATAAGTCCGCTACCGGCTAGGCCACTAACGCTGCCACCAACTGTGTAGCTAGTAATACAATTCACCGTAACATTTGTGATATTCGCGCCGTTCAATACACCACTACCGTCGTTAATGCTACAGATTTGAGCCGGGCTGCTGGGTTGCGCTTGTACTGTCACGCTGTAAGCACTGCCATCATTGAGGGAAGTGGCAAAGGTAAAGCTGCCATCGGCGTTTACTGCCAAATTATCCCCGCCGTTATTCTGCAGTACCAGCCCCGACCCCGTCAGCCCGCTGGCAGTACCACCGATTGTGTAGGTAGGTGGTGGTGGAGGTGTTGAACATATTTCTAGACCCCAAGTGTCTATTGAACCACCATCCAGATTCCATGAATCATCGACTGTGAGCGTCCAGGTGCCCGACATTTGTTCACCATCGAATGTTGCTAGTGACCCTACCGGTTGATAAGCCAGCCCATCAGTCGGTGGGCAAGGTAGCGTAGCGCTGCCAGCCTCATCATCCAAAATCAGGTCCCAGTCATTCAGACTACCGCAAACTCTATCAATTAATGTGATTTCACTGGCTGCGGGTGATGTCAAAGTAAACACCAAGTCGCTAACATAAGTATGCTCACCGGTTAAATCAACCACATTAATATCTGTAACTGTGCCTAAATCTACAATGTTCAGGATGGAAGTGACTTCCCCCGGTGGTGGTGTTTCTGCGATACTTTTAGGAATATCTGTACTGGTATAAATTGCACAAACTTGACTTTCTGTGGTGAATGAAAACACACTGGAGAGCTGCAGGCCACAGGGATTTATCGCGGTAACGCGCCAATAATACTGTGTTGCCTCGCCCAGGGGTGCAGCTAAACTAACCGAGTTAGTGCTAAGACCGGCTATGGTCACCAGAATATTGCTAAATGCCAGATCGCTTGCCAGTTCGAATGTGTAACTGGATGCCTGAGCTACTGCTGACCAGCTGAAGCTTGGCTGTAGTACAACTGCGCTAGCCCCGTCAGCTGGCAGACTTAAACCGGGTGTTATTGGTAAAGCTGAGAAAGTATTTAAGGTGATATCGGTGCTCTGAGTATTCAAGGGGTCGATATCATCGGTAGCGGTTAAGGTGATTACCGAACTGGCGAATGCTAGGCCATCTAAATTACTCACAGTAAATACACTGGTGGTTGCCGGAAAGATAATGCTTGCCGGTGAATACGCCCCGCTAGCGCCTAGCGGTAAACCGCTGAAACTCATATTGGTCGTACCAGTAAACTCGCCATCCAAGGTAATGTTATACACCGCATCAGCTGCTGCCGGAATGGTACACATATTTATGATCTGGGGCTGCACATCAAAACTGAGTGGGCATGTCGAGCCGAAGCGTTGATTACCCAAATCTAGAGCATCTTTTAATTGCACTAAGCCAAAGCCGGTATGTACATCCCAGCCAGGACCATAGGTATCACCACTGAAATCGTGGGTGCCGGATAGATCCCTGGCACTGTCGCGCAACAATTGGCGTAATTGTTTATTGGTAATCCCAGTCGGACCACCGCAGGCATCCCATGCCCAGGCCACACCAGCTGCCACGCCAGGAGTTGCCATTGAGGTACCGCTAATAGTGTTATACCCACCAACACAACCAACACAAGCCGTGCCATCATCAACCAATACTCGGGTAGCAAGACCCAAGCCGTTGGTAGCTAAAAACTGACCCTCAGCCTGAGTAATTGTGACCCCGGGTATGTTTGCTCCGGAGGTGCAATTACCTCCGCAAGTTGCATTAAGACTGCCAGATATATTGTTATACAAAACCACCGCAAGTCCACCTGCAGTAGCGACATTGTTCATTTTATTGGCAAAAGAGGTGGCCCCGCGCTCACAAAGCACAACCTCACCAGCCCAACTGGCATTTATATCCCCGACATCACACAAATTGCCATCTACTAGATTTTGGGTTACATCACCGGTGGAGGTTTCATCAATCTGCAGTACAGAATAACTAGTGCCCGAATTAGTAACCTCAGCTATGGGTACCGAACCATTCGGCCCAGGATAGGTGCTAAGTACATTTTCCCCACCACCGGAAAGTTCAACTACATCCCATTCTGTATTTGCAGGTTGATTTAGCGGATCATGCGCAGTTGCCGGGTATTGAGAAAAGTCGGCAATATTATCTGTCTGGCGAACAGCCGCTACAGAGATTACTGATTCGTAGCTGGCCGGGTAACTCCTCGCAGTTGCTAGATTTATGTTATTTTCATCACCATCATTACCTGCTGCGGCAATAGAAATTATATTGTTATTGTCGTAGATGCTATCAAAAAGATCACGCTCATTACTATCGAAGCCCCCGCCTAGACTCATGCTGATGACATTCGCTCCCTGGTCCCGACAATATTCTACCGCTGCCAGCAGGTTAGATTGCCCACCTACCCAAACTCCGGCATTATTAAATATTTTAACAATCACCAGTTCTGCACCGCCGGGCATAACACCGACTACGCCGATATTGTTGTTGACTGCATTAGCGGTGCCAGCAACATGAGTACCGTGACCATTACCGTCTTCAGTATAGACCTCTCCTAAAATTTGCGACATTCCACTATGCACGATACCCTGAAAATCATCATGAGCCGCAAAAAATCCGGTGTCGATAATACAGAACTTAACCCCGCTACCATTTGGAGCACCCGGATCTACCTGCCCATCACGATCAACATCCCAGACATCTCTGGCCTGAAATTGATCAATATTCCAGGGAACCACCTGGGCTTGAAGTTTGTGCTCAGGTACCGGTGAAAGACGGACTACACCGTTGAGTTTGATTAACACTGAAGCGACTTGCTCCGGCAAGTTGATCACCAAAACATCAAGCCGGTCGAGTTGATAGCTTATATTGGCGCCAAGACCTTTGACCTTACTCATCAGCGCAGACTTTTTACCGGGTTGGTACTTTAGATAATAGGCTTTGAATCCCACAGCATTGGGCACACTCGAAGTTGAGCTTGCTGTCTTAGCTGTCGGATTATCTGTTTGCGGTTTCTGCACCGCATTAGCCTGAGTAGCACTGAAAAACAGTACTGAAAGGATTAATATTTGAACAATTCTATTATTTATCAACTGCCTGTCCCCACTGAAGTTGGTTAATTTACACAGAATAACGCATTTTATGCTAACAGTCGACCGTAGGGTGGGCATTTATGCCCACGCGTAACACTTGGACGTCCTTCACCGCGCGTGGGCATAAATGCCCACCCTACCGATCAAAGAGCTTGGGGGCACGCTGTTAATTTTCTACATCGTCGAAATCGAATACCAAATTACCTTCTTGATAATCTTTTACAAGCTTGGCTGCCTCGGTGTATTGATTATCAGGGATACGTAAAATATAAACATCGGATGCGGGTAGCTCACCAAGACCTCCCACAAGAAATTCACCGCTGGATTCTACTGCAAAACCTTCGTTTTGTAATAGACTATTAACAATTTGGGCTTCCATGTAATCGGGTGATTTGAATACTTTTTTCATTAGCTATTATTTAATCTTAGACTAAAAAAAACCCGGTATATGCCGGGTTTTTTTATTTATCACTTGAGTTGAAACTTATTCAGTATCAGCGACAGTTTCTTCGGCCTTAGGTCTATCAACCAATTCTACGATGGCCATCGGGGCTTTATCGCCGGTACGATAACCACATTTGAGAATACGCAGATAGCCACCGGGGCGTTCAACATAACGCGGACCCAGATCGGTAAATAATTTACCTACGGCTTCTTTGTCCCGCAGGCGATCAAAGGCCAGCCGGCGATGAGCGACGCTGTCTTCTTTGGCTAAAGTAATTAAAGGTTCTGCAACACGACGCAGTTCCTTTGCTTTAGGCAAAGTAGTTTTAATGATTTCGTGCTTAAACAGTGACGAGGCCATGTTTTTAAACATAGCTTTACGATGTGAACTGTTACGATTTAGTTTACGTCCGGACTTTTTATGACGCATTGTATTTTCCTGTTATCAGTGGCGACTTATATGCTTGTTTGTAACGAAGCAGGTGGCCAGTTTTCCAATTTCATTCCCAATGACAACTCATGAGAAGCGAGTACATCTTTAATCTCGGTTAATGATTTCTTACCAAGATTCGGGGTTTTGAGTAATTCAACTTCGGTGCGCTGTACCAAGTCACCGATGTATAGAATGCTTTCTGCTTTCAGGCAGTTGGTTGAACGAACGGTAAGTTCCAGATCGTCAATCGGTTGTAGCAGAATCGGATCAACTTCGATCTCAGGCTCTACTTCTTCTACCTTAGCCCGTTTTTCAAAATCGATGAAGACAAACATCTGGTCAACCAAAATATTCGCTGCGAGTTTAACCGCTTCTTCGCAATCTACCGTACCATCAGTTTCGATATCCATGGTGAGACTGTCGAGATTGGTGCGCTGCTCTACACGGGCCGCTTCAACTTCATAAGACACGCGTCGAATAGGTGAGAATGAAGCGTCCAGCATTAGTGCGCCGATTGAACGACTTTCTTCAGACTCATCCTTACTGCGGATAGCCGGACGGTAACCAACGCCTTTTTCGACTTTGATTTCCATATTCAGCGAACCGTCTTTGCTCAAGTTTGCAAGCAAATGATCAGGATTTACAATTTCTATATCGTGATCAACAATTATATCGCCAGCAGTTACCGCACCAGGACCATTTTTTGACAGGCGTAATACCGCAGATTCATGCTCGTGCATAATCAGCGCAACACCTTTGAGATTCAGCATGACCTCAATGATGTCTTCCTGCAAATTCTCAATGGTTGTGTACTCATGACTGACACCATCAATGGTGACCTCAGTAATGGCACAGCCAGGGATTGATGATAACAGTACACGCCGCAGGGCATTGCCCAGCGTGTGTCCAAAACCGCGTTCAAGCGGTTCCAGCTTAACCCGTGAACGGGTTGGGCTGATTTCATCGACGATAACCCCAGTGGGTTTCAACATTTTTTCAGTAACATCCAGCATGGATGCGGCCTCTCTGTATCAGCGACAAGAAAGCAGCCAAGGAAAATACACCCGGCCACAGATTGTCTGGGTTATTACTTGGAGTAAAGCTCTACGATCAGGTTTTCGTTGATATCAACTGGTAAATCATCCCGTAATGGCAATGCTTTGAAGATACCTTCTTTTTTCTTGCTATCAACATCTACCCATTCCGGGGCAAGATCCAGCTCTTTGGAAATCCGCAGGGCTTCTTCGATCCGGAGTTGTTTTTTGGCTTTCTCACGAACATTTACTGTGTCACCAGCTTTAACCTGGTAGGAAGCAATATTAACCAACTTGTCATTAACCAAAATTGATTTATGGCTAACTAATTGGCGTGCTTCTGAGCGAGTTACCGCATAGCCCATCCGATAAACTACATTATCCAGACGGCCTTCGAGTAACTGCAGCAGGTTGCTACCGGTAGCACCTTTAATCCGTGCTGCCTTTTTGTAGTAGTTACGGAACTGTTTTTCAAGCACTCCATAAATACGACGAACTTTCTGTTTTTCACGCAACTGCAATGCATAATCAGACAAACGCTGGCGACGACCGCCGGCTTTTGTACCAGGTACCTGGTCTAATTTACATTTTGATTCCAATCCACGAACTGGGCTCTTTAAAAAGAGATCCACGCCTTCGCGACGGGCAAGTTTACATGTAGGTCCTATATATCTAGCCATGATTTCAGTCCTTACACACGACGTTTCTTGGGTGGGCGACAACCGTTATGGGGAATCGGTGTCACATCCAAGATACTGGTAATTTTATAACCGACGGCATTCAGTGCGCGTACGGAAGATTCACGACCTGGGCCTGGGCCTTTTACCCTAACTTCCAGATTCTGCAGACCGAATTCCAATGCGGCTTTGCCAGCATTTTCGGCAGCTACCTGCGCAGCGAACGGGGTACTCTTACGCGAACCACGGAAGCCCGCACCACCGGCGGTTGCCCACGCAAGTGCATTACCCTGACGATCGGTAATCATAATAATAGTATTGTTAAATGATGCATGCACATGTGCTATGCCATCAACAATGGTTTTTTTGACCTTTTTACGAGGCTTGGTACTCGGCTTTGCCATAATTGCTCTCGCTAATCCTTAACGTTTAATTGGCCGCTTCGGACCCTTACGGGTACGGGCGTTATTCTTAGTATGCTGTCCACGGACTGGCAAACCACGACGATGACGAATGCCACGATAACAACCAAGGTCCATAAGACGCTTAATGTTCATCGCAACTTCACGCCGCAGATCGCCTTCAACAAATAGCTTGGCAACTTCTGAGCGTAAGTTCTCGACTTCGGGATCGGTTAGATCACGAATTTTAACAGTCGGCTCTACACCAGCTGAACTACAAACCTGGTACGCCCGTGTACGGCCGATACCATAGATACTTGTTAAACCAATCCATATATGCTTCTGAACTGGTAAGTTGACACCCGCTATGCGAGCCATCGCATTCTCCTGAAATTTCTTGCAGCTTGGATTCCCCTAACGGGTTTAGCCAAACGGCGTATTGTAACCTAAATTATAATATTATTAAAGATAATTACCGATCTAAAATTAACCCTGACGCTGTTTATGTTTCTTATCTTTACTACAGATAACAAACAGAACACGCTTGCGTCGAACAATTTTACAATCGCGACAAATTTTCTTTACTGAAGCTTGAACTTTCATCGTTTTTCTCCGTGGTGTCTCATCATGCAGACACTCTTTCAATACTTAGCGCCGGACAACCCCGGAACGACCATAAGATTTCAAATTGGTCTTCTTCATCACCCCATCGTACTGATGGGAAACTAGATGCGCCTGAACCTGTGACATGAAATCCATAATCACAACAACAATAATCAACAACGAAGTACCACCAAAGTAAAATGGCACATTCCACATTGCGATTAGGAAACCGGGTAACAAACAAACTGCTACCAGATATGCTGCACCAACTGCGGTCAACCGGGATAATACCCGATCTACATATTCTGCGGTTTGCTTACCTGGACGAATCCCTGGTATAAACGCACCGGATTTCTTCAAGTTGTCTGCGGTTTCCTTAGAATTGAAAACAATCGCAGTATAGAAGAAGCAGAAAAACACAATCAGTACTGAATAAAATACAGAGTACGGTAAGGTACCCGGGGTTAGGGCTGCGGACACATCCTGCAACCATCGAGCCCCGATCGATTGCCCAAACCAGGTTGCAATGGTGGCTGGAAACATCACCAGCGCCGATGCAAAAATGGCTGGAATAACACCTGACATATTCACTTTTAAGGGTAAATGCGTGGCATTATTTTGATAAGCAACTCGGCCCTGACGACGCGCATAGTTGACTGTAATCTTACGCTGCCCGCGCTCAACAAAGACCACAAAGGCAATTGTTGCGAAGGCAAGTACGCCCAGAAACAGAACAATTAGCGGTGACAACTGGCCGTTCTGTGCCAATGTTAATGTTCCACCAATAGCGGAAGGCAAGCCTGCAACAATACCGGCAAAAATGATCAGGGAAATACCGTTGCCGATACCTCTCTCGGTTATCTGCTCACCCAGCCACATCAGGAACATAGTACCTGCTGTAAGTGAAACAATTGCTGTAAACAAGAAACCAAAGCCTGGTGTCATTACAATGGGTAATGCCGCACCCGCGCCACTCTGGGCTTGTAGTGCGAAAGCCACACCGCCACCCTGAAGTGCTGCTAATACCAGCGTAAATATTCGCGTGTACTGGGTAATTTTATTGCGTCCAGCCTGACCTTCTTTTTTCAGTTGCGCCAGGTGTGGAATCGCCGAGGTCATTAATTGGATAATAATAGATGCCGAAATATACGGCATTACACCCAGTGCAAATAACGAAAAGCGTTCCAGCGCGCCACCGGAAAACATATTGAACATATCAATAATGGTGCCTTCTTGCGAGTCCATCAGCGCTGCCAATGCCGCAGGATTAACTCCCGGTACCGGTATAAAAGTACCAATACGGAACACTATCAGTGCAGCGATGACAAACAGGATACGCCGCCGAAGTTCTTTCAGCCGACCCATGCTTCCCAGTGTATCTGCGATTTGTGAAGCGTTACCGACCATTATTCGACCTTACCACCAGCAGCTTCAATGGCCGCTGTTGCGCCTTTAGTGGCCAATATACCTTGCAAAGTAATTGCCCGGGTAATTTCACCGGTGTTAATAACTTTAACTTTCTTGATTCTGCGACTAACTATTCCTGCTTCAACCAGCACTTCAAAGTCGATTACATCAGCTTTTAATACTTCCAGCTGATACAAGCGAACTTCTTCTGAAAACTTAGCGGTACGCGAGGCAAAGCCAATTTTTGGCAAACGGCGATGCAAAGGCATCTGACCACCTTCAAAACCGATTTTAGGCATACCACCAGAACGCGATTTCTGACCTTTATGGCCACGACCACCGGTTTTACCGAGGCCTGACCCAATGCCGCGTCCACGGCGTTTTGCATTTGTTTTACTACCCGGTGCCGGGCTTAATGTATTCATTTTCATTTTCGTACTTTCCTATTTTGGAGCGCAAAAGAATCGCTGATATTCAGGCGTCTTCCACTCGTACCAGGTAATTAACCTTATTGACCATGCCTCGTGTTGAAGGTGTATCTTCGACTACAACCGTATGGTTGATGCGACGAAGACCTAAACCTCGAACGGTTTCACGGTGACTTCCAATAGTGCCGTTAGTTGAACGGACCAGGGTTACTTTCATCTGTTTCTTAGCCATGATTCGCAAGTATCTCATCTACTGATTTACCACGCTTAGCAGCTACACTTTCAGGGGTCTGCATACTTTGCAGTCCTTTAATTGTGGCTCTTACGAGGTTAATCGGGTTGTTGGAACCATTACTCTTGGCGAGTACATTATGAACACCGACAGTTTCAAATACTGCACGCATCGCACCACCGGCAATTACGCCAGTACCTTTTGATGCCGGTTGCATGTAAACACGCGAGCCACTGTGCCTTGATTTAATCGGGTGCCACAAAGTATCACCTTTAAGAGTGATAGTAATCATGTTTTGACGGGCTTTTTCCATTGACTTTTGGATTGCCAGTGGCACTTCACGCGCCTTGCCATAACCAAAACCAATTTTGCCGTTGCCATCACCGACTACACTTAATGCGGTAAAGCCGAATTGACGACCACCTTTTACAACTTTGGCAACACGGTTGACTGCCACCAGTTTTTCCAGCATGCCGTCGCCGATATCTTTATCTCTATTCGCCATTGTACTTTTACCTGTTTATTAATCTTTAAAAAGGCTGCTTAGAACTGCAGACCGTTTTCGCGAGCTGCATCAGCCAGCGCTTTAATCCGTCCATGATAGCGGAAACCGGAACGATCGAATGCTACTTCTTTAATACCTGCTGCTAGGGCTTTTTTGGCTATTGCCTTACCCACAGCTATTGCAGCTTCGATGTTTTTTGTTCCCTTCAAGCCATCTCGGAGGTCTTTTTGCAGTGTGGACGCGCTAGCAATTACGGTCTGCTCAGGAGAAATTACCTGGGCATAAATGTACTTGCCGGTGCGATGTACGCTTAAACGCGGTACGCCCAAAATGCGAATCTTGGCGCGCGTCTTACGCGCGCGTCGAATGCGTGCAATGTTCTTATTAATAGCCATGCTGATCTATCCTTCCTAGCAAGAACGCCCTTAGGCTTTCTTGGCTTCCTTACGAGCAACATATTCATCCGCGTAACGAACCC
>JAKITM010000038.1 GCA_021648045.1 Lysobacterales bacterium
CCAGTGGTAAAATAACATCGGCATTGGCTAGTATTGCATCAGAATTAAAGCTGCTTACAGCCACTACCTTCGCACTGGCGAGTGCGGCTTTTGTAGCTATCGGGTTATCAAAATCAAGCGCCGGATTTACATCCCATAATAACCAGCCTTTCGCTGGAGCAGCTAACATTTGGCTAACATCGCGACCGCCCTTAGCAGGCTGTGCGCCGTAATAACGCGCACCGTTTGAATTACCACCATCGGCAATCAGGTTACAACGACCGTCTACTGCCTGACTGATGGCTTGGGCCAAGGCACGAATCCAGTCGGCTTGTGAGTGTGACATCGCCATTTTACCGACAATAATAAGTGCATTTTCTGAATCCCTGAGTGCCTTAACCGCATTGCTGGCAAAATCATCCGTGCTGGCATTTTCTACCGCCTTGGCGACAACTGCTTGTAATGCACGGTGGTCGAGTGACTCACCTAGGGTTTTGGCAATCGCGAGTAGCTGTTGTAGCATTTGCTCGGGGTTTACCAACGCTGTTTCTACACAGTCGAAATGATAATTATATTGGCGCGGGAATAATGCATAAATTGCGGCCTGATTTTTACGCCAGGCTTGGCGAATTTTGTGCCCGAGTATGGGTGCATCTTCGTGCAAATTGCTACCGATTAATAAAACACTATCGGCGGCATCCATTTCGGCTAATGGACACTCAAATTGAAGTAAGCGGCTGGCGTCATCTGCAAATGTGCTTTCGCGCAAACGAGAGTCAATATCTTTGCTGCCCAGACCATCCAGTAACCGACGGGCCAGCAAGTACTCCTGGTTGAAGGCTGATGGTGATAACAACATTCCGAGTGAATCACCGGCATCCCGCAATATATCGCTGGCGGCACTTAAAGCGGTGTCCCAGTCAACAATTTGCCATTTGCCATTGCTGTCTTTAACCATCGGTTCATACAAGCGTTCATCGCTGCGCAAACCATAATGCGAGAAACGATCACGATCGGATATCCAGCATTCGTTATGCGCTTCATTATTACGCGGTACGCAGCGTAATATTTCATTGCGACGGGTATGGTAATACAGGTTGGATGCCACCCCGTCATGGCTGGAAACCGATGACCTTGCGACCAACTCCCAAGCCCGCGCAGAAAAACGGAAAGGCTTGTTGGTTAAAGCACCTACTGGACAAACATCAATAATATTAGCGGACATTTCAGAATCGATAGAACGGGCTACCATAGTCCCAATTTCGAGACGATCGCCACGGCCAATACCACCGAATTCATCGGTACCGGCGATTTCATCGAGGAAGCGCACACAGCGGGTACAGTGAATACAACGGGTCATTTCCGTTTGTATTAACGGACCTATATCTTTATCTTCGACCACGCGTTTGCTTTCGCTAAAACGGGAAACCGAACGACCATAACCTACGGCTTGGTCTTGAAGTTCACACTCACCACCCTGGTCACAAATCGGGCAATCGAGCGGATGATTAATCAGCAAAAATTCCATGACGCCGCGCTGGGCATCAATAGCGCGTTTGGATTCTGTAAAAACCTTCATCCCTTCCATTACCGGCGTTGCACAGGCTGGCATGGGTTTAGGGGCTTTTTCTACATCTACCAGACACATTCTGCAGTTGGCTGCGATAGATAATTTGGGATGGTAACAGAAGCGAGGAATATCCACACCAATACGATCAGCCGCCTCGATAATCATCGAGCCCTTGGCTGCCGTAGTAGCTACACCATCAATTTCTATGTTGACCAGATTATTGTCCGGGCTATTCATAAGCTTTCAAAACCGTATATTCATTTTTACTCTGAATTTTTGACTATTTCAGCATCAATTCAGGCTAAATTATTCAGGCCGCACGGCCCGTCTTTTCCACGACCAAAGAACGACCGTGCTTAACAAAATATTCAAATTCAGGCCAGAAATGCCGCAGCATTCCTTGCACTGGCCAGGCAGCTGCCTCACCAAATGCACAAATCGTATGACCCTCAATTTGACCCGCTGCAGAGCGTAGTAATTCGAGATCTTCCATCCGGCCTTTACCTGCCATGATTCTTTCCAACACCCGATGCATCCAACCCGTGCCTTCACGACAGGGTGTGCATTGGCCACAAGACTCCATGTGGTAGAACCTTTCCAAGCGGGTTAAAGCCTTGACCATGCAAGTGCTTTCATCCATCACAATGACAGCGCCTGAGCCTAAACCAGAACCGGCTTTTGCCAGCGCATCGAAGTCCATGGTCATTTCCATCATTTGTGCCGCTGGTATAACCGGCATTGAAGAACCGCCGGGTATAACCGCTTTTAGAGCATTGCCATTGAGCATGCCACCGGCCATTTCTAGCAAGTCGGCAAAGGGTGTACCTAATGGCACTTCGTAATTACCGGGTTTGTTCACATGCCCAGAAACGGAGAAACACTTAGGTCCGCCATTGCCCGGTATACCTATATCCAAAAACCATTCAGCGCCATTACGCATAATTGCAGGTACTGATGCCAGGGTTTCGGTGTTATTAATGGTGCTGGGTTTGCCGTAAAGCCCAAAATTTGCTGGGAACGGGGGTTTGAAACGCGGTTGGCCTTTTTTACCTTCCAGCGATTCCATTAGGGCTGTTTCTTCACCACATATATAAGCACCGGCTCCTAATACCGCATAAATATCGATATCTACACCGCTGCCTTTAACATCTTTACCTAACCAACCGGCAGCGTAAGCTTCCTTCAGCGCCGCCTCGAAATTCTCGAACGGTTCATGATGAAACTCACCGCGCAGATAGTTATAACCAACGCTTGCGCCCATGCTGTAGGCGGCAATTGCCATGCCTTCGATGACCGCATGCGGGTTGTAGCGTAGAATATCGCGATCATGACAGGTGCCCGGCTCGCTTTCATCTGAATTACACAGTAGATATTTCTGACCGGGAGCAGAACGCGGCATAAAGCTCCATTTTAGCCCTGTAGGAAAACCTGCCCCACCACGCCCACGCAGGCCCGATGCCTTAACAATTTCTATAATTTCTTCCTGCGGGGTCTTTTCATCAAGAATTTTTGCCCAGGCTTTATAACCACCCAGCTGCAGGTAGTTTTCCAGCAGCCAGGGCTGCTCAAACTCGAGTGTGGTGAGAACAACTTTATGCTCAGCCATAATCAATCCAGCCCTTCGAGAATGGTGTTAATTTTATCGACCGTTAGGTTTTCGTGGTAATGCCCATCGACCACCATCATTGGCGCACCGCAACAGGCTGCCAGGCATTCTTCTTCTATCTTCAAGGTAATCCGGCCATCGCTGGTGGTCTCGCCCATTTTAATACCCAAATGATTTTCGATATGAGTCACCACATCTTCAGCGCCACGCAGCATGCAGGAAATATTGGTGCAAATATTCACTTTGTGACGACCGGTTGGCTCAAGGTCAAACATAGAATAAAAGCTGGCGACTTCATAAACCTGTACATTCGGCAATTGCAGGTACTCGGCAACCGCGTCCATCAATTCCTCTGTCAGCCAGCCGCCGTTCTGCTCTTGCACTGCCATCAATGATTGGATGACCGCTGAGCGCCGATGCTCTGCTGGAAATTTAGACAGCCAGTGATCCATACTGCTACGGGTTGCTGAAGTTAATAAATATGTTTTGCTATTTTTAGTCATCAGATTTACCGGTCAATCTCGCCAAATACGATGTCTTGGGTACCAATTACTGCAACAACATCAGCGAGCATATGACCTTTTACCATTTCCTCCATGGCTGAAAGGTGAACAAATCCTGCGGCGCGTAAATGTGTACGGAAAGGTTTATTGGCACCATCGGATACCAAATAACAGCCAAACTCTCCCTTAGGATGTTCAACTGCCGCATAAGACTCACCGGCAGGCACACAGTAGCCTTCAGTAAACAATTTGAAGTGATGAATCATCGATTCCATGTCTTCTTTCATGGCTGTACGGCTTGGCGGCGCAACCTTTTGGTCACCGGTAATAACCGGGCCGGGATTTTCCCGCAGCCAAGTAATACATTGACGGATAATTTCATTCGATTGGCGCATTTCTTCCATGCGCACAAGGTAACGATCGTAACAATCACCATTTTTACCAATAGGCACTGAAAACTTCACTTTATCGTAGGCAGCATAGGGCTGTTTTTTACGCAAGTCCCAAGCAATTCCTGAACCGCGTAACATCGGCCCGGTAAAGCCGAGCTGTAAAGCCCGATCCGGGGAAACCACGCCGATTCCAACGGTGCGCTGTTTCCAGATGCGGTTATTAGTAAGCAGGGTTTCGTATTCGTCGATGCGCGAGGGGAAGTCGTTTATAAATTCTTCCAGAAAATCCAGCAGACTGCCCTGTCGCCAGGCGTTTAAACGGGTCAGGTCTTTGCCTTTGGTCCAGCGGGTTTCTTTTACCTGCGTCATCTCATCGGGTAAGTCCCGGTAGACGCCTCCGGGGCGATAATAGGTCGCATGCATGCGCGCACCGGATACGGCTTCATAGGCATCCATTAAATACTCGCGCTCGCGGAAGGCATATAAAAATAGTGTCATCGCGCCTAAATCAAGACCATGAGTTCCGATCCACATAAGGTGATTGAGGATGCGGGTGACCTCATCGAAAAGGGTACGAATAAATTTTGCGCGAATAGGAATATCCAGTCCCAACAGGTTTTCGATGGCCATAACATAGGCGTGCTCATTACACATCATCGATACATAATCGAGCCTATCCATATAACCAATACTCTGATTATAGGGTTTGGATTCTGCCAGTTTTTCGGTACCCCGGTGCAGCAAGCCAATATGCGGATCGGCACGCACAATGATTTCGCCTTCAAGCTCAAGAATCAAGCGTAAAACACCATGTGCTGCCGGGTGCTGTGGACCAAAATTTAGCGTATAATTGTGCATCTTAGACATTATGAGTTCCCATCCTCCGTTGCTTCATCAGCAAGCGCATGCTGACGGGAATCGTCACGAATAACCCGGGGCACTAACACCCGCGGTTCAATCTCAACCGGCTCGTAAACAACCCTTCCCTGTGATTCGTCATAGCGCACAGTAACATTACCGATTAACGGAAAGTCTTTACGGAAAGGATGGCCGACAAAACCATAATCGGTAAGAATCCGGCGTAAATCAGGGTGGCCTTCAAAGGCTATACCAAAGAGGTCAAAAGCTTCGCGCTCATACCAGTTGGCAGAATTCCAAGTATCAACCAGGCTGGGAATGATAGGCATTACATCATCAGCGGCAAAGCAACGGATACGGATACGCCGGTTATGCTCCATTGATATCAGATGCACAACTACAGCAAAGCGCCCTGGGTGACCGTATTCATTGTCGCGATCGAAAACCACTTGCGGACGCTGTGACCAGTCGAAACGACCGGCTCCTTCGCCACTAACAGCACGACTGAAACCGCGATTGCTGGCAGTATCTGTGGCCCATTCTGACTGTCCCCATGAGAGGTAGTCCATACCACAGAGATCACTTAATTGGGTGAATGAAAATTCATCTTGATCGCGCAGGTCACGGGCTACATCCAGCCAGTGTTCCGGGCTGATTTCCAGGGTAACCATGTCACTGGTATCAGTGATAGACACTAGCCGGTCTGCGCTAAAAAACGCCTCAAGCTGAGATACAAATTGACTCTTTTGTTTTGCCATTATTAGATCCGATTATGCCCTGGCAATTGTGTTGGTACGGCGAACTTTTTTCTGTAGTTGCAAAATACCGTAAATTAAAGCTTCCGCCGTTGGCGGGCAGCCGGGAACATACACATCCACAGGTACAATGCGGTCACAGCCACGGGTAACGGCATAGGAATAATGGTAGTAACCACCACCATTGGCACAGGAACCCATAGAAATAACCCACTTGGGTTCTGCCATTTGGTCATAAACTTTACGCATTGCCGGTGCCATCTTGTTTACCAGCGTTCCGGCAACAATCATCACATCAGCTTGGCGGGGGCTGGGGCGAAAAAGCACCCCGAAACGATCAAGATCGTAACGCGAAGCACCTGCTTGCATCATTTCGATAGCGCAACAGGCCAGACCGAAAGTCATTGGCCACATGGAACCAGTCATCGCCCAATTAACTAGGTGATCCAGACTGGTAGTAACCACACCGCGTTTTAATAAAGGATTGTTATCCGCATTGGGTCGCAATATATCATCGATTTCATTGAGCACTGGCAGTTTCATTTAGTTACTCCCATTCCAGCGCCCCTTTCTTCCACAGATAAGCCAGACCAATTGCCAGCTCAAGGGTAAACACAATGACAGCGGCAAATGCGGTAAGTCCGACATCTTCCATTACCACAGCCCATGGTACAAAGAAAGCGATTTCTAGATCGAAAATGATAAACAGGATAGCAACAAGGTAAAAGCGCACATCAAACTGCATACGAGCATCATCGAAGGCTTCGAAGCCACATTCGTATGCAGAGAGTTTGTCTTCGCTCGGACGGTTGGGCCCCAAGAGACCACCGATAAGCAGCAATACAATACCAAGACCTACCGAAATGGCGATAAAAATGAATACAGGCCAATATTCGTTTAGCATTCTGTTTCCCTCGTACCGGCACTACCGATACCTACAAAAATAGTTGTTTAAACCTGAAACCGAGCATCAATTGCCAATTACTGGTTTCTTAATTCAACTCATCAACACTCAATTTAACAGCTCGTATTGTCCCGCAATTGAGTTCATCTTCACTTGACCGAGATCAGAGAGAGTAGCCGTTTGCATATTCTCTCATATCTCGATTGACCATAATATTGATTCATAATTCTAAGTCTTATTAAATGACTATAATGAAACAAAATCAAATGGTGCCGAAGGCCGGACTCGAACCGGCACGGCTTACGCCACTACCCCCTCAAGATAGCGTGTCTACCAATTCCACCACTTCGGCATTATCTGAAAGCCTTAACTTTTTGGTGCTTCGCCCTCAGGCATGTCATCTACAGCGGTTTCCTCAACAGCTTGATCGACTGTCGGCATATCATCTGCCATGTTTTCAACAGTTTGCTCAGCAGTGTTAGCCGCAGGCGCCTCAACAGGAATCGTATCCGCCATCTGGGTAATAACACTGTCGTTGGCGACTACGCCTAGATCAGCGTCAAGCGTGGCCTTCGACATATTCGATGCCATTACTGCCATCGACATGGAAATCACGAAGAATAAGATTGCCGCAACCGAAGTGGTACGAGTGAGGAAGTTGCCTGCGCCTGAAGACCCAAACACAGTGCCCGAGGCACCACCACCAAACGCTGCACCGGCAGTTGCGCCTGCGCCACGCTGAACTAAAATCAGAGCGATCATACCGATAGCCAAAAGTACATGAAAAATATTTAATAACTGCATAATAGTTTAATCTAAATTTTATCTAATGCTACAACAGACAATTTTACAGCTGATCTTTTTCCGATCAACTCAACGGTTTACTCCACCGCATTGTAAATTGCGATAAAGTCTTCAGCGGTAAGGGATGCGCCGCCAATAAGCCCGCCGTCAATGTCTGTCTGAGCAAATAATTCAGCGGCATTTGATCCCTTAACACTGCCGCCATACAAAATTCTAAGTTGGCCGGCAATTATACCATCCAATGCAGTCAGTTTGTCACGAATAAATGCGTGAATTTCCTGCGCCTGTTCGGGGCTTGCTGTTTTGCCAGTACCAATTGCCCACACAGGCTCATACGCTAATACGGCTTTGGCAAAGCCATCTATGCCGGTTTTTACCAGCACTGCATCAATCTGACGGGCTATTACAGCCTCTGTTTGACCCGCCTCGCGCTCTTCCAGGCTTTCGCCAACACACAAAACCGGCACTAAACCTGCGGCTAATGCAGCGGCAAACTTATCTGCAACCCGTGCATCGCTATCTCCGTAGGACGCACGGCGCTCAGAATGGCCCACCAGCACCATTTGGCAGCGAAGGTCTACCAGCATTGCCGCGCTGATTTCACCAGTATGTGCCCCGGCTGGGTTTTCATTTAAATCCTGGGCGCCAAACTGCAGAGGGGTGTTAGCGGCTATCTCTGCAACTGTATTCAGATAAGGGAAAGGCGGAAACACAGCCATCTGCACTGAGCTGTCCGGACTAAAGCCGTCGGCTACAGCGCTTGCCAGCTCTTTTGCCATGGCATTGCTGCCGTTCATTTTCCAATTACCGGCAACCAGTATCTTACGCATAACAAATTCCTTGCTTGAGATGAATGATGAATATAATACCCCAATCCCAGACAGAGGCGCGAAATGATGTGTAAGATATTGGTTTCACAGTGAAATAAACAATATGAGCCGCACCCATAGGTTCGGCGGTTATTTTTTGTTTTGCTGTGGGACCAAGAGCTTGTGCAGCATATGTGTTTCTATCTGGGTTTGGGGTAATAGAGTAGAATACTCAGCAGACCACTAACAGGCAAGTACATCATGCAAACTAACTCAAGTAATAAGACCGCCTTAATCACAGGCGCATCTGCAGGACTAGGCGCAGAGTTTGCCCGGCAATTGGCGGTTCAAGGTAACAATCTTGTGCTGACCGCCCGGCGCACTGACCGCCTGGAAGCCCTAGCAGCCGAACTGACAGCAACATTCGGAATTAAAACCTATGTTTACACCGCCGACCTAGCCGACCCTCGCAGTCCACAGCAGTTGTTTAATAAGCTTGCAGCCGATGGCGTTGACATCGATATTCTGATTAACAATGCAGGCTATGGTGTAACCGGTACTCTGACAGTTCCTGACTGGAAAACCCATGCTGATTTTCTTAATGTTATGGTGAATTCACTGGTTGAGCTTTGCTACCTTTTACTGCCTGCTATGCAGCAGCGGGGCTTTGGAAAAATCATCAATGTCGCCTCAATGGCAGCGCTAGTACCTGCAGCAGCCGGTCACACACTGTATGCGGCTAGCAAAGCCTTCGTGGTGCGCTTTTCTGAATCGCTCGCGATGGAAAACCTGAATACCGGCGTTAAAGTTCAGGCGCTCTGCCCTGGGTTTACTTATACAGAATTTCATGATGTAACTGGCACGCGTGAACAAATGTCAGATATGTCAGAAAAAATGTGGCTGAAAGCTGAAGATGTAATTAGTTATTCACTGGCTCAAATTGACCAGAAAGATAGCTTGCCTGTTTCAATTCCCGGTCGGCAGTACCGCACAATTGAGCGCCTGATGCGCTGGCTACCCAAAAAAATAGCCTACAAGAATATGCGTAAACGGGCTAAAGATTTCCGTCAGCTTGATTGATTAAAACAATGAGGAAATCGCTCTACTCACGATATTTTAGCCGCTGAACTACATTGCCATTTTCAATATGAAAAACGCGAGTATCGCCACGCCGGGGATAATAGGTCCACACTAAGCGATAAACTACAACGGAAATATGCGGATAGATGTACCCCGGAATATGCTGGGGATATTGTTGAGGGTAATGGTGTTGACCAGGGTAAATGGTCACCGGGTAATAACTTTCATGATCCGGTGCTCCACAGCGCCGGTACAAATCTACTAGCGTCCTACCCACGCTGTCGAGATCACTACCGCTGCAATTATTTTTTTCCGGGGCACGATTAAAACCATAAGCCAGTGTTTGCTCTTCCCTGAGCACGCCATTGCGAAATACCATTCTACGGACTAATTTACGCGGCCCGAAATTAATATACCAAGCTTCCATCCCATCCGTCAGCTGCAAGGCATAGGGTGATTTATCCAGAGCCGCAGGCCTAGACCAGCGCTCAATCCAGAATGGTTCAGGACAATAGCGCTCAAGGCGAGATACCGGATCGCCTTCTTTAATCAGTTTGCTACCACAGCGTACAGCTGCAGCATCTGTTGCATATAACAACATCAACAGCAGGCTGATTTTAAATGCAACTTGCTTAAATTTTATTTTCAGCATCACTACTATCCCGTTAACTACTAAACAGTATTTAGTGGACAACTGTCCAGCATATTTAGTTTAACATTCCTGCAACCCCAAGATATCCCGCCCCGGGGATATCTTACAGTTTGTTGGAGATTTAGCGTTCAGGTGGGGTGGGCATTTATGCCCACGCGTAAAGTTAAGCTGATAGTTTGCGGGGCGTTATTCTTTTTGAATGTGAATCCGCACGGCTTTAACATTACTGCTAACCAGGGAAAATGCAAATCGCGGAGCCTTATGCCGTTTTTTCACCAGCACATCCTCGCCATCATCCCGTTCTATATGAAACGCTTTTTTTGATAGTTGCTCACGGAAGGCATCGCCGCAACGCTGGATGATTTGGTTAGCGTTGTTCCACTTTGGCGCTTTGGCTGCTGTGTTATAAATTACTTTGAAACATTCCTGTTCGCCCTGTGTTCAGCTTTATGATTACTCTGATAGAGCGAGAAGAAATCTGCTGCGATTGCCACTTTCCTACTATCTGACTATATAACTGCTTTTAATTTATTATTTTAGCTGTATAATACTTCAGTATTACTGAGGTATTACCATGAAAACTATTACTGTAAAAGCAGATAATGAATTCAATGCCGTCTTAAACCGGCTAACAGTACGCTTACATACTACCCGCTCTAAGGTTATTCGGGATGCGGTAAGAAATTATTCCAGACAACTGGATAAGGACGAGCTTAGACAAAAAATTCTATCCGCTTCGCGCAAAACCAGAAAACAAGCGCGACAGACAACCACCGACTTTATTGCTGCCGATAGCGATGGCTTATAAACGCGGCTGTATATATTTAGCTAACTTCAACCCCTCCAAGGGCACAGAAGCAGGTAAAATTCGCCCTTGCCTGGTTATGCAAAGTGATTTACTTAATGAGGCCGGCCACCCAAGCACCACTGTGCTACCACTAACCACAGTATTAATTGATGCGGCCGAGCCACTGCGTTACCGAATTAAAGCGCGTGCTGGGCTAACCGCTGATTCAGACATTATGCTGGACCAAACCAGAACCATTGATAATAAGCGTATAACCAGCAGTATACTGGCCACCCTAAGTAGCACAGAAATCATCGAACTGGAAAGCTTATGGCAAATTGTTTTAGGCTTTGACCTGAATTTTACCCAGTTGTAGGCTAGCGAGGTTTAACTTTCAGGCTGATTGGGGATTTGTGCCCACGCGCGGTATTACAAATGTTCAGAAAACTGACTTGGTGTGGCTGACTTTTACGCGTGAGCATAAATTCCCACCCTACGGCAACGCAGAGTTTATTTCCAAAGTCACTTTTAACGAATACTAACTTCCACCACAAAGACATGTTTATTATCATGAATAAAACGCACATGCCAGCCGAGTTTTTCACACATGCGGCGGGCGATAACAAAGCCCATTCCAAATCCAGAAGTTTCACTCGATTGGCCCATGTTTTTAGGGTTTTCGATACAAATCAAATGCTCGCTGATACTACAATTAACTATATTGTTTGATCCATGCTGGATGGCGTTTTTCACAAAACTGCCAATGACTACCACAAACACTTCTGGAGCTACATTAATTGGCAGATTAGAGTCCGCAGAGTAATTTACTTTAATCAAATGATCGGGATAAGTTTCAAGGTATGTAGATTTGATTTTTTCCATACAGGCTCTCATCTCACAAACCTGATCGCCAATGACTCGATCGCTAGCTAGCCACAAAAATGCTTCTGTGATCTGTTTCATTTGTTCAATTGACCTATTTAACCTATTTAAGACAGATGGTCTGTCAATATCATTTTCAGACTGCGGTAAACGCAGTATCTCTAGCGCACTCTGTGCCACTTGAATAGGCGATCTGAGTTCATGGCTAACACCTTTATTGAATTCAAATTCACGCTGAGCGGCTCTTTTTGCCCGACCAATAGATAGCTCTAAATGATGAGCTAGCTTACCCACATCATCAGCATAAAAATCATTAGAAAAGCCTTGAGGTAACTCATCATCTTCATTTTGTAATTGTTTGGTTAATTTTTTTAAAGGCGATAATATTTGCTTTGACAGCCGATTAGCAACTACTATAGATACTAATATTAGCATCAGAGAAATTATAGATATCAACATCAATAGCTCAGAACGACCAAACCTTACAGCCAATAATTCACTGACATCGAGACTGATAAAGTAATTGGATTGCTCACCTGCTACCTTACCCTTTAATAAAAACAAAGCCTGAGCATCATCAAAGTATTCATAAACCCCGAGCTCTGAGCCAAGCGATGATTTCAATTTTTCAGGTAAGTAATCACTGTCTAAGTACAGTTTCATATGCCGGTTATCTGGTTGCCATACAGAACGCTCAATAGCCGGGAGTTGCTCAAACTGACGCTGTTCACTTTTTAATACATTAGCAAACACCTGATCCTCGACCATATAAACCATTAGCATGGCTAGCCCCATAAAAATTATACACAAAACCAGTGTCAGGCCAACAATGGCTTGCTTTGTTCTCCTGGCAATACTAATTCGCATGCTTTTGTTCACTACACAATTGGTAACCCACGCCTTTTATGGTCTTTAACATAGCAAATTCGAAAGGTTTGTCCATCGCTTTTCTAAGTTCATGCATGTGTGAACGCAAAGGGTTACTCTGTGGCGGTATATCGCCCCATAACAGATATTCAAGATCTTGCCTTGAAACCACCTGAGGTGAAGAGCGCATCATCATTTCTAAAATTTGCATACAAGCCCTATGCATCGGTACTACTTTCCCTGCTCTTTTAACTTGCCAGCAACTAATGTCTAAACTTAATTCGCCAACTTCTAACAACCTGGATTTGTGGCTGTCTTGTTTCTGAGTCAATGCGTTGATTCTCAAGGTCAGTTCTTCAAGGGCAAATGGTTTCACCAAATAGTCTAGAGCACCTGCTTGAAAACCTGTGATTTTATCTGCCAGAGAACTTCTGGCAGTTAGCATTAACACAGGCATATGTAACTGATAATCTTCATGTAATTTACGGCATAATGTGAAACCGTCCATTTTCGGTAAGTTGATGTCTAAAATGATCACATCAAAGCTATGACTAGTAGCCAATTTTAGGCCCAAATCGCCGTTATCGGCAAAATCCATATGGTGGCCCAAAACCGCTAGATAATCACCAATGTTGGCAGCGATATCAGGGTCATCTTCTATCAATAGAATCCTCATGTTTGTTGAAATAACTGGATGGGTTGTTTAATTCTGTAATATGCGTTGATCAAGCCCATTAAGGCAAAAACTCCTGTAACAACCATAATAAGTAATCCCAAGCTAACCCAGTCTGGATTATAAGATATACCAAACTGTTGCTTGAACATAATATTCGCAATGAGTTGAGCACCTAATACACCAATCAGACTCGCAACAAAGCCAACCACAGCCTGCTCTATCAATAACACGACATAAATCTTACTTTTAACAACGCCCAGAGTTCGCATTAAATTAATCCGTCTGTGTTGCACATGCAAACTGGTATAAGCCGATGCTATAAGGACGGTTAGAGCCGCTAAAACCAACAACATCAGTATGCTATTCATAATTTTTGTAATACTTATCATAATTGCACGCATGTTACTGACTTGTTGTTCAATGTCGATGATCAAAACAGCAGGGAATTCATAGGCAATACTGCTTAGTATGTGTTTATTATCGGCCTGAATTTCTATACCGCCCATGTCATGTTGAGCATAATCACTTAAGGTGTCTGGAGCAAACATAAACCAAAACATCACCATTGAGCCGCCACTTTTAAAGGCCCGCTTGCTGCTAATTTTACTTAAGAGAACTTCATCTCCGATTTTGAAACCCAACACATCCCCCATTTTCAAACCAAGATCGCTCATCACTTCTGCCTCAACAGAAACCTCACCACTACCCAATTTTGGCCATGCGCCAGTTAACATTGTGTTATTTTTCGGCGCATCTTTTGACCATGATAGGCGAACCGGCGAGCGGGTTTCTTCGCGGGTATCACTTTCTGCGGTCAAGACTTGATCTATAGCCTGGCCATTGATGGAGAATAATTTTGCTGAAACTGTTGGGTAACTCCCCTTGATTGGTATCTTATTTTCCTGCATCAAACGCATGAATTCCGGCCTTTGCTTTACAGGCAAACCACTGAACAAATAATTACCATCATGGCTTAGCAGTTGCACATGGTATCTATCTAGGAAATTTCCCCGTAAATTCGCCGTCATTAATAATGCCATACTGGCCAAAGCAATGGTGGCCATTACGGTTATGTGTTTTTTAGAACTGCGACCAATAGACCTGAGTGCTACGCGTACAATACCGTGATTCAAATAATGCAACAGTCCTGTGCTCTTACTCAGCAACCAGCCGAAAACTAGAGTCAAAACAACTAAAACTACAACGCCGAGACTTAATAATAAGGTTAAGCGTACATTGTCACTGTTATACCAAAGAAGCAAAGCTACACAAAACAAGGCGCTGAGAATGGAAACAAAATAATTTTTACCTGTGATCGCCTGACCACGCAGTACAGCACTCACTGGCATTAACGACAAAGCCACTAAGCGGGGATACACAAATGCCGTAAGAGCTAACAAAGTTATACCCAGGGTTGTGAGAGAAATTTGCCAACTTAAGGTGATATCCGCAAGCACCAAATGTGGCATTAATAGGTCTTTTAACCAGGGCTGTATTAGCCAGCCAGCAATGCCTCCTAAAACACCACTTACCAATGCCATCAAAATTAATTGTAATAACAAAGCCGAAGAAAACACACTTCGTTTAATCCCCATACAACGCAACATAGTGCCTGGCAATACATACTTTTGAATAGAGAAATTAACCAGGATTGTCGCAGCTGCGCCACAAAGTAACAGCACAAAAATCAAAACCATCCCCAGCATTTTATCAGCTCTCTGAGCCAATCTGGAAAAAGGATGTTGGCCCGTTTCGGGCTTCAATACCTGATAATCAAGTTTTATAATCGCCGGCAATGATGATTCTAATTCTTGTAGTATCGATTTTTCAGCCGCAAACAAATAACGAAACTCATTCCTGCCATTGTTAAGATCTAAGCCTATTGACCTTAAGTCTTCCAGATGCACCATCACCCTGGGTAAAATGTATTGTAATTGAGTTAGCCTATCAGGCTCAAAAAGCACCTGCGCGGTAACTGTAAAGGATACTTCACCTATTTGGATTTGGTCGCCAAGATCGACACCTAGAACAGCCATTGCACGAGCATCTAACCAAGCCTTTGAATGCATTAAGCTTTCGCCTGTTGAGGTAAAGGGCCCAACAGCATTTCTGAGTTTTATCTCTCCTTGCAAAGGATAGGTAGATGTAACACCTTTGAGTGCAATGCTGTGATAACCACCCAGTCCATTGGCACCATGAGTTAAGGAAACAGTCTCTACTGGAGCCGCAATAGTTGACCTCTGCCACCATTGGCCGGGGAGTGGTTGGTCACTACGAATGACTAAGGGGGCCCCCAGAAAGGTTGAAATATCTTTATTTAAAGCAGCCTGGGCGCCCGCAGAAAAATAGGCCAAGCCACTAGCTGCTAAAGCGCTGAAAAACAAACAACAGGTGAGTAATATATTGGCCTTTTGCGAAAGTGATCGCCAACCCAAATATCGAAATAACATTAAGATTTGCGCCAGTTGGCCAGGGCTCTGTTTTTTTAATTCAAGCTGCATGTAATTGTCCCAGTTTGAGATAGTACATAGCGTCACATCGTTTGGCTAACTTATCATCATGTGTTACCAGCACCATTGCACTATTGCTTTCATAGTGCAAATCAAATAATTGTTTGATTACCAATTGTGCAGTATTGTGATCTAAGTTTGCTGTAGGTTCATCAGCAAACAACAAGGTAGGCCGAACGGAAAAGGCACGACACAGGGCCACACGCTGTTGCTCTCCACCTGATAATTGCTTCGGATAATGGTGAACCCGCTCTTCTAGGCCCATCTTACTCAACCAGCTTCTTGCCATCTTATAAGGTGCTTTGTGCCCAAATAACTCAAGTGGTAAAGCCACATTTTCCAAAGCAGTCAGGTCCTCCATCAAATAAAATGATTGAAAGACAAAGCCAGCACACCCAGCCCTAAGCACAGCCCTTTGGTCTTCACTCATATTGGTGATTTCTTGATTGTTGATCTTGATTTGGCCAGACTGCGGTAAATCCAGACCCGCCAACAAGCTTAATAAGGTAGATTTACCACTACCGGACTCACCCAAAATAGCTACTGATTGACCAGAATATACTGTCAAGTCTATACCCGATAATATCTGTAAGGATCCTGCTGGTGTATCCACACTTCTGTGTACATCATGTGCCTCGACAACGGTATCAGGCATTACCTGTCTCCTGTCATATTTTCATCAATGAAATGCATAACTGTTTCAAGGTAGGCTGCAGGTAATACATGTCCACCTTCAAAGTACCGGATGCTCTTGTGCTTACTGCCAATCAATTCAAAAACATATTGACTCTGTTTTTCGGTTGAATATGGATCTTGTTTTGCAGCAAGATATAGCACTTTAGCAGCGCTTATTCTTGATACATGGTGTCTGGGTGCTACGGGTGAGAGAGTTTGGTCAATATACGGGGGTACCATGCTGATGATATAAGAGATACTCTGCTCATAGCTGGCTAATAAAAGAGCCATTTGCGCTCCCATACTGTATCCAACTGCAGCAATATCAGTATCAGATAAGTCCCACTCTGACTTCATCCAGGCTAAAGCCAATCGATAATCCCTAACAGTGCCTATAATCATATCGTCATATAAGCGCCTATATGGGCTGTGCGCCCGTTCGATCAAGTCTTTTAGGCCTATATCACCTACTTTGCGGTCACCATGGCGCCTAGCATCCAGAGCCAACACCGCAAAACCTTGTTTGCGCAGTTTTATGCTTATATTTTCGGCATTAATGGGGTTGTCATGGCTAAACCACAATGTATGGTCAGTCCCCATAGGATGCAATAATAAAGCCAGTTTAAATGCCGGTTTTTGCGCACTATCATAATCTACAGGCATTGCTAATATTCCATTGACTGTTTGTTGATCGTCACTGGTAAAATTAAGGTTAAACCTTTCACCCAGTTCATCTGCATCAATAGCGTTTTGTTGCATATTGATGAGGTGTTTGGGGTCCACTGAAAACCATTCCGACAAAACACTTTGTGCTTGTACATCAAAAACTGATTCCTTAGCGAATGATGCAAATGACAAGCTCGTTAACAGGACCACAGTCATAAGTAATATTGGTTTGATTGTTTGCATTTGATACTCCGGTTGAAATTAAAAAGCTAGCTTAGCAAAACCAATATCAAATAAAGTTCAAATCGCTGTTGTCTATAATTTCAGCATTGCACTAAAACTGTTGGTGATATATGTGACAGTTTTTTGTCAGTACACACTCCACTCAAAGGGTAAGCTCAGGCACCTAAGCACCACTGTGCTAGCACTAACCACAGCATTAATTAAAGCGGGAGCCACTGCGTTACCGAGTTAAAGCGCGTGCTAGGCTAACTGTTGATTCTGGCAAGCTTTTTACGCGTGGGCATTTATGCCCACGCGCGGTATTATAATGTTCAGGAAATTGACTTGGTGTGGCTGGCTTTTACGCGTGGGCATAAATGCCCACCCTACGGCCTATTTATTTCTGAAAAACTGATGGTTTTTTGCAGCCATAACACCAGATTTTCTCTGGTTTCATCTGGCTTTTCTGCCTGGCTGAGACATTTACATAGCTTATCGAGTTGTTTGCGCTGCTGCTGATTTAACTCGTTCAGCCAGTCGTTCTGATTCTGCTGTTTAAGGCTTAATGCATCTCGTTGTGCATGTGGTCTGCCGGCAACTAGGCGTTGGTGATACAGTGCCCGACCAAGTAAAACATAGGGGAAATTGCGGTTTGTAACCGGCCCAAATGTGAGGATTTTACCGCCTAGGGGAAGCACGCCTGAGATTTTTTTCCGAGCTATTTTATCTGCCATAAACCAGCTACCTGCGCCCCCCAAAATGCCGCCTGAAATGGCTCCCAGCATCAGGGATGCGCCGCCAACTGCCGCATCAACGGCCAAGCCTGCTGTTGCACCGGCTGCCGCGCTGATAGCCGATAACTGTATTTTACTCAGCCCCCACAGATACCAGTCTTTTAATTTGAACAAGTCGCTATCCAATAACTCAATAGCATCTTCTTGGCTATGCAAATGGGTATGCTGGTACAGAGCCTGTACCTGTCTACGACATTTTGCTTCCAGTTTGCGTAGTTTATTAAAGAACTTGCTTGCCAATGCCGATTGATACTTCATCGGCTCAGCCTCAGTGGAGATTTTCTTTTCCAGCTTGAAAGCACACATCTTAGTAACCATCTTAGCTATTTCAGCTGCGGCTTGTTGATGCTGGTTTTTGCGCATTTCAGCTAAACAGCCTACCGCCTGCTGCAATGGCTGTCGCCAGCTCTCCTGCAATTGACCAAAGGCGTTGAGTATTTCAATCCGCTTCTGAAATTCAACCGTCATTGCGTTAAACACTCGGGTAATTCGGAAATATTGATTCAGCGCGGCACGCCATTCTTCGACATATTCATCGCTGCCGATGGGGTTGATAAGCGCCATGCTCGGTTGACCACTCCAGCGCAATATCTCCATTTCTGCTTCATATTCTGTGCCGTAAGGTCTGGAGCCATCTACCACATAGATAATTCCGGCACCATTGATAATCGGTTTTAGTAGTTCGCACTCATCAATAAATTGATCTGTTCCCTGCCAGTGATCTACAAATCGCCTGACCACCTCGGGCCTATCGTGAACCTTTTCTGCCTCATTCTGCATCCAGGCCAAAGTCTTACGGGCACGCTGAAACCCCGGTGTATCAATAAGTTCATACAATATTCGACCATCAACTTTCATCGGGAATGACTGGCTGTGACGGGTAGTGCCTGATGACCGGGCAACGCTAACGGAATCATCCAGCGCCAGGGTTGCGACAATGCTCGACTTGCCTTTATTGGGATGACCAACAACTGCAAACCGTGGAATTAGACTCATGCCGCATCTCCTGACATTATTGTATGCACAGTAATCCAGGGATCGGCCAGTTGCTGGGCAAATCGTTGCCATTCTTGCAGGTCATTATTTTCCACCCGTAGCAAAGCCTGTGATTTTATCGCCAGTGGCAACAGGTAAATCATTCGCTGCGGAGAACCAATTTTACGCAAGTCTGCAATAAAGTCTGCCAACTCACCCAGTGGCGGCTCCCAGGCTTTGAGGATGAGTCCAATAGGCGCACCCGCATCCAACTTGCTGATTTCGGCAATGACCTGCTCATCATCTTCCAGCCTGCAATTAATCCCAGCCTTGAACATGGTTTTTTTAGTGAACTGCCCGATGCTCATAAGGTCATCCAACAGCTTGGTATTATCAAACTCAAAACCCGCCCAGTTGATTAGGATGAGCGCCTCACTGATACGCTGAGGTTTTTCTGTATCTGATGCAGAAATAAACGCATCGGTGTTGCTTTCATGTTCACTTGCCCGGGTTTCAATAACTGCAGAATTCAGGCGTGTTAGCAGTTCCTGGCGACCCGGAAAATGCTGAAAAGCATGTGCATAGGCAGCGCCTAGCTGAACTTTGCAAAACATTAGGAGTAACAAGCGCGGTAAAAGTCCGTAAAAAAGCAGAGATAACATCACAAAAGGCCACCAATGGCCGAGAACTTCCGGGCTCACTTGCACGGCAGTATTTTGCACACGAAAATATTGACTGGTTTCAATCAACTGTAAGTCAGGAACACTGGCGGGCAGCCAAGCATGCCATGGCCATGAAAGCATATTAGTGACAGATAAAATTGCATCCGGGTCAATATCCAGCGTTGAACTCCAGCCGAAAGCAATATCCCGGCTTGCAATTAAGCCGAACACACTGATTAGTGCCGCCAGATTAAAAGCCACTGCAAACAGTTGCGACCAACTGAAAACCTGCCACTTGCCGATCCCGGCATAGATTTTCTGCTGCCGACCGAGTAACTGAAGGATGCCATCTCTCTCAGTTGCAGGCATAAACCGGGAAAATAACTTCTGTAGTCGCCCGGGACTAAACCAACGCAATAGTTGTTGGAAACTGTGGAAACCCGGTAACCAGCGAGTCAATGACTGCGGCAGCATGGCGATTAAGGTTAAGCCGGTAAGACTTAACTGTAAGACAACCAGAACAAGTAGCAGATACACCAAATTGACCCGATTCTGGCCATCGTACTGGAATAAACCTATGATGGTTAACCAGCCGAACAGCGCGCCTAAAAAACCAAGACCTATACGAATCAAGCGGTGTCCGGAGTCGATTTCAGCCGCCAATTGTTGATCTGCAGGCGTTACCATTTTAGATAACCAGTAGCTTAGTTGCCCTTCCTCATCCGGGCTTTCGGGTGCATCTGTGGTTAAAGTAATGGAACGATCCCGCGAGTGTAATTCAGAATACTCAAGGTCGTCATCGCGCGACATCTGCCGTTGCAGGTAAACAATTTTTTGAAAATTTGAAAATGACAAAGCGTTATATCTTTTGACCTAAACCTTTATAGAAATGAAAGAGCGCAGCTATATGATTAAATGACTTATGCTTGAAAAAACATCCGACCTTTATATGGAATCACAAATTTAAAACTCCCAATAAATTGCTCAACAGAACATAATTTTAACTTGCAGTATAACAGCTAATCTCTGGTTTTTACTCGTTTGAAAGTGCTGTGTCATTCAAACCTCCCGTATATCACCAATACTTACTATCTAGGCTGTTCATATCGACAAGCTGCTGCCGGCCAAGGCGAGGATGATCTGAGCTGCCTTTTACCAGGCTTAACAAAGCAGTAAATATATAATGTGTTCATACAACTAAGTAACTACCGTGCCTTAGAACATGGTTTTCAGTTTGGTTTCAGCTTCAACTGATACAGTGAGACCAGTAAAAATCTGAGAGCAACAATTATGACTGAATCAGCACAAATAAGGGTCTGGGATCCTTTGATAAGGTTTTTTCACTGGGCATTAGTCAGTGCATTTACTATTGCCTACATTACCGAAGATAATTATTTAACTATTCATAGCTGGGCCGGTTATCTCATTATTCTATTACTGTGTATTCGATTTGTTTGGGGGTTTACCGGAACACCTTACGCCCGCTTTTCAAATTTCTCCTATAGCCCAAGAGAGATAATTCAATTTATCAAAGATACTTTAGGGTTAAAGGCAAAACGCTATCTTGGGCATAATCCGGCAGGTGCTGTAATGATATTTCTGCTTATGTTTAGTCTTTTCATAACAACATTGAGCGGTATTTTATTGCTTGGTGCCGAAGAGCAGGCTGGCCCCGTTGCAGCATGGTTCACTCAGGCAGAAAGCATCTGGGCTGATCCTCTCGAGCAAGTGCATGAATTCTTTGCCAACTTTACCCTGGCATTAATCTTTATCCACCTTGCAGGTGTCCTGATCGAGAGCTTTATTCATAAAGAGAATCTGGCATCCGCCATGATAACCGGTTTAAAAACTAAAGAGCCAGAGGAGCAGTCATGAAGGCATCTACTATTATGATCATAACACTCATCATTACCCCATTCAGCGTATCTCTGGCAGAAAGTAGCAGTGTTGATCAATTGCTGCAGGAATACACCGCAAAAGGTGCCGGCCCAGCTAATCCAGAGCATGGAAAGCAGCTGTGGCAAAAAACTTCTATTAACAGAGAACGCAGTTGTGCAACTTGCCATACAGCTGATTTAACCAAAAACGGCAGCCATATTCTAACTAACGAATAAGGATAGATTGTGAGAGCGAAGCGATCCACAATCTTATCCTATTGTTGGACAAGCCCGTGGTACTTTATATAAGAAAATATCTTTTTTGAAATCAGGTGGTGTGAGGCTCATTTTTGT